>NZ_JAMYQH010000008.1:0-210782 GCF_040320765.1 Mesorhizobium sp. M0618 | reverse complement strand
ACCTCAACCTCTGCAGACGATAAGTGACAAAACTGTTCGCGATGTCCTCGCACACCTGTTCGCGATGTCTCCGGTCCAAACACCCCCTTGCGGGGGAGATGGCCGGCAGGCCAGAGGGGGGTGCTGTCCCGCCGACTTTTCGCCCAATTGTTAACCACAGGACGATCATCCCTGCTCAGCCTGAAGCCTGTTGTAGTCGTGGATCGTCTGGCTCAGCCGGCGGCGCAGGAAGTTGGAGATGTTGTCGAAGATGAAGACAACGGCCAGGATCAGCAGCACCATGTAGAAGACGTTGGCCCAGTTGGAGTTGGTGCGCATTGCTTCCCACAGCTTCAGGCCGATGCCGCCGGCGCCGACAGCGCCAATGATGGTCGCGCCGCGGGTGTTGGATTCCCACTGGTAGAGCGTCTGGCTGATGAACACCGGCACCACTTCCGGCAGCACGCCGTAGCGCTGCACCAGAAGGCCATTGGCTCCGGTCGACTTGATGCCCTCGCGTGGCTTGTCATCGATGTTCTCGAGGCCTTCCGAATAGACTTTGCCGAGGGTGCCGATCTCGGTGAAGAAGATGGCGGCACTGCCTGCCAGTGGGCCGGGACCGAAAGCGCGGGTGAAGAACAGCGCCCAGATCAGCATGTCGACCGAGCGCATGAAATCAAAGAAGCGTTTCAGGATCTGGCTCAGCAACCCGCTTGGCGTGATGTTGCGGGCGGCGAAGAAGGCCAGCGGAAAGGCGACGATGCCGCCAAGCATGGTGCCGAGAAAAGCCATGACAATGGTTTGCAACAGCTTCGTCCAGACGTCGCCGTGCTGCCATTGGGCGTTGTTCCAGACGTTGTTGCCGGCCAGCGCCAGATTGGACGTGCCTGGTTTCAGTTCCGGTCCGGAGACGATCAGCGAGGCGACTTCGCTTGCCGACTTGCCGAAGAAGGGGGAGCGGGTGTCGAAGACGAAGTTTGCCCAGCCGAGAAATCGCTTTCGGATCCTGACGCGGTCAACGGCGACACGGGCCTCGCCGGCAAAGCCCATGTCGGCGACGACCTCATCTTCATGCGCGGTGATCCAGCCGGGAACCGGTCCCGAGATCAGCGGCTTGCCGGTGCCAAGCGCGACCGCAACGGTCTCACCATGGGCAATTATCGTCGCCTGCGTCTTGGTGAAGGTGATCGACTTGGCGGTGCCGTCGATAAGAACCGTCACCGAACCATCGGCATTGGTCTTGACCCAGTCCGGATCTGGGTTCGGGCCGAGCACCGAGAAGCGTGGATATTTAGGGGTGATCCGCGGTTCGTCGAGGCGGAAGATCGGCTGCACGTCGTAGCTGATCCACTGGGTCAGAAACAACGGCAGGCGCTCCCAGTGCGATTCCCGCATGACCTGCGGCAGGTTGAAGAACCACAGGGCATAGAGCAGGTAGAGGAAGATGCCGCCAAGCAGCATCAGCGGCCCGAAGCGCTTGTGGAACGGCCGCTGGAAAACCTGCGGGAAGCGATCTTCGATCGACTGGATTTGATCGGCGGTCAAGGCAGCCATGGTCAAGCCCCCACCACGAATGCCTGCTCGCCGACCAGCTTGCGGCGCAGCCAGGCGGAGAACTGGTCGACGATGAAGATCGTCGTGAACAGGAGCAGCACGAGGGCTATCGTCTTGGCGCCGAAGCCGCGCGAGATCGACAGCTTCAACTCCTCGCCGATGCCGCCGCCGCCGACCGCGCCCATGATGGTGGAAATGCGGACATTTATCTCAACACGCAGCAGCGTGTAGGACATGAAGTTGGGCAGCACCTGCGGCAGGTCGGCAAAGCGCACCCGCTCGAACCAGTTGGCGCCGACAGCCCTCAGTCCTTCCTCGGCGCGCATGTCGATGTTCTCGTTGATCTCGTAGAACAGCTTGCCCAGCGCGCCGATCGAATGCAGGCCGATGGCGATGATGGCGGCGATCGGGCCGATCGAGACGATGGCGGCGAACAGGCCCGCGATGACGATCTCGGGAAAGGCGCGCAGCAGCTCCATGAGGCGCTTGACGATCAGCCGCAGCACCGGATGCGGCGTCAGATTGCGCGCCGCGATGAAGGAGAACGGCACGGCTAAGACGAAGCCGATGAAGGTCGAGACCAACGCCACGTTGAGCGTGGTCAGCATCAGCTCGAAATATTCGGGGATGTAGAAGCTGCCCCAGACATAGGAGCGGCCAAGCGGAAAGTTGAATTCCTGGGTGCCGGTGTCATGCGGGGAAGCGATATCGAGCATCGCCCGCCAGACATCGTTCCAGTCCTTGGGGACGAGCCAGCTCAGGAAGTCCAGCAAATGCGGCAACCGGTCGAAGAAATGCCCGGCATTGGCCTCGTCGGCGAACCACATGGTGCTGCCGAGCGCGATGATGAGAAGGCCGACACCGATGGCGGTGTAGAGCCGGCGCAAGGACGTCTGGCGACGCCAGGCGTCGGCCATCTGGTGAGTGGCGCCGGAAGGGGCTGTCACGGAAAGGGTCATGATCGGACATGCAAGAAGGGCGGCGTTTTCTCGACGCCGCCCTTCCTGATTTCGCCGTTAGCCGCCAATGGCTGCCTTACGGGCTTCGACGATGACGTTGTAGAAGTCCGCCTTAACCGGGACGTAGCCGGTAAAATCGCCGCCTTCGACGCCTTCGAAGCAAGCCTTGTCCTTCTTCGGCAACTGCGTGAAGAAGTCGGCGAGCTTGGCGGTCATTTCGTCGCCGAGCGCGGTGCGCACGACCAGCGGGCCGTTCGGGATCAGGCCCGAGCGCCAGACTTCGACGAAGTCGTTGGGGTCGACGGCGCCCTTAGCGACTTCCTTGTGGAAGGTGCCGGAGGTGTAGCCATCCTTGAAGTCGCCGATGCCGGAGGAATCGTCCACCGCCACGTCGACCTTGCCGTCGCGCACGGCCAGAACGTTGTTCTCGTGGCCGCCGTTGAACTGGGTCGAAGCGAAGAAGGTTTCGTTCGAAGCGCCGGTGTCCTTCGGGATCTGGGTCAGCGGGATCAGATAGCCGGAGGTCGAATCCGGATCGGCGTAGCCGAGCTTCTTGCCCTTGGCCGACTTGATATCGGTGATGCCGGAGGATTTCAGCGCCAGGCCGATCGAATAGTAGCCGGTGGCACCGTCGGTCTGCTGGGTGGTGAGGATCGGGGTGACCGCCTTCGGGTCCTTGAGAGCGATGCTGGCGTAGCCGGAAGCGCCGAGTTCGGCGAAGTCGAGCGTGCCGCCAAGCAGGCCCTGGATCACGCCGTCATAGTCGGCGGCGGGGAACAGCGAGACCTTTTCGAAGCCGAATTCGGCCTTCAGATGGTCGGCGAGGCACTGGTAGTTGCGCAGCCGGTCGGTTTCGTTTTCGCCGCCGAGGATGCCGACGCGAAATTCCTTCATGTCGGCGGCATGGGCCATGCTGGTCGCCATGGCGAGCACCGAAACGGCGCTGAAAACCATCTTCCTGAACATCTGTAATCTCTCCTGTAGGTTCCGGCCCCGCGCCGGCAGCGTTCTCGATTTTGACAGGTGCCCTTGACGCGGGCTGTCGATCCAGGCCGCTCTCAGTATCCCGGGAATGCGGGCTCGAGCGGTCCGGCGGATGCGGCGATCTTTCGGCTGAAGGCAACGCTGGTCGAGGTGATGGCCTCGGAGATTTCCTGGCCATTGCTGTCGGCGCCATAGACGAGGCGCACGGCCTCGCGGTTGAGCTCTTCCGGCGGTCCGTCGAAGACGACCTTGCCGGCGGCCATGCCGATGATGCGGTTGCAATAGGTGCGGGCGGTATCCAGCGTGTGCAGATTGGTGACGACCGTGATGCCTTCGCGCAAATTGATGTCCTGTAGCGAATCCATCACCACCTTGGCGTTGAGCGGGTCGAGCGACGCGATCGGCTCGTCGGCGAGGATCACCCTGGGCTGCTGCATCATGGCGCGGGCAATGGCGACGCGCTGCTGCTGGCCGCCCGACAAGGTGCCGGCGGGCTGCAGCGCTGTACGGGCAATGTCGAGCCGCTCGAGTGCGGCGACCGCCTCGGCGCATTCGGCGCGAGAGAACATGCCGAACAGGTTGGTGATGGTCGAACGGTGGTTCAGTTTTCCGAGCAGCACATTGGTCAGCACGTCGAGGCGCGGCACCAGGTTGAACTGCTGGAAGATCATGGCGCAGTCGCGCTGCCAGCGCCGCAGCGGCGAGCCGCGCAACTGCGAGACCTCGGCTCCGTCAAAAAAAATCGACCCCTGGCTGGGATCGATGAGACGGTTGATCATGCGCAGAAGAGTTGATTTGCCGGCGCCCGAACGGCCGATAATGCCAACCATCTGACCCTGCGGAATCGCGATGTTGATGTCGCTGACGGCGGTGTTCTTGCCAAATCGTCGGGTGACGCCGCGGATTTCGAGCGTGGCCGAGGTTGCTGACATGGGGGCAGGCTCCAGTCCGGACCATATTGATCGTCAGGCACTCGCCTAACGCAGCCACATGAACCTGCCGTGTCGCGGTGATGTCAGTTTTGTTACGCTCCACAGACGCGGCGTTACGGTCGGCCCAAGACCTGCAGTTCCTCGAAGTGCTCCAAGCACGACAGCCTCGGACGGCGAACCGCTGACGAGATGGCTGACGACCGTGTTGCCGGGCTCGATCAGGAAATTGCCTGATGTGTCGTAGCGGGGCCGAGATGAACCGGGGTGGTCGGATTGGAGCCGGCAAAGTATCCGGCGGGCGACGGTCTGACAGAAGCAGGCATTGCAATCACCAAGGGGAAAGACCGCGTCCTGCCCCGACGATGTGTCAGGGATATGAAACCGGACCAAAAAGCAGGATATGACAGACAAAGCTTCGCAAAGGGAAGCTGCGGGGTTTTCACATGATCAACAATGAAATAAGGATTCAGACCCATATGGGCGGGAGGCTTCCCCAATTGGCACACTGGCGCCGGTGGTTGCGATTGTATGTTACAGGAGTGGTCGCTGTAACAAGCTTTGCAATGGGCCTACTCCTGATGTCCGTACATCGAGTTGGCAGCTTAAACCATCCGATATCGGGTTATTTGTATAGTTACAAAAATGGGCGCGATACAGCCATTGTTTTAATGATTTTTATTTTCGTGATCGCGTTGGTTACGATCCGTTTCGCGAGTAGCGTTGATGCGAAAACAAAAGCTCTGGTAGATATTGGTTATGACGTGAAATTCATAGAATCTATTAGGCGACACCAGGCTGTCATTGCTATTTTTATGACGTTAACGTGCCTTTCTATTATTTTGGACGTTTGCCTGAGCGGCTGACTTGTTCGGAGCGTCAACCTCCGTGATTATCCAAAAACTGATTGGCTGATAGTTCGCGAAAATCATCGAGGGCGTTGCGCAGCCTGGCATGATCCCAGTCCCACCAGGCAAGCGCCTGATAACGTTCGGCGGTGCGGCGGTCGAAGCGCTCACGGATCGGTTTTGCCGGCACGCCGGCGACGATGGTGTAGGGGGCGACATCCTTCGAGACGACAGCGCCGGCGCCGACCGCGGCACCATCGCCGACGGTGACGCCGGGCAGGATGGTCGAGCCATGGCCGAGCCACGTGTCGTGGCCGATGGTGACGCGTTTGGCGCGGCGCTGGGCGAAGAATTCGCTCTCGTGCTCGGCGTCATCCCAATAATCCGAGGCGCGGTAGGTGAAATGGTGCAGCGTCGGCCGCCAGGTCGGGTGGTTGGTGGCGTTGATGCGCACACTTGCGGCGATGTTGGAAAACTTGCCGACCGTGGCGCACCAGACGGCGCAGTCCTGCATCATGTAGGAATAGTCGCCGAGTTCGCTCTCCAACACCCGGCTGCGGTCGGCGATCTCGGTCCAGCGGCCGAGCGTCGAGTTCTGCACCTCCGCCGTCGGGTGGACCAGCGGTGTCTCCGACAATTTCCTGGTCATGCGGCAATTTTTCCGGGAGCGAAAGCGGTGACGTCGATGATGCGGTCGGCAACCGCCTCGCGCACGTCGTGGGCGTGGAAGATGCCAAGCAGGGCGACGCCGGCCGCCTTCTTGGCGGCGATGAGCTCGATCACGACATCGCGGTTCCTGGCATCGAGCGAGGCGGTCGGCTCGTCGAGCAGCAGGATCGGATGCTCGGTGATGAAGCCGCGCGCGATGTTGACGCGCTGCTGCTCGCCGCCGGAGAAGGTCGCAGGCGGCAAAGCCCAGAGTTTCTCCGGCAGGTTGAGCTGCGCCAGCAAGGCGCGTGCCTTGCCGCGGGCAATCTCGCGATCCTCGCCGCGCTCGACCAGCGGTTCGGCGACGACATCGAGCGCCGAAACGCGCGGCACGGTGCGCAGGAACTGGCTGACATAGCCGATCGTTTGCCGGCGCACCGCAAGCACGGTGCGCGGGCTGGCGGTGGCGAGGTCGATCAGCCCATCATCGTGCGTGACGATGATCTGGCCTTGGTCGACGGCGTAGTTACCGTAGAGCATCTTCAGGATCGAGCTCTTGCCGGCACCGGACGGGCCGCCGAGCACGGTGCACTCGCCGGCCCTGATCGAGAACGAGACACCGGCGACAACAGGCAGTTTGATGCCGTCGCGCAGATGCATGGTGAAGCTCTTGGCGACGTCCGAGACAACAAGGGGGGTGGCCATCAGAAGGTTCTCCAATCGTCATTCGTTTGTGGGCCAACACCCCCCTCTGGCCAATGCAATTGCACGTGCGGAATAACGGTGAAATCTCGAAGCGGGTGGTTGCGAGGTCTCGGCGCGAGGCACCCCCCTCTGTCCCGCCGGACATCTCCCCCGCAAGGGGGGAGATTGGCAGTTTCACCCGCAGCGCTTTTCTTGCAGCCTTGGTAATTGGTGAAAGCAGCAGGGACAGCCGATCTCCCTCCTTGCGGGGGAGATGGCCGGCAGGCCAGAGGGGGGTGCCTCGCGCCAAGGTTTCGCGAACACGCGCTTTGAGACTTCATCGTCAAACCTGCAGAATCGAGGAAACGAGCAACTGGGTGTAGGGCGCGCGCGGGTCGTCGAGCACGCGGTCGGTGAGACCGCTTTCGACGACGCGGCCGTCCTTCATCACCATCATGCGCTGCGACAAAAGCCGCGCCACGGCAAGGTCGTGGGTGACGACGATGGCCGCGAGACCAAGGTCGGTGACCAGCCCGCGCAGCAGGTCGAGCAGGCGCGCCTGGACCGAGACGTCGAGGCCGCCTGTCGGTTCGTCCATGAACACCAGGCGCGGGCCGGTGACGAGGTTGCGGGCAATCTGCAGGCGCTGGCGCATGCCGCCTGAAAAGGCGCGCGGGTCGTCGTCGATGCGGTCCTCGTCGATCTCGACGCGTGACAGCCAGTCGACGGCGGTGGCGCGGATCTTGCCGTAGTGACGGTCGCCGACCGCCATCAGCCGCTCGCCGACATTGGCGCCGGCCGACACCGTCATGCGCAGGCCGTCGGCCGGGTTCTGGTGGACAAAACCCCAGTCGGTACGCATCAGGAAGCGGCGCTCTGCCTCGCTCATGCGGTAGAGTTCGCGGAACTGGCCGTCGCGCATGCGGTAGCTGGCGGTGCCGGAACTTGGCAGCAGCCGCGTCGACAGGCAGTTGAGCAATGTCGTCTTGCCGGAGCCGGACTCGCCGACGACAGCCAGGACTTCGCCCGGCCACAGGTCGAAGGAGACGTTGTCGCAGCCGACGCGCGAGCCGTAGAATTTGGAGAGCGCCGAGACGCGCAGCAGCGGTTCGTCGGTCATTGTATCTCCTTACCCTCCCCCTTGCGGGGAGGGTCGGCGCGCAGCGCCGGGGTGGGGGTTGAGTGGGGCGTGGATTGGTCAAGACCCCCACCCGCGCCTTCGGCGCGACCTCCCCACAAGGGGGAGGTAGGGGCGTTGCGCCGCTTCTCGCAGTGGTCGGTGTCGGAGCAGACGAACATGTGGCCGCCATGGTCGTCGAGGATGACCTCGTCGAGATAGACATTCTCTGCCGCGCACAGCGCGCAGGGCTGGTCGAAGGTCTGCACCTCGAACGGATGGTCCTCGAAGTCGAGGCTGACCACGTCGGTGAAGGGCGGCACCGCGTAGATGCGCTTTTCGCGCCCGGCGCCAAACAGCTGCAAAGCCGGTGAGCGGTGCATCTTGGGATTGTCGAATTTCGGCGTCGGCGACGGGTCCATCACATAGCGGCCCTCGACCTTGACCGGATAGGCATAGGTGGTGGCGATGCGGCCGTGTTTGGCGATGTCCTCGTAAAGTTTCACATGCATGAGGCCGTATTCCTCCAGCGCATGCATTTTCCGCGTTTCAGTCTCGCGTGGCTCGAGGAAGCGCAAGGGTTCCGGGATCGGCACCTGGTAGACAAGCACCTGGCCCGCCGTCAGCGGATGTTCGGGGATACGATGGCGGGTCTGGATGATGGTGGCGCTGGCGGTATCAGTGGTCACCGCGATGTTGGCGACCTTCTTGAAGAAGGCGCGGATCGAGACCGCGTTGGTGGTGTCGTCGGCGCCCTGGTCGATGACCTTCAGCACATCGTCCGGGCCGATGATCGAAGCCGTGACCTGGACGCCGCCAGTGCCCCAGCCATAGGGCATCGGCATTTCGCGCGAGGCAAACGGCACCTGGTAGCCGGGAATGGCGATGCCCTTGAGGATCGCCCGGCGGATCATCCTTTTGGTCTGCTCGTCGAGATAGGCGAAGTTGTAGGTGGCGATGTCGGTCATGGCGATCACATCCACATTGTGCTATTGAATTGGCGTCCAGGACGCGGAAACAGGGGCGAAATCGGATGACCCAGACCGCTTGGCTGCATATCGGAATTCTGCTGCTGGCGTTCGTCGGCGTGGTCGCGTTTATCCTCCGAAGAATGGTTTTTCCCGCAGCCAGGGAAGGCGCGCATGGCGAGAGCGTTGGCATCGGCGGCGGCTACAGTGGCGGGCATGGCGACCATTCGCACGACAGCGGTGGCGGTGATGGCGGGTCGGGCGACTAGGCTCATTCCGCCGCCTCCTTCTTGTCTTCCAGCATGTCGGCATTTCCGCGGGCGTCGTATTCGGCGCGCATGCGGCGCACGAGGTCGAGTTCGGCCTGGAAGTCGACATAGTGCGGCAGCTTCAGATGTTCGACGAAGCCGGTCGCCTGGACGTTGTCGGAATGCGAAATGACGAACTCCTCGTCCTGGGCCGCGGCGACGACATCCTCGCCGAGCTCCTTCGCGCGCAGCGCCCGGTCGCACAGCGCCATCGCCATCGCCTTGCGCTCGCTCTGGCCGAAGACCAGGCCGTAGCCGCGGGTGAATTGCGGCGGCGCCTTGGCCGAGCCTTTGAACTGGTTGACCATCTGGCATTCGGTGACGCGGACAGTGCCGAGCGGCACCGCGAAGGGCAGCTCGGGCACGTCGAGCTCGAGCTCGACCTCGCCCATGCGGATCTCGCCGACGAAGGGATGGTTGCGGGCATAGCCGCGCTGGGTGGAATAGCCGAGCGCCAGCAGAAACCCTTCATCGCCGCGTGACAGCGCCTGCAGGCGGATGTCGCGCGCCATCGGGAATTCGAGCGGCTCGCGGGTGATGTCGCCGGGGACGTGATCCTGCGGCATGTCGCCGTCGGGTTCGATCAGGCCTTCGCGGTCGAGGATCGCCGATACGCGCGGCATGGCTTGCGCTTCCGTCTCGCGCAGCAAGGGCTGGGCGACGTCAGCGCCGGCGGCAAGCTCGGGATCGAGCAGCCGGTGGGTGTAGTCGAAAGTGGGCCCGAGCAACTGGCCGCCGGGCAGATCCTTGTAGGTCGCCGACACACGTCGCTCGACCAGCATCCCGGCGGTGTCGATGGGCCTGGAGTAGCCGAAGCGTGGCAGCGTGGTGCGATAGGCGCGCACCAGGAAGATCGCCTCGATCATGTCGCCGCGCGCCTGGACGATGGCGAGTGCGGCCAGTTCACGATCATAGAGCGAGCCTTCGCTCATCACCCGATCGACGCCGAGCGCCAGCTGCTCGACGATCTGGTCGAGACGTAGTGCCGGCAGCGAACGGTCGCCGCGGCGGCGGTCGGCAAGCAGGCTGTGGGCGTTGGCGATTGCGGCTTCGCCACCTTTCACCGCGACATACATCTTACGCCTCCATCGTCTTGATGCGCGTCGTGCGCGGCAGGCAGGCAATGCCATCAGCGGTGGCGAGTATGATGTCGACGCCTCTGGGAAAGCGCTTGATGTTCTGTTTCCACTGCTCGACGAAATGGCGCGGCATCTGTGCCGGCGCGATCGTGGCGCTGGTTTCGATGCCGGGACCTTCAAGCAACAGCGGCGTGCCGGAGACGAGATCGCCGACTTGCAGGATCAGCGTGGTCGAACGGTCGGGATAATCCTGCGTGCCCTGCGAAAAACCATCGAGCGACATCATCTCGGCCGGGGCCGCGATGAAGGCGAAATGCGCATCGGCCGGTGTGTTGGCCACGGGCGCGCCGGTGTGGAACCCAAGCCAGGATCTGATCGCGGTGGAAGCTTGCAGGGCCGGGTCGAGCCAGAGCGGGGTGTCGTTATCGCACAGCGCCAGTGCGATGGCGCCGGCGGCCGCCGAGAGCGGCGCCGGCGGGCGGGCGAAGGCCGGCAGCGGCTGCACGCTGCCTGGCCGCGCCATTGCGTCCATGACGGCGCGGAACACCGTCTGGGCATTGAAGACCGGATCGGCGAAACCGCCCTCTATCGATTGCGCTGCAATGTCCATCAGTCTTCTCCGCGAACCATGGTGAAGAAATCCACCTTCGTTGCCGCCGTCTCGGCGCGGCGTTTTTCATGCGCTGCGGTCAGAGCCGACCGCAGGGGCGCTATCAGTCCGGTCTCGACTTCATTGCGGCGGGCAGGGTCCTGCCACAGCGCGTCGGCGATGGCCGCCAGCTTCGCCTTCTGCTTGTCGCGGCCAAGCGCATAGCAATGTCCGACCTGCCCGGAGGGCAGCCGGACGGTGGCGCGGGTGACGGTCGCCTCGCCGACGTTGAAGGGCGCGCCGCCGCCGCCGATGCGGCCGCGCACGGTGACCAGCCCGGTCTCGGGGCCGCGCAGCAGTTCTGCTTCCGAAGGCAATCCGGCTTCATTCCAGAGCCGGACGATGTCATCGCCGCTGGATTGCGCCAGTGTCGCCATGGCGGCCTTGCGCTCGGCCTGGTCGCGGGCTTCCTGTCCTCGCATCAGCAGCATTCCTCTTTGTCAATTTGTCTATTGATATAGACAACTATACAAATTATACCTATTATCTAACGCGTGTCCATGACGGGTGGATGACAGCGATATAAGACTGGGCGCTGGAAGGTTGGGGCAATGATAGTCGGGCGGCTGGCAGCGGACAGCATCGAGCGGCGCAGTGGCGTTTCGCTGTGGCGGCAGATCGCCGACAAGATCCTGCATGCGATCGCCATCGGCGATTTCACGGAGAATGCAGCGTTGCCGCCGGAGGTGGCGCTGGCAGAACGCTATGGCGTCAACCGTCACACGGTGCGCAGCGCCATATCGGCCCTTGTAAGGGAAGGCGTGCTGCGGGCCGAGCAGGGGCGCGGCACCTTCGTACTGTCGCGCAAGCGGCTGTCCTATCCGATCGGCGCGCGCACACGCTTTTCGACAGGGCTGCAAGGGCAAACGACGGAACGGCACATCGTCCTGCTCGCCTCGTCGATCGAGCCGGCCAGCCAGCGCGTTGCCGAGGGCCTTGGCCTTGCCAGGGGAGCCGATGTGATCCGGTTGGAAACGCGCGGCGAAGCCGACGGACGGCCGGTGTCGCGTGCTGCCGGCTGGTTCGAGGCCCGGCGCTTTGCCGGCATCGATGCCGCGATGGCGCAAACCGGCTCGATCACCGCATCGCTGGCGCGTTTCGGCATCGACGACTATCTCCGGCAATCGACCGTGCTGTCGGCGCGCCATGCCGATGCGGCGGACCTTGCCGACCTCGACCTGCTGCCGGGCGCCATCGTGCTGGTCACGGTTGCCGTCAACGTCACGCCGGACGGCCAGCCGATCCAGTTTTCCGAGTCGCGCTTCCCGGCCGAGCGGGTGGAGCTGAAGCTGTCGGCGCTGTAGCTAACGTCGTCATCCTTGGGCGAAGCAGGAGCGCAGCTCCGTCGCGGAGACCCAAGGATCCATGCCGCGATCTCGGGCGAAGAGCGCAGCGGCGCAGAATTCTGCACCGAAGCAACGCTCTCAGGTCACGGCATGGATCCTATGGTCTGCGCCGCGTCGCTTCGCTCCTCGCTCCGCCATAGGATGACGAAGCGATGGATGTTGCGGCTAGTCGCCAAAGCATCAGATCTACCAAGTTGGGCGCTCAACGATCTCCGAATTCGTGTCGAACAGGCGCCTCTATCCGACCTCGATCACAGCCTTGATCAGGCCGGATTTCTCGTGTGCCCAGCGGGCGAGATCGCGCGGCGTGCCGGCGAGTGTGGTGCGGTGTGTGACGAGCTTGGCCAGGGGCACGGCGCCGTTGCGGATCGAGGCGGCGACGTGATCGAAGTCGGCGCGCAGCGCGTTGCGGCTGCCGATCAGCGTCATCTCGCGCTTGTGGAATTCCGGATCGGAAAAGCTGATGTCGTCCTTGACGACGGAGACCAGCACCAGCGTTCCGCCATGCGCGACATGGGCGAAAGCCGACTGCACCGATTGGGTGTTGCCGGTGGCGTCGAAGACGACATCGAAGCCTTCGCCTGATGTCGCTCCCTTGACCAGATCGGGCACCGCGCCGCGCGACCCGTCGAGGGTCTGGAAACCAAGCTCATTTGCGGCGAAGGCGAGCCTTTCACTGCTCATGTCGAGCAGCGTCACGTCGAGCCCGGCGATGCGGGCGAAGATGGCGGTGCCGAGCCCGATCGGGCCAGCGCCGATGACCAGCGTGCGGGCGCCGGGGTCGGCGCGGGCGCGCCGCACTGCATGCGCGCCGATGGCCAGGAACTCGACTGCGGCGGCGTCGGCCAGCGAAAGGCCGTTGGCGGGATAGAGATTTTGCGCCGGCACCAGAATCCGTTCGCACATGGCGCCGTCTCGATGCACGCCCAAGACCTCGATCCTGACGCAGCAATTGGGCTTGCCGTGCCGGCAGGCGATGCACTTGCCGCAGGAAAGATAGGGGTTGATCACCACGGGCTCACCAACGGCAAGATCGACGCCGTCGCCGGCCTCGACGATCGTTCCCGACACCTCATGGCCCATGATGCGGGGATAGGCGAGGAACGGGTGCTTGCCCTCGAAAATGTGGTAGTCGGTGCCGCAGATGCCGACATGGCTGACCGCCACCAGCGCCCAGCCGGGAGGCGGTGCCTCTGGTGCGGGCCGGTCTTCAAGGACAAGATCGCCGGGCGAACGGCAGAGGACGGCTTTCATGCGCTAATCCAGTCATGAAATCGCCGGCCCGTTGGTGTGGCGGGCCGGCGGTTGATTGCGGGATCGCTACTTGCCGCGGCGGCGCAGGCCGTCGAAGTAGACGATGATGATGATCAGCGCGCCAGTGATGATGCGCTGCCAGAACGAGTTGACGTTGAGCAGGTTGGCGCCGTTGTTGATGGTGGCCAGGATGAAGGCGCCGAGCAGCGGCCCATGCACCGAGCCGACGGCGCCGAACAGCGAGGTGCCGCCGATGACCGAAGACGCGATCGCCTGCAGCTCCCAGCCCTCGGCCTGCGTCGGGTTGCCGATGCCGATGCGGGCCGCCAGCAGCACGCCGACAAAGGCGGCGCACAGGCCCGACAGCGTGTAGGCCATGTAGATGGTGCGCTGGACATTGACGCCGGACAGGCGCGAGGCCTCGGCGTTGGAGCCGACCGAAAACAGGTATCGGCCCCAGCGGCTGTGGTGCAGGAAAATATAGGCCGGAATGCCGACCAGGATCACCATCCAGAACAGGTTGGGGATGCCGATGAAGGAATTGCGCGAGAAGGCGGTGAAGGTGTCGCTGTTGATGTTGATCGAATTGCCGTTGGTCATCAAAAGGCCGATGCCGCGCAGCGAGGTCAGCGTTGCCAGCGTGATGATGAAGGGCGGCAGGCCCATCTTGACGATGCCGAAGCCGTGGAACATGCCGATGGCGACGCCGACCAGCAGCGTCACCAGAATGGCGAGCCAGATGGGGAAGCCGGCATTGATCATCATGGCCACGACCACGGTGGCGAAACCGACCACGGCGCCGACCGACAGGTCGATGCCGCCGGTGATGATGACGAAAGTCTGGCCGACCGCCATGATGGCGATCATCGAGCCCTGGCGCAAGAGATTGGCCATGTTGTTGGCGGAGGCGAAGCTCGTCGTCGCCACGGAGAGAAGGATCCAGAGCAGAACCAGCAGCGCCAAAAGCGTCAGCCCAAACAGGACATTATAGTTGCGCTTCGGTTTTTCGACGGCAATCGCCTCGGTGCTCATATTTGTCCTCCCAGCTTTTCTTGTTTCTCGGCGAGCGCCTGAGTAAGAATATCCTCGTGGCTGGCTGCGTGAAAACCGTGCGTCGCCACCAGTTTGCCGCGCCGGAACACATGCAGCGTGTCGGCGAGTTCATAGACTTCCGGCAGATAGGACGAGATCAGGATGATGCCGGCGCCCTTTGACAAAAGTGCGCCGAACAGGCGGTAGATCTCGGCCTTGGTGCCGACATCGACGCCGACCGTCGGTTCGTCGAAGATGAACAGCTTGGCGCCGTGCGCCAGCCATTTGCCGATGACGATCTTCTGCTGGTTGCCGCCCGACAGGCTGGATGCCAGCGCGCCGCGCGTCGGTGTCTTGATGCGCAGATCGGCGATCTGGCGATCAGCTTGCGTCTTCTCCTGCGTGCTCGAAATCAGCAGATTGTTCGAGATTCGCTTGTAGATCGGCAGGTTGAGGTTGAAGCCGACCGGCAGGTTGAGGCAGAGGCCCTGGTCGCGGCGGCTTTCCGGCGCCAGCGCCATGCCGAGCTTGATCGCGTCATGCTCGGAATTGACCTGCACCTCCTTGCCTTCCCAGAGGATCTGGCCGGCGGATTTGCGGTGGCGGCCGTAAAGCGTGGTGACGAACTCGCTGCGTCCGGCGCCGATCAGGCCATAGAGTCCGACGATCTCGCCGGCGCGGACCGTCATCGAGACATTTTCGAAGCCCTTGCCGGACAGGCTTCTCGCCTCGATAATGGCGGCGCCCGGCGTGAAATGCTCCTTGTGATAGACCTGCTCGATCGAGCGGTTGATCATCATCTTGACCAGCTCGGCATCGTTGGTCTCGGCGATGTTGCGGGTGCCGACCAGCGTGCCGTCGCGCAGCACGGAAACACGGTCGGCGAGCTCGAACACTTCCTCCATGCGGTGGCTGATGTAGATGATCGTCACGCCTTCATCCTTCAGCCGACGGATCAAGGTGAAGAGCTGGTCGGCCTCCTTGCGGGTGAGGTAGGCGGTCGGCTCGTCGAAGATCAGGAATTTGGTGCCGCGCACGGTGGCGCGGGCGGCGGCTATCAACTGCTGCTGGCCGATGGTCAGGTCGCCAAGGGTGACATGCGCCGGCAGGTCGAAGCCGAGATCGTCGATGATCGTCTGCGCCTGCCTGACCATGGCGCGCTGCTGCAGGATGCCGAAGCGTGAATTCTCCTCGCCTAGGAACATGTTGGCGGCGACAGTCAGGTGACGGCACAGCACGACTTCCTGGTGCACGGCATTGATGCCGAGCGCCATCGCCTCGTGCGGCGTCGCCAGGGCGGCCGGTTGGCCCTCCCAGGCGATCTCTCCGGAGGTGCGCGGCATGACGCCGGTCAGAAGCTTGATGAGCGTGGATTTGCCGGCGCCGTTCTCGCCGACGACGGCGTGGATTTCGCCGGACTTGAAGGCGAGGTTGACCGGCTTCAGCGCATGTGTGCCGGGATAGCGCTTCTCCAGCCCGCGCAATTCGAGGATGGTCCGCCCCGGTTCCAGAACGGGTGTGGGATGCAGTTCCTGCGCCGTCGAAATCATGACAATCCTCCCAGATTGGCCTCCCGGATTGGCTTCCCAGGCTGGCCTCACGATTGGCACGCGGCGAGGCAAGGATATGCCTCGAAAACAGCCTAGCTCAGGCGTGCGGATTGCCAAGCCGTTTGTGCGGCAGCTTGTGTCTCCGGGGCGAGGTGCCCCGGAGACGATTGCGGATGCGACGGCTCAGAGCTTCGGATTGAGCAGCGCGTCGATCTTGGGGTCTTTCATGTTGTCCTTGGTCACCAGATTGGCGCCGGTGTCGACATTGGCTTCGACCTTCTCGCCTTTGGAGGCGGCGAGTGCGGTCTTGATGCCGTCATAGCCCATCCGGTACGGATCCTGGACGACGAGGGCGGAAATGACGCCGTCGTTGAGGAACTTGATCAGCTTCTCGTCGCTGTCGAAACCGACCAGCGCCAGTTTGCCGCCAAGGCTGTTTTCCGCGACAGCCTGGCCGACGCCCTGCGCCATGATCAGGTTGGAAGCGAAGATGCCCTTGAGGTTCGGGTTGGCGGTGATCAGGTCGGTGGCGATGTTGAGGCCGGTGGTGGCCTGGCCGTCGGCATATTTATCGGCGACCAGCTTGAGGCCCGGATATTTGGCGGCCAGCTGTTCGGTGAAGCCCTGCTTGCGCTGTTCGAGCGAGCCGGCGCCCGGTGCGTTGGTGATCAGGGCGACGTCGCCCTCGATCTTGCCGCCGTTGGCGGCGCCGATGGCGGCTGCGAGGCCGTCGGCAGCGACGCGGCCGCCCTGGACGTTGTCGGTGGTCAGGAACGAGGTGAAGGCCTTGGAGTCGGCGCCGGAGTCGATGCCGATGACCTTGACCTTGGCAGCGGCTTCATCGATCGGCTTGCCAAGCGCCTTGAACTCGGTCGGCGCAATGACGATGGCCGCCGGGTTGCTGGCAACGGCGTTCTCGAGGATCGAGACCTGGCCGTTGACGTCGGTTTCAGCCTGGGCGCCGAGTTCCGGCACGTTGACGCCGAGATCCTTGCCGGCCTTGCGGGCGCCGGCCAGAACGATCTGCCAGTAGAACGACGTGGTATCCTTGACGATGATCGGAATGGTGACGTCCGCCGCCGAAACCGGCGCCGAATGCATGACGCCGGCGAGCATCGAAGCTGCTGCCAGCGCCATGACGGCGCGGCGGTTGAGAATGCTGGTCGCGAATTTCATGAGGTTTCCTCCCTAAAGTCGCCCGGTGAACGTTACGGAAGCTCCGTCCGGATAGGCGCGGCCCAAACAGAACTTTATCAATAAAAAACAATTGCCATGTTTTGATAATGCATCGAACAGATCGATGCAAGCGGTGTTTGATCAGTCCTTGCGAGGTCTGGCAGAAGCAAATCCACCGCGCTGCTCCCCATCGACGCCGTCACGCTTCCGTTCCATTCCGGGAATGTATGGAATATTAATTCCACCATTTCGTCAATATGGAATATCCATTCCTTCGTGTGACCGCAAGAATATGAAGTTTCACGCCAGCTCCTGCACCAGCGTGTGGGGACGATATCTGGCGTATTCCGTCTCCGGCACGTCGATGTCGAGCAGTTGGAGGTTGCGCGTCAGGTTCGCCAGCTTGGCGGTGCCGGTCAGCACGGTGGCGACGGCAGGTTCATGCAAGGGGAATTGGAACGCGGCGGCGGCGAGCGGATAGCCACCCTCGGCGGCGATCCTCTCCATTGCGCCGACGCGGTCGAGCACGTCATGGCTGGCAGGGCGGTAGTCGAAATGTGCGCCTTGCACCGGTCCGGTCGCCAGGATGCCGGAGTTGAACACGCCGCCAATGACCAAGGAGGTCTGCCGCGCCCGGCATAGGGGCAGCAACTCCGCTTCGGCACTGCGGTCGAGCAAGGAATAGCGGCTGGCGAGCAGGATGCAGTCGAGCGGCGCCTCGCGCATCACGTCCAGACAGATCTGCACCTCGTTGACGCCAAGCCCATAGGCGGAAATGACGCCGGACCGTTTCAGCTCTTCGAGTGCCTTGAGGCCGCCGTCCATCAGGTCGCGAAAGTGCAGCTTGGTCTTCTCGACACCATGGGTGTAGGCGCCGATGTCGTGGACAAACAGGATGTCTATCCTGTTTAGGCCAAGCCGCGCATAGCTGAACTCGACCGACCGCATGATGCCGTCATAGGAATAGTCGTAGTCGAGCGCGAAGGGCAGCGGATCGACATAGGAGTGATCGGGAACCTGATCCTCCGACACCGGGCGGAACAGCCGGCCGACCTTGGTCGACAGCACATAGGAATCGCGCGGCTTGTAGCGCAGGAAGTCGCCGAAGCGGCGCTCCGACAGTCCGAAACCGTAAAAGGGTGCGGTGTCGAAATAGCGCAGGCCGGCATCCCAGGCGCCCTGCAGCGTCTCCATCGCCGCTTCGCGCGAACAGGCGCGGTAAAGGCCGCCAAGTGCAGCGCCGCCAAAGCTGACCTCGGTGACTTCCAGCGCTGTCTGGCCGATGCGGCGTCTTTCCATGCACAACCTCCCCGTGGCCAGCCAACTGGCCGGCGCGCAGTCTACTTTATATCAGTAAAATCTAAAGTGTTGCGCCCAGATGCCAGGGCACGAACTCGTTGTCGCCGTAGCCGAAGTCCTCGCTCTTGGTCTTGCGGCCGGAAGCCGTTTCGACGATCAGTTCGAAGATCTCGCGGCCCATGCCGGCGATGGTCTTTTCACCCGAGGCGATGACGCCGCAATTGACGTCCATGTCCTCTTCCATCTGGTGGTACATCGTCGAGTTGGTGGCGACCTTGATCGACGGCGTCGGACGGCAGCCGAAGCAGGAGCCACGGCCGGTGGTGAAGACGATGACGTTGGCGCCGCCCGCCACCTGGCCGGTCGCCGAAACCGGGTCGTAGCCGGGCGTGTCCATGAACACCAGACCGCTGCCAGTGACTTTTTCGGCATAGCCGAAGACGCCGTTGAGTGGCGTCTGGCCGCCCTTGGCGACCGCGCCGAGCGACTTCTCCAGGATGGTGGTGAGGCCGCCGCGCTTGTTGCCGGGCGAGGGATTGTTGTCGATCGAGGCGCCGTGCTTGGCGACATGGTCCTCCCACCATTTCACAAAGCCGTCGAGCTTCTGCGCGATCTCCGGCGTTGCCGCGCGGTAAGCAAGCAGATGTTCGGCGCCATAGATCTCCGTCGTCTCGGAGAGGATGCCGATGCCGCCGACGCCAGCCAGGATATCGACAGCCGCGCCCAGTGCCGGATTGGCTGTAATGCCCGACATGCCGTCGGAGCCGCCGCATTGCAGGCCGACGACGATCTCGCTGACCGGGATCGGCTCACGCTTCAGCTGGCCCACTTCCTCGGCGATCTCGGCCAGCACGTCCATCGCCTTTTCCACCGATTTGCGCGATCCGCCGGCGTCCTGGATGTTGAAATGGCGCTTGCCGGCAGCGACGCCCTTTTGGCCGTAGAGGGTGAGCTGGTTGACCTCGCAGCCGAGGCCGACCATCAGCACGCCGCCGAAATTCGGGTGGCGGGCGTAGCCGGCGAGTGTACGGTGCAGCACCATCATGCCGTCGCCGGTGCCGCTCATGCCGCAGCCCTGGCCGTGCACGATCGGCACGAAGCCGTCGATGCCGGGATATTTCGGCAAAAGCGTGCGGTTGGCGGTGTCGGCGATGGAATGGCAGACGGTGGCCGAGCAATTGACGCTGGCGACGATGCCGATGAAGTTGCGCGTGCCGGCGCGGCCATCGGCGCGGCGATAGCCCATGAAGGTGCGGGCGCGGTCGGCCTCCGTCGCGTGCTCGGCCTCGCTCGGGGGCACGACCGGCAAGCGGCCGGATTCGAACACCAGATTGTGCGAATGCACGTGCTCGCCCGCCGCAATATCCTGTGTCGCGCGACCGATCGCCTGGGCGTATTTCACCACGGCCTCGCCGGCGGCGATCGGCTTGATCGCCACCTTGTGGCCGGGCTCGATCAACACACTGGCGACGGCACCGCCCGGCAGCGCGGTGCCGATCTCGATGCGGCCGTTGGCGACGGCGACATTGTCGGCGGGGGATAGAAGAATGCAGTTGGAGGTGTTCACGGGCGGTTTCCTGGGTGATCCTGGGTTGCGCGGACGGATTGACACGCGTCTGTTTAGAGATATTGTCTTTTATCGTGAAAAAACAGTTTTGCGTCAATTGTTTTTTCACTGGGGAGTTCCGCATGCCTTGGGTGTTCCGGAAAGCGAATTCGCTTTTCAGGGCCATGGGAACGTCATATCGCGCTTCAAACCGGCCGCGGCAAGCGACGGGTGCAACGGATCAGGGATGTCGAAGAGCAACAACGTCTACAAGGATGCCTACAACCGCTGCCTGCGGCTACTCGACGAAACGCGCAGCCTGCCTTCGGAGCCGGAACTGGGCACCTTGCTTGGCGTCAGCCGGACCACGGTGCGCACCATTCTCGCGCGCATGGAAGAGACTGGGCTGATCGCCTGGAACAAGCGCGCCAAGACGGTGCTGCGCGAGACGCGTCCCGATGATTTCTTCCCCGAGGAAGAGACCGACACGCTGGCCGAGATCATCGAACGGTCGTTCATGCGTCGGCTGCTCGCCGGCGGCGCCGAAGCCGGCATGCAGATCAACGAACTCGAACTGGCGCGTGAGATCGGCGTCGGCACCACCAGCGTGCGCGAGTTCCTGATCCGCTTCTCCCGCTTCGGCCTGATCGAGAAGCGCCGCAACAGTCACTGGGTGCTGAAGGGCTTTACGCGTGCCTTCGCGCTGGAGCTGACCGAAATCCGCGAGATGTTCGAACTGCGCTCGGCGGCCGCCTTTGCCGCTTTACCGCAGGACAGCGCGGTCTGGACCGATCTCGACCGCCTGGAAGACGAGCATCGCCAGTTGGCAAACGACATAGCCGCCCGCTTCACCGAATTCTCCGAACTCGACGAGCGCTTCCACCGGCTCATCCACCGGGCGTCGCGCAACCGCTTCATCGTCGATTTCTACGATGTCATCGCCATGATCTTCCACTACCATTACCAGTGGAACAAGGCGCAGGAACGCGAGCGCAACGAAGTCGCCATCGGTGAGCATCTGGTCTACATAGAGGCGCTGAAATCACGCGATCTCGGCAAGGTCGACGCCGCTTGCCGCAAGCACCTGAAGTCGGCGCGCCAGACATTGCTGACCTCGATCCCGGAGAGCCGGTCGCTGCAAAAACACTGAACCGCATCGCGGTTCAGTGTCTTGTTCATGCATGTCGTTGTCCCAAAACCGCTATACTTTTGGGCGACATGCATTGAGCCTGCCGCGTTGGCGCCGCGGCGATTTGGCGATTTTCCACCCGCCGGCCCCGTGCTAGATATGGTTCGTTGCTGCGAAGAGGCAGGGCTTTGGGCGTATCGAGGAGACGATGGAGCATGCCGGCCGCGCTTGTCGCGGCCTATCTGCTGTTGCTCCAGTCGACGCTTGGCGCATTCGCCTTCGGCGCCGGTACCAACGCATCGCAGCTCGATGCCTTCGGCAACGTCATCTGCACCCATGAGGGCGCAACCCAGCTTCCGGGCGGCAACCAGCCGCCGTCCCATCTGCCGACATGCTGCGTGCTCGGCTGCAGCATGGTTTCGGCGGCCTTTGCGCCGCCGCCCGGCGCTGGCCTAGCGCTGGGCAGCCTTTCCTTCAAAACGGTCGCCTTTGTCTTTCCGGCCGCCATCCATCTCGACTTTGCGCGTGAGCGCTCGCCGTCGAATCCGCGCGCGCCGCCGCTGACGGCCTGAGCCTGTTTGCCCGGCGGAACCTTTCGTGGGCGTACCCATCCAAAGATCAAACTGCTCGCGACCGGCAACGGCGCGACCTTCACTTCATGGAGCAACCATGTCCTATTTTTTCCCTGACGCCGCGCGTCCCATGCTCGGCGGCATTCTACGCGGCATCGAAGAGCGTGTCGGCATTGCCGTGCTGGCTCTTGCGCTGCTGTTCACAGGCGCCCAGTCCGTCCTCGCGCATGAGTTCAAGGTTGGCGATCTCGAGATCGGCCACCCCTGGTCGCGCGCCACGCCGGCCGGCGCCAAAGTTGCCGGCGGTTATTTCACCATCACCAACAACGGCAGTGCGCCGGACCGGCTGGTGTCGATTTCCTCCGATGTCTGTGAAAAGGCCGAGCTGCATGAGATGGGCGTCAAGGACGGCGTCATGACCATGCGGCCGGTTGCCGGCGGCCTGGAAATTCCGGCCGGCGGCAAGGTAGCCCTTGCGCCTGGCGGCTATCATTTGATGTTCATCGGCCTGAAGCGGCAACCCAAACAGGGCGAAAAGTTCTCCGCTACCCTGACCTTCGAAAAGGCCGGCGCCGTCAGCGTCGATTTCGCTGTCGAAGGCATGGGCGGTGGCGCCATGGACGATCACGCCAATTGACCGGGCCAGTTCGACAAATTTTGAAAATCCGAGGGACCATCATGAACAAATATCTTTTGTCGGCCGGCGCACTTCTCGCGCTCGGAACCAGCGCCGCCTTCGCGCATGTCACGTTCGAAACCCAGGAGGCGGCGGTCGGCTCGACCTACAAGGCCGTTTTGCGGGTGCCGCATGGCTGCGACGGCAAGGCGACGACCGCCGTTCGCGTACAGATTCCGGAAGGGGTGATCGCTGTGAAGCCGATGCCGAAGCCTGGCTGGACGCTGCAGGCGAAAAAGGGCAAGTACGACAAATCCTACCAGCTCTATGGTCAGGCGGTTGCCGACGGGGTCAAGGAGGTCGACTGGAGCGGCGGCAGCCTGCCAGATGAATTCTACGACGAGTTCGTCTTCCGCGCGACGCTGACGGCGGATCTCCCTGTCGGCCAGAAGCTTTACTTCCCAGTTGTGCAGGAATGCGATGGGGCCGCCGACCGCTGGATCGAAATCCCGGCAGCCGGCCAGGATGAGGACGCGCTGGAAAACCCGGCACCCGGCATCAAGCTGCTGCCGAAGAAATGATCTTTCAAACGGCGCGCTCGCAAGAGCGCGCCGCTATTTTCGTGGCGGTGACATGAGCACGACGTCCCTCCTGCAAACGGCTTCCATGGCCTGCAAACCTGCCGGCCGGCTTGCCGCCGGCCTGTTGGCCGTGATCGTGTTTCTTGCCAGCCTTGCCGTCTCGGATCAGGCCTTTGCCCATGCCGCGCTGATCAAGACCGATCCGGCCGACGGCGCGGTGCTGGAACAGGGGCCGGCACAGTTCTCGCTGACCTTCAGCGAGCCGGTGTCGCCACTGGTGCTGACCCTGGTGAAGCCCGACGGAACGCCGGTTTCGCTAACGTCATTCCGGCTCAGCGACCAGACGGTAGAGATCGACAATCCCCAGAAGCTTGCGTCCGGTACGCATGTGCTGAGCTGGCGCGTCATTTCGGCCGACGGCCATCCGGTCGGTGGTTCCCTACTGTTCTCCATCGGCGCACCCAGCGCGCCGCCGGCCGTGTCCGAGGCCGCCGACTGGCCGTCGCGGTCGGCCATCTGGCTCGGCAAGGTCTTTCTCTACATCGGCCTTTTTCTCGGCGTCGGCGGCGCTTTCGCCCTCGCCTGGCTGTCCCAAGGTGGCCGCGCCGGACAGCGCTTCGTTGCAGCCGCAATCCTGGGCGGACTTGTCGCGGCGCCCTTGTCGCTCGGCTTGCAGGGGCTTGATGCGCTCGGGGCACCGCTCTCCCATCTGGCACAGGCGGTCATCTGGCGGACCGGACTCGGCACCAGTTTCGGCTGGACGGTGCTGGTCGCGCTGATTGCGCTGGGGCTTGGCCTGCTGTCGCTGGCCGGCCCCCGCGCCACCGCCAAACCATTTGCGCTGGCCGGCCTGGCCGGGGTTGGGATTGCCCTTGCCGCCAGCGGCCATGCCAGTGCCGCCGAACCGCAATGGCTGACACGGCCGATGGTGTTCCTGCACGGCGTCGGCATCGCGTTGTGGGCCGGCGCATTGGTCCCACTCGGGCTGGCGCTGAAGGGGCAATCGGCGGGGGCCACGCCATTCCTGCGGCGGTTTTCTTGGGCGATCCTGCCGGTGGTGGCCGTGCTTGCCTCTGCCGGCATCGTGCTTGCCGTCATCCAGGTGCAAACACCGTTGGCGCTGGTCGACACCGCCTATGGAAGGCTGCTGTTGATCAAGCTCGGGCTGCTGGTCTTTCTGTTCACGCTCGCCGCCGTCAACCGCTGGAAACTCACGGCATCGGCCGAGGCGGGATCGACGGAAGTTCAACGCAGGTTGGTCCGCTCGATCGGCGTCGAGATGTTGATCGTGTTGGCGATTTTCGGCGTTGCCGCGGGCTGGCGCTTCACGCCGCCGCCACGAGCCCTGGCGATTGCGGCAGCGCAACCGGTGTCGGTCCATATCCACGCGCTGAAAGCGATGGCCGATCTCAGCATCACGCCGGGCCATGCCGGCCCGGTCGTTGCCTCGATGTTCATCATGAGCGGCGATTTCGGCCTGCTCGACGCCAAGGAGGTGACGCTTGTGCTGTCAAAACCCGATTCCGGCATCGAGCCGCTGAAGCGCGCTGCGAGCAAGCCCGGCGACGGCAGTTGGCGTGTCGACAACCTCGTCATCCCGGTGCCGGGCCGGTGGACGGTGCGCATCGACATACTGGTCTCGGACTTCGAGATGGTGAAGATCGAAGCGCCCGTCGACATCAGGCCGTAAAGCCAGACCTGCACGAGCTTGGCCGGCCATCCGCGCAACACAATTCGGCGAGGCGGTTGACGCGGCCCGAAAGGCCCGTCAATCATCACGTGAAGAATGGCATCCCGTGAAGAATGGGCATCCCCGCAAATCGCGGGCTCGAACCAACAAGATCCGAAAGCAGGGAAGAAACGATGGAAAATGCCGAAATCGGCCTGATCGGCCTTGGCACGATGGGCTCCAACCTGGCGCTCAACATCGCCGAGCACGGGCATCGCATCGCCGTCTTCAACCGCACCAGGGCGCGCACGGACGCTTTCATCGAGAATGCCGGCGCGCTCAGGGACATGGTCGTGCCCTGCTACAGCCTGGAAGAGCTTGCCGCCGCGATCCGGCCGCCGCGCCCGATCATCATCATGGTGCTGGCCGGCAAGCCGGTCGACGAACAGATCGCGGCTCTGCGCGGCGTGCTGTCGGCCAACGACATCGTCATCGACGCTGGCAACGCCAATTTCCGCGACACGATGCGGCGCTTCTCCGAGCTTTCCGGCTCGGGTCTCACCTTCATCGGCATGGGCGTGTCCGGCGGCGAGGAGGGTGCGCGCCACGGACCGTCGATCATGGTCGGCGGCACGGAGGACTCATGGAAACGCGTCGAGAAGGTGCTGACGGCGATCTCCGCCAAGTTCAAGGACGAACCCTGCGCGGCATGGCTCGGCACCGACGGCGCCGGACATTTCGTCAAGACCATCCATAACGGCATCGAATATGCCGACATGCAGATGATCGCGGAGATCTACGGCATCCTGCGCGACGGCCTGGGCATGGACCCGAAGGAGATCGGCACGGTGTTCGCCAACTGGAACAAGGGCCGGCTCAATTCCTACCTGATCGAGATCACCGCCAAGGTGCTGGCATCAGACGATCCGAAGACCGGCAAGCCGGTGGTCGACATCATCCTTGATCGCGCCGGCCAGAAGGGCACCGGCAAATGGTCTGTCGTCGAGGCGCAGCAGCTCGGCATCCCGGCCACCGCGATCGAGGCGGCGGTGGCGGCGCGCGTTCTATCGTCGATCAAGGACGAGCGGCTGGCGGCGGAAAAGGCCTATGGCAACATCGGCGTGACGAAGATTTCCGGTGACAAGGACGCCTTGCTGAAAGATCTGGAACTGGCGCTGTTCGCCGGCAAGATCGCCGCCTACGCCCAAGGTTTTGCGGTGATGAGCGGCGCCTCCAAGGAATTCAACTGGAACCTGCCAATGCCGACCATCGCCAGGATCTGGCGCGCCGGCTGCATCATCCGCTCGCAGATGCTCGACACCATGGCGGAGGCCTTCAGCAAGGGCGGCGCCTCGACCAATCTGCTGATGGCCCCGGCCTTCATCGCGCTGATGCAGGAAGCGCATCCGTCGCTGCGGCGCATCGTGGCGAGGGCTTCGGAGGCCGGCTCGCCGGTTCCGGCGCTGTCTTCCGCACTTGCCTATTTCGACAGCTACCGCCAGGGCCGCGGCACGTCGAACCTGATCCAGGCGCAGCGCGACTTTTTCGGCGCGCACGGCTTCGAGCGTATCGACGACAAAGGCGCGTTCCATGGGCCGTGGGGAAGCGGTGCGGCTGGTTAACCCAAGGGCCTAAACGGAAACCGGCGGGCTGAACGCCCGAACCTCGCTGGTGGCGACCAGGCGCTGCAACGAGCCGGGTGCGGCGCCGCCGATCCAGCCGAGCACGGAGCGGGCGAGATCGGAGCCGGCCAGGCGGAAGTTCTCGTTGACGACGAGCAATTCCGGCCGGAACAGGTGCAACAGGTCCGACGACTGCTTGGACACGACATCGACGTCGCGGCCAAGCTTGAGGCCGGCATCCTCGATGCCGGCGACGATCGCCAGTGTCGCGGCGGCAGCGCTGCTGACGAAGCCGTCCGGCCTGTTCTCGCGGCGCATCACCTGCGCGGTCCTGGTCCTGATCTGCTCGATCGTGTGATCGATGGAAACGGTGTTGAACGGAATTTCGCTGGCTCCGACCTCGCTCAGCGCATCGGCAAAGCCGTTCAGCGTGTGGCCATAATAGGTCAGCCCGGGCGGCGGCGACAGAAGCGCCAGCTTGTGCCTGCCCATGCTCGCCAGGCGGCGCACGGCTTCCATCGCGAAAACATGGTTGTCGAAGTCATGGTAGGGATGGACGAGGCCCATGTCGGTGCGCCCATGCGTGGCAAAGGGCATGCCGTGCTCGAGCATGTAGCGGGCGCGCGGATCGTTCGGTTGGGTGCGCGAAATGATGACTCCGTCGGCCGAGCCGGTCTCGACGAGATAGCGGATCGGCTCCATCGGATCCTGCGAGCGGGAATAGGGCGTGACGATCAGGTGATAGGGCGTTTCGGCGAGCACTTCCGAAACGCCGTAGATGATGTCCGAGACGAAGCTCATGATCTCGCGGTCGGTGTTGAGCACGAGGCTGATGACATTGGTCCTGCCGGTGCGCAGACGCACGCCGGCGCGGTTCGGCCGGTAGCCGATCTGCTTGGCGACGAGCTGGACGCGGCGCCTGGTTTCGGCGCCGATTTCCGGGGCATCCTTCAAGGCGCGTGACACGGTGGTGACGCCGAGCCCGGTCATGAAGGCAAGCGTCTTCAACGTCGGCCGTCCCTGTGCCGAGGTCTCCCCGTTCTTGTCCGTACGCTGTCTGTCCATTCGTCCCGCCCGTCAGGCGCATAGCAGCCGCGAGCCATGTCGGCAATCGCCGCCATAGCGGTACGATATGCGTTCCGGCCCCGGCAAAGCCTCAATATACTGAAACGTTACAGATTGCCATATCGAGTTACATGTCCCTCGCCACGAGGTGGATGGTTCTTTTGCGAAACGCATTGGGATTCCAGGAGAAATCGCCTCTGCCGCCGCCTTTTGCCCGTATCAGGCGGCATTTCTGTGTTTGCGCCGCAGCAAACCATGCTGCAGTGCATGGGAAGCGCGATCATTCATGCGAATTTGTTGGCGGTCCGAAAAATATCGAGGGCGCTTCGTTGATGGGTTGCACAGCCCGCGCAATTGCCGTATCGAAAATCTGTAACGTTTCAGATTCTGGGAGGAGCCGAAATGCGATACAAACTTTTGACCGCTGCGCTGGCAGCGACGGCCGCGTTGCAGTTTGCCGGCCAGGCGGCCGCGACGGACCTGGAAGTCACCCATTGGTGGACGTCGGGCGGCGAGGCGGCGGCGGTTGCGGAACTTGCCAAGGCATTCGATGCGACCGGCAACCACTGGGTGGATGGCGCCATTGCCGGCTCCGGCGGCACGGCGCGGCCAATCATGATCAGCCGCATCACCGGTGGCGATCCGATGGGCGCCACGCAGTTCAACCATGGCCGGCAGGCGGAGGAACTGGTGCAGGCCGGCCTGATGCGCGACCTCACCGACGTCGCCACCAAGGGCAAGTGGACTGATGTCGTCCGGCCGAAGAGCCTGCTCGACGGCTGCACCATCGACGGCAAGATCTACTGCGTGCCCGTCAACATCCATTCCTGGCAGTGGCTGTGGCTGTCCAACGAAGCCTTCGCGAAGGCCGGCGTGCCGTTGCCGAAGGACTGGAATGAATTCGTGGCGGCAGCGCCGGCGCTGGAAAAGGCCGGCATCATCCCGCTCGCCGTCGGCGGTCAGGCCTGGCAATCCTCCGGTGCCTTCGACGTCCTGCTTGCGGCTGTGGGCGGCACGGACACGTTCCTCAAGGTCTACAAGGACAAGGATGCCAAGTTCGCCGCCGGGCCCGAAGTCGCCAAGGTCTTCAAGGCCGCGGACGATGCCCGCAAGATGGCGAAGAACACCAATGTGCAGGACTGGAACCAGGCGACCAACCTGGTCATCACCGGCAAGGCCGCTGGCCAGATCATGGGCGACTGGGCGCAGGGCGAGTTCCAGGTTGCCGGCAAGACCGCCGGCAAGGATTATACCTGCCTGCCGGGCCTTGGGCTGAACGAGGTGATAGCCACGGGCGGTGACGCCTTCTACTTCCCGCTGCTCAAGGATGCCGACAAGAGCAAGGCGCAGGAGGTGCTGGCCGAGACGCTGCTCGATCCCAAGACGCAGGTTGCCTTCAATCTGAAGAAGGGTTCCCTGCCGGTGCGCGGCGACGTCGATCTCAATGCGGCCAACGACTGCATGAAGAAGGGCCTCGCCATTCTTGCCAAGGGCGCCGTCATGCCGTGGACGGACCAACTGCTTTCACAGGACACCCAGAAACAGAAGGAAGACCTTTTCGCCGAATTCTTCGCCAAGCCGGAACTGACCGTCGAAGACGCGCAGAAGCGCTTCGCCGACCTCGTCGCTTCGGCGGACTGACGCTGGAGGCAACCCGCCTCATTCCCGGCCTTGCGAATCCAGGGCCGGGAATGCACCGCCCTTACCCAGCCGGCTGACGAGATGAGCAAGAGCGAACGCCCCAACCTTCTGTTCCGCAACCTCAATGCGAAGGTCGCCTCGATCCCGATGATCCTCACCGCCATGGTGGTTTTCGTCGGCGGCACCGTTTGGACGGTGCTCTATTCCTTCACCAATTCGAAGCTCCTGCCGCGCCTGAATTTCGTCGGGCTCGACCAGTATTACCGCCTGTGGGCGGCGCCGCGCTGGCTGATCTCAATCGAGAACCTGCTGATCTACGGCGCGATCTCGCTGGTGTTCTCGCTGGTCATCGGTTTTCTGCTTGCCGCGCTGCTCGATCAGAAGATCCGCTTCGAGGACACGTTCCGCACGATCTTCCTCTATCCTTTCGCGCTCTCCTTCATCGTCACCGGCCTGGTCTGGCAGTGGCTGCTCAATCCGGATTTCGGCATCCAGCAGGTCGTGCGGGACTTGGGCTGGACGAGCTTCAGCTTCGATCCGCTCTATAATTCCAGCATCGTCATCTACGGCATATCGATCGCTGCGCTGTGGCAAGGCACCGGGCTCATCATGTGCCTGATGCTGGCCGGCCTGCGCGGTATCGACGAAGACATCTGGAAGGCGGCGCGCGTGGATGGGATCCCGATGTGGAAGACCTATCTGTTCATCGTCATCCCGATGATGCGGCCGGTCTTCATCACCACGCTCGTCATCATCGCTGCCGGCATCGTCAAGGTCTATGACCTGGTCGTGGCCCAGACCAGCGGCGGCCCGGGCATCGCCTCCGAAGTGCCGGCCAAGTACGTCTACGACTATATGTTCTTCGCCCAGAACCTCGGCCAGGGTTTTGCCGCCTCGACCATGATGCTGCTCTCGGTGGTGATCGTCATCGTGCCTTGGGCCTATCTCGAGTTCGGGCGACGCAAATGAGCATTGCAGACATCACCGCTCAAGCAAGCGTTGCCGCCGGCGCGCGCCAGGACATCGCCGGGCCCTGCGGTCCAAAGCCGCGCCGCATGATTTCGCGCCGCAACGTCTTCCTCTACGGCACATTGTTCGTCATGGCGGTCTACTACCTCTTGCCGCTCTATGTCATGGTCGTCACCTCGCTCAAGGGCATGCCGGAGATCCGGCTCGGCAACATCTTCTCACCGCCGCTCGAGATCACCTTCGAGCCGTGGGTCAAGGCGTGGTCGACGGCCTGCACCGGCCTTAACTGCGACGGGCTCTCGCGCGGTTTCTGGAATTCGGTGCGGATCACCGTGCCGTCGGTGCTGCTGTCGATCGCCATCGCCTCGGTGAATGGTTATGCACTGGCCAATTGGCGCTTCAAGGGCGCCGATACGTTCTTCATCATCCTGATCGTCGGCGCCTTCATTCCCTACCAGGTGATGATCTATCCGATCGTCATCATCCTGCGCGAAATCGGCCTCTACGGCAGCCTCAGCGGGCTGGTGATCGTCCATTCCATTTTCGGCATGCCGATCCTGACGCTGCTGTTCCGCAATTATTTCGCCTCGATGCCGGAAGAGCTGTTCCGGGCGGCACGCGTCGACGGCGCCGGCTTCTGGGGCATCTTCCTGCGCATCATGCTGCCGATGTCGCTGCCGATCTTCGTCGTCGCCATCATCCTGCAGGTGACCGGCATCTGGAACGACTTCCTGTTCGGCGTCGTCTACACCCGCCCCGACACCTATCCGATGACGGTGCAGCTCAACAACATCGTCAATTCGGTGCAAGGCGTGAAGGAGTACAACGTCAACATGGCCGCAACCATCCTGACCGGGCTTGTGCCGCTCATCGTCTACTTCATTTCCGGCAAGCTTTTCGTACGCGGCATCGCCGCCGGCGCGGTGAAGGGGTGATGGCGATGACGGCAGCCAACGATACCAGCGTTTCGATCCAGGACCTGTCGCTGAATTTCGGCGCGGTGACCGTCCTGGAGACGCTCAATCTCGATGTCGCCGATGGCGAGTTCATCGTGCTGCTCGGGCCGTCCGGCTGCGGCAAGTCGACCTTGCTCAACTGCATTGCCGGCCTGCTCGATGTCTCCGAAGGCCGCATCTTCATCAAGGGCAAGAACGTCACCTGGGAAGAGCCCAAGGACCGCGGCATCGGCATGGTGTTCCAGTCCTATGCGCTCTATCCGCAAATGACGGTGGAGAAGAACCTGTCCTTCGGTCTGCGTGTCGCCGGCACGCCAAGAGAAGAGATCGCCAAGCGGATCGCGCGGGCGGCTGAAATCCTGCAGATCGAGCCGCTGCTGCAGCGTAAGCCGGCCGCACTTTCCGGCGGCCAGCGCCAGCGCGTCGCCATCGGACGGGCGCTGGTGCGCGATGTCGACGTGTTCCTGTTCGACGAGCCGCTGTCCAATCTCGATGCCAAGCTGCGCGCCGAACTGCGCGTCGAGATCAAGCTGCTGCATCGCAAGCTGCAGAACACCATGATCTACGTCACCCACGACCAGATCGAGGCGATGACGCTGGCCGACCGTATCGCGGTGATGAAGGGCGGCGTCATCCAGCAGCTCGATGCGCCGCAGACCATCTACAACCGTCCGGTCAACCGCTTCGTCGCCGGCTTCCTCGGCTCGCCCGCAATGAACTTCGTCGATGGCCGTCTGGAAGACGCGGACGGCGGCTGGCGGTTCGCGGCCGAGGATATCAAGATCCCGCTCGGCACTTACGACTTTGCCAAGCCTCCGGCTCCAGGCCCCGTCACATTCGGTATCAGGCCCGAGCATGTCAGTCTGAACAGTGGCACCGGCTGGCCGTTCTCGATAGCCGCCAATGTCGAGGTGGTCGAGCCCATGGGCTCCGACACGCTGGTCTGGCTGATGCTTGCCCAGCAGAATTTCAGCGTCCGGGTGACCTCGGAACGCACGCCCAAGAACGACGAGGCGGTGACGCTTGGCTTCGATCCGATGCGCGCCTCGCTTTTCGACACGGCAACCGGCACACGCATCTAGCTTCCGAGAACCAACCTTCCAACGACAATCCCCAAGCGAAACGGACAGAGACGATGAATTGGTCATTCCAACTTTACAGCGCCCGCAATTTCCAACCCTGGGACGGTGTGCTCGCCACGCTCGGCAAGCTCGGCTACGCTCAGGTCGAAGGTTTTGGCGGCGTCTATGATGATCCCGAGGCTTTCCGTGCCGAGCTCGACAAGAACGGGCTTGCCATGCCGACTGGGCATTTCTCGATCGACGCTCTCGAGAACGATTTCGACGGCGTGCGCAGAACCGCCGACGCACTCGGTATCACGCTGCTCATCTGCCCTTTCCTGATGCCCGACCAGCGGCCATCCGACGCCGCCGGCTGGCGCGGCTTCGGCGAACGCCTGGCCAAGGTCGGCGACGCCGCGAAAAAGGCCGGCTACGGCTTTGCCTGGCACAACCATGATTTCGAGTTCAAGAAACTTGCCGACGGATCGGTGCCGCAGGACCACATCCTGTCATCCGCGCCCGATGTCAGCTGGGAGATGGACGTTGCCTGGGTGGTGCGCGGCGGCGATGATCCGTTGTCGTGGATCGAAAAACACGGCAAGCGCATCAGCGCCGTCCACGTCAAGGACATGGCCAAGCCCGGCGAGGGGCTGGATGAGGATGGCTGGTCGGATGTCGGCCATGGCACCATCGACTGGGCCGGCCTGGTCAAGGTGCTGCGTGCCAAGAGTGCTGCCCAATACTACGTCATGGAACAGGACAACCCCAACGACATCGAGCGTTTCGCCCGCCGCTCCATCGCAGCCGCCAAAACCTATTAGGAGCAATCAGCATGGCAAAGAAACTTGGCATCGGCGTCATCGGCTGCGGCAACATCTCGAAAGCGTATTTTTCGCTGGCGCCGCTGTTTCGCGGCATCGAGATGCGTGCCTGCGCCGACATCAACATGGAGGCGGCCAGGGCTCGGGCGAAGGAGTTCAAGCTGCGCGCCGAGACCGTCGAAGACCTGCTCAGGGCCGACGACATCGACATCATCGTCAACCTGACCATCCCGGCGGTGCATTATGAGGTGTCGAAGCAGATACTCGACGCCGGCAAGCACGTTTATTCGGAAAAACCGTTCGTGCTGTCGGTCAAGGAAGGGCTCGACCTTAAGAAGCGGGCGCAGAAAAAGGGTCTTCGGATCGGCTCGGCGCCAGACACTTTCCTCGGCGGCGCGCACCAGCTGGTGCGCAACCTGATCGACACCGGCAAGCTTGGCAAGGTCACGAGTGGTACCTGTCATGTCATGGGCCACGGCATGGAGCATTGGCACCCCAATCCGGATTTCTTCTTCCAGCCGGGCGCCGGTCCCGTGCTCGATATCGGGCCTTACTACATCACCAATCTGATCCAGCTGATCGGACCGGTGAAACAGGTCGCGGCCTTCGCGACGACGCCGGCCAAGGAGCGGACGATCAGTTCAAAGCCGCGCGCGGGTGAAAAGATACCGGTCAACACGCCGACGACCATCCATGGGCTGCTGGAGTTCGAGAACGGCGCCGTTATCACGCTCAACACCAGCTGGGACGTCTGGGCCCACGGCCACGCGCCGATGGAACTCTATGGCGAGGCGGGTACGGTGTTCGTGCCGGACCCGAACTTCTTCGGTGGTGACGTTCGCTTCACCGACGCGGCCAAGCCGGTCAAGAAGCTGCCGAACTGGCCGCATCCGTTCGGCGTGCCCAACGAGATGCATTCGCAAGGCATGATGGCCAACTACCGCACATCGGGCCTCGCCGACATGGCGGTGGCGATCGCGGAAGGCCGGCCGCATCGCTGTTCCATGGAACTGGCGCTGCACGCCGTCGACGTGATGACCGGCCTGTTGCGCTCCGGCGAAACCGGCAAGTTCGTCGCCATGCAGACCACCTGCGAACGGCCGGCGGCACTTGGCGTCAAGGAAGCCAAGGCGCTTTTGGCGAAGAAGAAATAGGGCAGCACACCTCAACCCTCTCCCCGTTTCGACGGAGAGAGGGTAAGGGTGAGGGGCAGAGCCAACTCGCCGCGTTGTCGCGATGCAGCCGACCGGCTCGTTTTCATTTGAGGATTTTCCGATGCCCTACACGCCTGCCGAAAACCGCTATGAAAAGATGATCTACAACCGCTGTGGCCGCTCCGGCCTGAAGCTGCCGGCAATCTCGCTGGGGTTGTGGCATAATTTCGGCAACGACACGCCGCACAAGACCAAGCAGGCGATCGCGCGCAAGGCCTTCGACCTCGGCATCACGCATTTCGACCTCGCCAACAATTACGGTCCGCCGCCCGGTTCTGCCGAGACCGCTTTCGGCGAAATCCTGCGCACCGACTTCGCCGCCTACCGCGACGAACTGATCATCTCGACGAAGGCCGGCTACGAAATGTGGGCCGGCCCCTACGGCGAATGGGGCGGGCGCAAATACATTCTGGCCAGCCTCGACCAGAGCCTGAAACGCATGGGGCTCGACTATGTCGATATCTTCTATTCGCACCGTTTCGACCCCGACACGCCGCTGGAAGAAACGATGGGTGCGCTCGACCATGCGGTGCGCTCGGGCAAGGCGCTCTATGCCGGCATCTCGTCCTACAATTCGCAGCGCACGCGCGAGGCCGCCGATATCTTGAAGCAGCTTGGCACGCCTTGCGTCATCCACCAGCCGAGCTATTCGATGCTGAACCGCTGGGTGGAGGAAGACGGCCTGCTCGACACGCTCGAAGGGCTCGGTGTCGGCTCCATCGTGTTCTCGCCGCTGGCGCAAGGCATGCTGACCAACAAGTATCTCGGCGGCATTCCGGACGGCAGCCGTGCTTCCCAGGGCAAGTCGCTGAAGACAGCCTTCATCAACGACAAGACCATCGCCAACATCAAGGCGCTCGACGCCATCGCCAGCAAGCGTGGGCAGACGCTGGCGCAGATGGCGCTGGCCTGGGTGCTGCGCAAGGGCAGGGTGACCTCGGCGCTGATCGGTGCCAGCCGGCCGGAGCAGGTCGAGGACTGCGTCGGCGCGCTCAAGGTGCTCGACTTCAGCGATGCCGAACTCGCCGAGATCGATACCTACGCCCGGGAGTCCGATATCAATCTGTGGGCAGCTTCGGCCGAGCGCAAAGGCCCGCCGCGAAAATAGACCACTCGAGCCGGCAAAATAAGAGCGGCGGCACTCCCGCCGTTTTTCATGGGAAGCCAAATGGCCGCGGTTCAGGGCGTTTTCGGCTTCTGCGCCGTGCCGAGTCCCGCCTTGGGTTTGGCAGGCGCCGGAGCAGAGCTTTTCATCTTCGCCTCGATCCAGCCGGTGTAGTTGACCAGCCGCGTGTAGATGCCGTAGGCGTCCTTGTGGCCGCAGGCAGCACTGCCGTCAGCCGGGCCTTCGCCCCAGCTGACGACGCCGATTTGGACCGGCCCGCCGGTGCCGGTCATGAACAACGGGCCGCCGCTGTCGCCATTGCAGGCATCGCGCACGCCGCTGGTGGTGCCGGCGCAGATCATGTTGCCGGTCAGCGGGTCGGTCATGTCGGCGGCGATCGCATTGGCGGCCGCGTCGATGCCTTTTTTCGAATAGCGCATACGGCGCGACAAATCGCCAAGTGCTGCCTTCAGATCATGTGCATAGATGGCCTTGATGGCGCTGTTGCAGGCCTGGTTCGGCTGCAGGTCGAGGTCGGCGACCATCAGCGTGGTCGGAAAGGTGCCGTCCTGCATCTTGCCCCAGCCGGTGACCGTCGTCTTGCCGGTCTCGGGCGTTGCGTCCTGGGCGACCTTGATGGTCGGAGCGTCGGCCGGTTCGGCAAGCCGAAGCAGCCCGAGGTCGTTGTCGAGGGTCTGCTCGCTGTAGCCTTCGTTGACGATGACCTCCACCACCTTGTGGCGCTTGCCTTCGCTGAGATCGGTTGCACCGGTCAGCACGGTGACGCTCTCGGGCGAAACCGGCTGGCCCTTGTCGTTGAGGCAGTGTGCTGCCGTCAGCACCCATTGCGGCGCGATCAGGCTGCCGCCGCAGAATTGGGCGTTGGCCTGCGATGCCGGATTCTCGTCCAGCCTGTCGGTGGTGAGCAGCGCGACCTGGAACGGGTAGGCTCCCTTTTCGGCCTGGTTGCCGCCATAGACGCGGTCGGCCGCGTCGGGGTTCTCCGCCGCTGCTTTCGCCCTGGCTTCCGTCACGCGCTTCATTGGCGAGACCGCTGCCTCCGGTCGGGCGACCGCTTCGTCGGCCTGGGTGAAATTGGCTGCCGCAAGGACGGCCGCGATGCCGAGCAGCGATGCGGCGGCGATCGGCCTGAACCGATGGATGATGTTCACCTGAAGCCCTCCTGAGACATGTACCCGAGCGGACCAGCCCCGGCACATGATCAACGAAACAAGCCTCAGCCTGGGGATCAGACCGCGCAGCACAGTTGTTGCGGCACGGCAGGAACACCAAGTCGGGCACCGCTTCGCGGATCGCGTTCCTGTGCAGACCTCGCTCAAAATCCTATAGCCCCCCACGGGCTATGTGGAAGCGATTTGTCATTCCAATGTTGTATTAATTTAGGCAATATATCCGCGCGAGTGCCTCTGGCGGGACCTCGACAGACTGTAGGGGTAATGATCAGGTCAGGCACCGGTAATCAAAAACTCCTTTTTTGGCCTCACCACGATCTCGACAATATTTCTGTATCTTGATCCAGTCCTTGCTGACTTTTGGGAGAGTCTCACCATGACAAAACTGACAAACGCACTTGTTGCGTCCGCATTGCTTTCCACCGCAATGTGGACGGTTCCGGCTTTCGCCGCCGATCCTGGTTCCGCCAGTACCGGCAATGGCGAAAGCGCGCGCGACGTGACTTCAGGCGACTACAAGCCCGGGCGGGCAAAGCCAATCCCGCCACCGAAGCTGACCGACGAAGACAGCCGCGCCGCGCCGCTTGCCGACGAGGCAACGGCTGTCAAATCCTACGGCATCGTCGGACGGTCCGCCGATGGCAAGGAGATCAAGATCGAGCCGAGCCAAGCGCTGCGGGAGCTTATCATCAAGGAACTGAACGCTCCGGCCACTGGAAAAGACGGGGCCGAGCGCAAGACCGAGGATCCGGACCTCGGCGAAGGCGAAGCCGGCCGTCAGGTTTTCGGCACCGACGATCGCGAGCAGGTCAAGAACACCAAGACCTATCCGTTCTCGGCAATAGGCTATCTCGAAGCCAAATCGCCGAAGACGGGCAGCTTCGGCAGCTGTTCGGCAACGCTGATCGGTCCGCGAACCGTACTCACCGCCGCGCACTGCCTCTACAGTCATGAGGACAAGGATTGGCTCTCCGACTACCTGTTCGTGCCGGGCCTTAACGGCAGCACGGCCGACGACGCACCGTTCGGCGCCTTCGCCTTCGAAAGCGCCTATGTGCTGCAAGGCTTCATCGACAACTACCAGGGTTATTATGGTTCGGTCCTGCTGTGGGATCTCGGCATCGTCACGCTGAAGCAGGATGTCGGCACCAATCTCGGCTGGCTGGGCTATGCGAACTATGACGATCTCGGCGACTTCACCGCCAATCTCGTCGGCTATCCCGGCGACAAGCCGATGGGCACGATGTGGAAGGCAAACTGCGAAGTGCACGCCGAAAACATCGCGCCGGAATATTTCCAGTACGACTGCGATACGTTCCCAGGGTCGAGCGGCAGCTCGGTCTATGCCTACGACAACAAGGCCAAGCAGCGCATCGTCACCGGTGTCAACGTGGCGGAAAGCCCCGACGCGAACACCGCCGTGCGCCTGAACGCCGCCAATGTCCAGTGGATCAACAGCCTGTATAAGTAATCACTGCGCCTTCGCGGTGGAAAAAGGCGGCGGAGCAATCCCGCCGCCTTTTTCGCGCCGCTATTTGGCTTCGGCTGCAGGCGTGCCGTTGCGCACGTAGCTCTCGATTGCCGAAGCGAAAGTGGGAGAACCCGCCTTGCGCTGCTTATCTATGTAGCCGGCAAAATAGCTCCAGAAAGAGACGGCATAGTCACGGAAATAAGCATCGGTCACTTTGCGCGAACACAAATCGCCGTCGATGCAGAAGGACAGCCGGTTGAGGAAATAGACGATGCGATCGAAATTCTCGCTGAAGTCGGCGAGCGGCATGTCGCCGCCGGAGGCGGTCATCGCCTCGATGCCGATGCGTTGCCGGAACACCTGCTCCTCGGTCGGCGAGGGGTTGGCGCTGAGCAGATTGTCATATTTGGCGTTGAGCGCCGTCAGACGATCCTTCAGGGCACGCTGCGCCTGCTGGTAGTCCTTGTTTTCCCAGAGCTCGACAAGCGACATGGTCTGCTCGACGCGCTTCTGCTCTTGGTTGGCCAGGAACTGGTAGACCGAGAACATCAAGGTGAAGATGATGGCGAGACGCACGGCCATGCCCGACCAGGCATAGACCAGCATGCGCCAATCGCGGTCTGTGAAGGGGTTGCTCTCCTTCTTGATCTCGTGGCTGCTTGGCCACGGGAAACCCTCGGTGGTTTCCTGCAGGGCCGGTTTGCCGGCCTGCGCTTTTGCGGGTGCGGTCATTGCTGTCTGCCTGGTGTTGCCCGTCGGCTTCTTCATCCGCAGCTGTCCAGTTCAATGGTGGCGGAGGGATCAAGCACAATGCCCGGCGTCTCCAGCTTCTTTTTCAGGCATTGCAACTGCAGGCGCGAAATCATGAACTGTACGTCAGGCTCCGCCGCCCCCTTGTTCGGGGACGGCAAGGCTTCGACGACGCCACGCGAGGCGCAGTTGCTGAGATCGACGACAACCGCGTCGCTGCCGCTTTTGGCGAACTGGTCGTACTGATCGAGAAAACATGTCGCCAGTTCCGAGTTGGTGACGATCTGCTTGACGCATAGGCCGCAGGCCTCGTCCGCCGACGCGTTGGCGATCAGCAACAGGCCGCCGGCAAGGCCGACTACCGTTCCACGCCAGGAAAACACAGAATTCTTCACAATCGATCCTATCCATTTCATCCGCCGTCATGCGTCAGCGGCCGGGAATGTTCTCATATCGCGCCGATCGCGCAAGAGCCGCCGCAGAGCCCTGCGCGCCGGCATCCGCTCAGGCGCGCGGCACCGTCTCCAGCGGGAAGATCATTACCGCGCCTTTCGGGCCGCTCTTGTCGGCAAGCCGCATCACCGAGCGGGTTGCCGGCGCCATGCCGAGATCGGTCAGCATGTCGGAGAAGCCGGCGGAGCCCATTCCGCGTGTCGCCGAGGCGACGCCGTCCTGTGCCAGGAAGCTCAGATCCTGCTTCTCGCTCTCCGGCGGCGCCTCGGTCAAAACCGCGATCATCCGTTCCATGCCGAAGCTGGTGTCGGTGAAGGCCAGCAGCCCCTCTTCGAGTATGGCTTGCGGGGCGAGGCGTTCGGCAACGATATGGGTGATCGAATAGTCGCTGCCGACATAGAGCACGTTGATGTCGACCAGCAGATCCGAGCCGTTCTTGGCCAGCACATGCACTTCGTCGCCCGGCGAGACGCGCGGCACAACCGAAGCCTGCAGCGGTTCGAGGCCATCCTTGTCGCGACGTTTGACCTGGAACTGGACGTCGACGTCCTCGGGCCTGTAGTCCGAGGCCGCCGCCAGCCGCGAAAGCCCGGTGGCGCGGAAGATGGTGCGCAGGTTCCTGGTCGTTGCATCGGCCAGTTTCTGGCGGTCGTGAATGATGATCAGCGGCGGTTTGCCGCCCTCCTTCAAGGTCACGTCGCCCGACGCCGGCAGGAACCACAGCGCCGGCTTAGCGGTCGCATCCTTGGCGGCGCCGGGAACGGCATTCTCGCGCATCACCGCGAGGCGGAGGTCGGCGCTCTTGCCGGGCTCGACCAGCTCGATGTTGAAGCCGGTCTCCCTGGCTATGGCCAGTTCGTCGAGAACCGCATTGACCAGAGCGGTTTCCTTCTCAAGTCCCTTGGCCGCGGCCGGCCGCGCCAAGACGAGCTTGTAGTCGACGGCGATCTCCGCCACCCGCCCATAGGCGTTGGCGGGAATGTCGGCGACTTTGAGCGCCGGCTTCTTGTCGAACTCGACCGGCTTGACGCGGCTTTCCAGGTTTTTTGCCGACTGCACTTCCAAAAATCCGACAGCGTCGGACAGCGGCGACAGCGCCGACGGCAGGATGGCGAGCTTGCTGCCGGGGGTGAGGCGGTGCAGCAGGCCGGCGCCGATCGTCGCTTCGCCGTCCTTGATGACGACAGGCCACTGCATGACCGCGTCGGTCTTGTCGGTGCCGAACACCCGCGCATCCAGTTCGCCCTCGAACAGCGGTGTCGGCCGGGTGCGGCTGTCGGCCGAATATTGCTGCAGCACGGCCTGGCCGAGCTGGCGATAGGTGACGTTGGGATTCTCGGCCAGTTTCGACAGGATGGTGAAGGTGAACAGGCCGAACCGCGGCGCATCCGCGATGCCCTTGGGCAGCGGCATTTCCGGTGTCGTCTCCACCGTCTGCGCGGCATAGAAGGCGACCAGTTTGCCCTTGGTGATCGGTTCGCCACCGGTCGGCGTCAGGGTGAAGGCGGGCTTGCGCGTGCCATTGTCGTCGACGCCGCGCGAGCCGGCGACCGAAATCACCTCGTCATAGGCCTTGATCGCGGCAGCCCGCTCGGCCTCGTTGCCGCCGACCAGGTCGGCGAACTCGACCTTGCGCTCCAACTCGTCATCGACCTCGACGGCGCGTGTCGCGGTGCCGGAATGGCAGCAGTCGAACACGACCCAGACGAAAGCGCCCTTGTCGCGAATGGCGTCGAGTGCCGCGCCGATCTCGTTGTCGATCAGCGCATTGGGCACGCCGGCATCGCGGTTGATCCATTTGCCGATATCGACGGGCAGGAAGATCTCGTCGAGCCCGTCGGTTTCGTCGCCCTTGACCATCTGCGGCTGCTGGGCGCCGTGACCGGACAGATGCAGATAGACGAAATCGTCGCGCTGAACCTTGGCGGCAAGGTCGGCCAATGCGGCCTTGATGGCCGCATGGGTCGGCAGGCCACTGGCGCCGGGGACATCCTTGGCGAGCAGCGTGACGTTCTCCGGCGCGAACCGCACCGGGTCGGGCACATTCTTCAGGAGATAGTCGCGGACGAGGGCTGCGTCGTTCTTCGGCCCGACCAGCCAATTCCTCTGCGGAAGGTTGGGATATTCGGTGCAGGCGACCAGCAGCGCATGATAGGTGCGCGATGCGGCCATGGTCCGGAACGACACCATGCCGGCCATGGTCAAAGCGGACGTGCCGACCAGCAGCGTCCGCCGCGTCAATTTGATCATGATTGCTTCCCCAAGCCCGACCGAAATTCCAAGCGCGGCAATCCTCGCTGAAGATATTGTCAGTATTTTGAACGTTACATCGCAGAGCAACCTGCCTGTTGCCCCGCTCCGATCGATGTTCTCGACCGCCTTGCGGGCAGAATGCTGGAAACAGTAGCAAAAATGCCTGTTCGTCGCTATCTGGATGGGTACATGGATAGTTTGTGCGCGGCGCAAGCGACGGAAGGCGAGTTGGAAACAGGATCATGGCGGCAAGGGATGTGCTGACGAAGAACCAGCTGTGCGTGCTCGAGAAACTCGAGACCGCCAGCGGACCGCTCAGTGCCTATACCTTGCTCGACCAACTGCGCGAGCGCGGTTTTCGCGCGCCTCTGCAGGTCTATCGAGCGCTCGACACGCTGGTGAAGTCAGGTTTCGTGCACCGGCTCGAAAGCATCAATTCTTTCGTCGCCTGCGCCGAGCCGCACGACCACAGCCATTCGATGACCGCCTTCGCGATATGCGACACATGTGGGCAGGTGACCGAAATGTCCGACCACGATGTCGGCCACAGCTTGGACGAATGGGTGCGCTCGACAGGCTTCGCCGCCAAGAAGGCGGTGATCGAGTTTCGCGGGACGTGTGCCAAGTGCCTGGCCGAAGCGGCTTGAGGCCCATCGCTTCGTCATCCTAGGGTCTACGCCGCGTCGCTTCGCTCCTTGCTTCGCCCTAGGATGACGAAGAGGCGGAGCGTCAATGCGCCTCGTCCCAGTTGTTGGCGGCGCGCGCATCGACATGCAGCGGCACCGACATCGATACCGCTGGCATCGCCGCGTTTTCCATGACGTGACGCACGACCGGGATCGTCGCCTCGACTTCCGCCTCGACGGTCTCGAAAATCAGTTCGTCATGCACCTGCAGCAGCATGCGTGCGGAAAGCCCTGCTTTTTCCAGCGCCTCCTCCATGCGGATCATGGCACGGCGGATGATATCGGCGGCGGTGCCTTGCAGGCGGGCGTTGATCGAGGCGCGTTCGTTGAAGGCGCGAAGCGAGGGGTTGGACGATCTTATGTCGGGGTAATGGATGCGACGGCCGAAGATCGTTTCGACAAAGCCATGCTCGCGGGCATAGGCCTTGGTCTCCTCGATGTAATCGCGGATGCCGGGGAAGCGCTCGAAATATTTCTTGATGTAGTTGCCGGCCTCCTCGCGCGGGATCGACAGCTGGTTGGCGAGACCAAAGGCCGAAATGCCGTAGATGATGCCGAAATTGATCGCCTTGGCGCGGCGACGGACTTCCGAAGGCATGCCCTCGACCGGCACGTTGAACATCTCAGACGCGGTGATGGCGTGGATATCGGCGCCGTCGGCGAAAGCCTGCCGCAATTGCGGGATCTCGGCGACATGGGCGAGCACCCGCAGTTCGATCTGGCTGTAGTCGGCCGAGACCAGCCGATGGCTCTTGTCGGTGATGAAGGCGGTCCTGATCTTGCGGCCTTCGGCGGTGCGCACCGGGATGTTCTGCAGGTTCGGATCGGAGGACGACAGGCGTCCCGTCGTCGTCGCGGCCAGCGCGTAGGAGGTGTGAACGCGCTTGGTGTCGGGGTGGATGAAGCCCGGCAGCGCATCGGTATAGGTCGATTTCAGCTTGGTCAGCTGGCGCCAGTCGACGATCTTGCGCGGCAGTTCGTGACCTTCGGCGGCGAGATCTTCGAGAAGCTGCGCCGAGGTCGACCACTGGCCGGTCTTGGTCTTGGAACCGCCGGGCAGGCCCATGCGTCCGAACAGGATGTCGCCAAGCTGTTTTGGCGAGCCGATGTTGATGCGCTCGCCGATGAGCTGGTAGATTTCCTCTTCGAGGCGAGCGGCGCCCTGGGCCAGTTCGCCCGAGAGCCGCGACAGGATCTGCCGGTCGACCGAGATGCCGCGCTGTTCCATGCGCGCCAGCACCGGCACCAGCGGCCGCTCCAGCCGCTCATAGACCGACACTAGGCCTTTGGCGGCAAGCCGCGGTTTCAGCACCAGCCAGAGCCGCAGCGTCATATCGGCGTCTTCGGCGGCATGAGCGGTCGCCTTGTCGATGTCGACCTGATCGAAACCGACGGAGCTTTTGCCGGAGCCGGTGACGTCCTTGAGCAGGAGAGGGGTATGACCCAGCCATTTCTCGGCTAGCGAGTCCAGGCCGTGACCATGGGGCGTGCCGGCATCGAGCACGTAGGAGATCAGCATGGTGTCGTCGAACGGTGCGACATCGATGCCGTAGCGGCTCATGATGACAAGATCGTATTTCAGGTTCTGCGCGATCTTGAGAACCGATCTGTCTTCGAGCAGCGGTTTCAGCACAGCCAGCGCCTCGCGAAGCGGTATCTGGTTTTCGAGCGCGCCACCACCGAGCAGGTCGCCATTGCCGCTCATGTGGGCAAAGGGGATATAGGCGGCGCGCCCGGGCGCCGTGGCGATGGCCATGCCGATCAGTTCGGCCTGCATCGGATCAGCCGATGTTGCCCTGACATCGAAGGCGGTGATGCCGGCCTCTCGCGCCTCGGCGACCCAGGCTTTCAGGGCCGAGATATCGCGGATGCAGTGATAGGCCGAAGTGTCGATCTTGCCGGTGGCCGCGCGCTCCAGCCTTAGTGCCGCGAGCAGGGAAGGGGTATCGCCTTGTTTTGACGTCTCCGCCGTCCCGCCGGCTTCGTCCGATCCAGTGCCGGACGCGTTTCGGGCAACCGGCGGCAAACCGGCCCCAACATCCGGGCCATGGGCATGGTCGGCGCGTTCGACGGTGACCGCGACGGCCTGGACATCGCCGGCCTCGGTGCTGGTCGCCTCCGCGACACGGCGGGTCAGTGACGTGAATTCCATGGTCTTCAAGAAACCGATCAGCTTCGGGCCGTCCGGCGCGTGCAGGACGAAATCGTCCAGTCCCTCGGCGACCGGCACATCGTTCATCAGCGTCACCAGCTGACGCGAAATGCGCGCCTTGTCGGCGTTGGCGATGATCGATTCGCGCCTCTTGTCCTGCTTGATCTCGCCGGCCCGGGCCAGCAGCGTGTCGAGGTCACCGAACTGTTCGAGCAGTTGCGCCGCCGTCTTCGGCCCTATGCCGGGCACACCAGGCACATTGTCGACCGAATCGCCGGTCAGTGCCTGCAGATCGACCATCTTCTCCGGCGGCACGCCCCATTTTTCGATGACTTCCGGAATGCCGATCTGGCGGTCCTTCATCGGGTCGTACATGGCGACCGTGTCGCCGACCAGCTGCATCAGATCCTTGTCGGAGGAGATGATGGTGGTGTCGCCGCCAGCTTCGCAGGCCAGCCTCGCATAGGTGGCGATCAGATCGTCGGCCTCGTAGCCTTCGATCTCGACGCAGGGCAGGTTGAACGCCCTGGTCGCCTGGCGGATCAGGCCGAATTGCGGGATCAAATCTTCCGGCGGTGCCGAGCGGTTGGCCTTGTATTCGGGGTAGAGGTCGTTGCGGAAGGTTTTCGACGAATAGTCGAAAATGACGGCGAAATGCGTTGGCACAATGCCTACATCGGTGTTGCGGGCGTCGAGCATCAGCTTCCACAGCATGTTGCAGAAGCCGGAAACGGCGCCCACCGGCAGGCCGTCGGATTTGCGGGTCAGCGGCGGCAGCGCGTGATAGGCACGGAAGATGTAGCCGGAGCCGTCGACAAGGAAGAGATGATCGCCTTTTTTCATGTCGGCAGGGATAGCGCGGCGCGGCGGCTTGGTCCATGCCAAAGGCAGCCTCGACTATCGGTTCCGGCAACACCCTGACAGATCGCCGTCACCCCGCTCACGCCTATGTTACAAAACTGTAATTTTCGTGCCCTTGAATCGCCACGTTCAGAGACCCAAATACACGTCATCGGCAGTTTTCGCCGAGTCCGGAGCAAGGCACGTCCCCCGCCTATCCCGGACACCTGCGGCAGCCTATCCCCCCTCTCCGGGCTGCCGCATCGTTTCGAGTAGAAGGCCGCCGTGGTTCCCCCTCCACCACGGCGGTCTTTTTTATCCCAGACAGACGTTTGCAGCCCGTGGTCCAATGATCGCGGGCTTTTCGTTTTGCTGTCCTGCCTTTACGGTTCGGGTTCTGAATCGAAAGGCTTCACATATGTCCGCAGTTTCCCCCGTCCTCGACCGTCTCGACAAGAATCTCGACCAGAGCCTCGAACGCCTGTTCGGCCTGCTCAGGATCAAGTCGATCTCCACCGATCCGGCCTATGCCGCCGACTGCCGCAAGGCGGCGGAATGGCTCGTGGCGGAGCTCAAGCTGATCGGCTTCGATGCCAGTGTGCGCGACACGCCCGGACACCCGATGGTGGTCGCCCATCACGATGGCCCGGCCGGTTCGCCGCATGTGCTGTTTTACGGCCATTATGACGTGCAGCCGGTCGATCCGATCGAATTGTGGGAAAGCGACCCGTTCGCCCCCGCGGTCAAGGAGGTCGGCCCGGATCACAAGGTGATCACCGGACGCGGCTCGGCCGACGACAAGGGCCAGCTGATGACCTTCGTCGAGGCCTGCCGCGCCTGGAAGCAGGTGCACGGCAATTTGCCTTGCCGCATCACCATCCTGTTCGAGGGCGAAGAGGAATCCGGCTCGCCCTCGTTGAAGCCGTTCCTCGAAGCCAATGCCGACGAACTCAAGGCCGATTTCGCGCTGGTCTGCGATACCGGCATGTGGGACCGCGACACGCCGTCGATCTGCGTCGGGCTGCGCGGGCTGGTCGGTGAGGAGATCACGGTGAAGGCGGCCGATCGCGACCTACATTCGGGCCTCTATGGGGGTGCCGCCGCCAACCCGATCCGCATCCTGGCCAAGGTGCTGGCCGATATCCACGACAAGGACGGTCACATCACCATTCCCGGCTTCTATGACGGCGTCGAGGAAACGCCTTCGCAGATCCTGAAATCTTGGGAGACGCTGGGCGAGACGGCCGAGACGTTCCTCGGGCCAGTCGGCCTGTCGATCCCGTCGGGCGAAAAGGGCCGCTCCGTGCTGGAGTTGACCTGGGCGCGGCCGACGGCCGAGTTCAACGGCATCATCGGCGGCTACACCGGCAAGGGCTTCAAGACGGTGATCGCGGCCGAAGCCTCGGCGAAGGTGTCGTTTCGCCTCGTACACAAGCAGGATCCCAAGAAAATCCGCGCGGCGTTCCAGAAATTCGTCAAGGAGCGGATTCCGGCCGACTGCTCGGTCGAATTCCATCCGCATGGCGGCTCGCCGGCAATCCAGCTTTCCTACGACTCGCCCTTCCTGGCCAAGGCCAAGGATGCGCTGTCCGACGAATGGCCGAAGCCGGCGGTGACGACGGGCAGCGGCGGGTCGATCCCGGTGGTCGGCGACTTCCAGACCTATCTCGGTATGGAATCGCTGCTGGTCGGGTTCGGCCTCGACGACGACCGCATCCACTCGCCCAACGAGAAATACGAGCTCAGCTCCTTCCACAAGGGCCAGCGCTCCTGGGCGCGGATTCTCGATGCGCTGACCCGCTGACGCGGCGTGAAAATCAACTTTCAGTTGATTTTTCAGCGGAACGCGGCGAGGACGGGCCACAAGACAAAGCGCTACAGCGTCCCTTGCGGGTCAAGGGACGCGCAAGGCTCGACCGGAGAAGACAATGGCCGATATCCGTTTCCACAAGCATGATCTGCCCGACCTCTCGCACTACAATGTCGGGGCAGTGGCCATCGACACCGAAACGCTGGGGCTCAATCCGCATCGCGACCGGCTGTGCGTGGTGCAGATTTCGCCTGGCGACGGCACGGCCGATGTGATCCAGATCGCGCCCGGCCAGAAGAAGGCGCCGAACCTCGTCAGCCTGCTGCGGAACCGCGGCGTAACCAAGCTGTTCCACTACGGACGCTTCGACCTTGCCGTGCTCTACAATGCGTTCGGCGTCATGCCCGAGCCGGTGTTCTGCACCAAGATCGCCTCGCGGCTGACCCGCACCTACACCGACCGCCACGGGCTGAAGGACATCTGCTTCGAGCTTCTTGGCGTCGGCCTCTCCAAGGCGCAGCAATCGTCGGACTGGGCGGCCGAGACGCTGTCGCCCGAACAGCTCGAATATGCAGCTTCCGATGTGCTCTATCTGCACCGGTTGCGCGATGTGCTTGCCGGACGGCTGGCGCGCGATGGGCGGATCAAGGAAGCCGATGCCTGCTTCCGCTTCCTGCCGACGCGTGCCAAGCTTGACCTGATGGGCTGGGACGAAGAGGATATCTTCGCCCATAGCTGACGGTCGTCGGCGCGCTCCGCGGCTGGAACCGATGCGGGCCGCGGCGTTCTGTCGGCTCAGCTTTGCCGGCTCAAAAGGGGATGACATGACGGACAGAAAGCCGATTGCGACCGCACCGACAGACGGCTCCAAGGTCTCCGTGACCTGGAAGGACAGCGACGGGGTCATCAATGAATCCATCGCGCAATATCGCGACGACGGCTGGTGGGTCTATATCGACAGTCACACGCAAAAGAAGGTCGAGCCGACCAGTTGGCGCCCTGCCGCAAGCGACGATGACGATCAATGATGGCGCCGCTGGTGAGGCCGACCGCTTTCGAATAGCCTGAAGCCGTTGATATCGAGGCCGATTCGGAGCTTTCCGTTCCGCCGTCGCCCTCTTGCTCGGAGGAACTCTCTATGGGTGTCGAAAGCCTGCTCGTCTTCATCATCATCGGTGCCATCGCCGGCTGGCTCGCCGGTCTTATCGTTTCCGGCTTCGGCTTCGGTCTGATCGGCAACATCATTGTCGGTATCGTCGGCGCGTTCATCGCTGGCTGGCTGTTTCCGAGGATCGGATTTTCCATCGGCGGCGGCACTCTCGCCGCGATCATCCATGCCACGATCGGCGCCATCATCCTGCTGGTGCTGGTCAAGGTCCTGAAAAGAGCCTGAGGCTCGACAACGCAAAGAGCGCGCCATGAAACAGAATACGCTCTATCTCGTCATTGGCGCGCTCGTCGTCGTGGTCATTGCGCTCGGCATCTACGTCTATCGCGAGCAGACCAAACCCAAAGGCGTCGAACTCAAGATCGACGACAAGGGCATTTCGATCCAGCAGAACTAAGCCATGCGGGAGCGCGACATGGTTGCTTCTGACGCCCCGGAAGGCGTCGATCAGCCTGGGATTACCGTGGCGGAATGGGAGAGGCTGAACAGGCCGCCGAGGCGTGAGGCGCTGCTGCGCTATCATTGGCGGGTGTTTCGCTTTCTGAGGACATCCGCGCCGGTCAGCGAATTGCAGGGGCAAGAGCAGGTATTCCGTGATGCGGTCGTCGCCACCGTGGCCTTCAACCGGCCCGACGTGATCGAATGGCAGATCCACCTGGTGCGCCGATACCTTGCCGAGCACGAGAGCTACATCGTCTTCGACAACAGCAAGAAGGACGAGGCGAGGGAAGCGATCCGCGATCTCTGCCGTCGCCAGCATGTCCCCTATGTCGCATTGCCGAAGAACAGGCTGGTCGTCAGCAGATCGCACGGTCAAGCGCTCAACTGGATCGTGCGGAATTTCTTGCCTGGGTTCGGGCCGAAGCTTTTCGGCTTCATCGATCATGACATCTTTCCAACTGAACCATTTTCGATCCGCGACCGGATGAAGGGCAAGAGCCTCTACGGCAGCGTGCGGCGCGATACGCCGACACCAGGCGGCTGGTTCTTGTGGCCCGGCTTCTGTTTTTTCGATGGAAGCCTGTTGCGGCGGCGGCTGGATTTCGCCCCGAGCTACAAGTTCCATATGGATTCCGGCGGCGGCAACTGGCCGGTGCTCTACAGGTCGATCGACCCGGCGATGGTTCGGTTCGCTGAAAACAAATCGCTTCGCTTCGGCGCTGGACATGATCAATCCGAGGATTTTTTCATGGTGGTCGATGGCTGGCTGCACGTGACGAACGCCTCGAACTGGAGGCGACAGCCGGCTGACAGGGGCGAACACATTCTCGCGCTGTTGCGGCAAGCCGGCGGTCCCGACCAGCCGGATGTGAAGTTCGAGCCTATCTGAACGAGACATCGAACAGCGTGGTGGCAGTGGCCTGCAAAGAGCAGACGCTGGCCTTTTCGCTGCCCAACGCCAAGGCCGGCATTCGAACACGACTTAACCCGCCTTTAAACCGCCGCATCTACTCTTCAACCCGAACGCCATAGGCATCGGGGATATCAAGCACAGCGCATGGCGAACCGCAGGGACAGTCGCATCGAACCCAGTTTCGAGGGGCCGCCGCAGGCGCGGTCCTCGGCGGGTCTTTCGGTGAACGAGGAGGATCGCGTCGTGCCGAGCAATCGCAAAGCCTCCGCAAAACGCAAGCCGGCCAAAGGGAAATCGTCGCGGGCCAAGCGCGGCAGAAGCCGGCGCGGCCTGTTCGGTGTGCTCGGCCGGCTGTTCTACTGGTGCTTCGTGCTGGCCATCTGGGGCGGCATCGGCGTGGCCGGCATCGTCGTCTACTATGGCGCCAAGATGCCGGCGGCGACGACCTGGTCGATTCCCGACCGCGCCCCCAACATCAAGATCGTTTCGGCAGATGGCCAATTGCTCGCCAATCGCGGCATGAGCGGTGGCGAGGCCGTCGGCCTGCATGAAATGTCGCCCTATATCCCGGAGGCCGTCATCGCCATCGAAGATCGGCGCTTCTACTCGCATTTCGGCATCGACCCGATCGGGCTGTCGCGCGCCATGGTAACCAATGTGCTTGGCGGGCATTTCTCGCAGGGCGGTTCGACGCTGACCCAGCAATTGGCGAAGAACCTGTTCCTGACACCCGACCGCACGCTGGAGCGCAAGGTGCAGGAAGTGCTGCTGGCGCTGTGGCTGGAGCACAAGCACACCAAGGACCAGATCCTCGAAATGTACCTCAACCGGGTCTATTTCGGTTCCGGCGCCTATGGCGTCGAGGCCGCCTCGCGCCGCTATTTCGGCAAGAGCGCGCGTGACGTCACCCTGTCGGAAGCCGCATTGCTTGCCGGCCTGTTGAAGGCGCCGTCGCGGCTGTCGCCGGCACGCGATCCGAAGGCCGCCGAGGAACGCTCGCAACTGGTGCTTGCCGCCATGCGCGACGAGGGCAAGATCAGCGCCAAGGAACTGACCTCGGCGATGAGCGCGCCGGCAACGCGTGCGCCGTCCTATTGGACCGGCTCGGAGAATTACGTCGCCGACACCATCATGGAGGAACTGCCCGACCTGATCGGCGACGTACGCGGCGACATCGTCATCGACAGCACCGTCGACCTGAACCTGCAGAAGCTCGCCGAACAATCGATCCGCAGGCTGATCGACGACAGCGGCAAGAAGCTCAACGTCAGCCAGGGCGCCCTGGTGTCGATCGACGATTCCGGCGCGGTGCGCGCCATGGTCGGCGGCTACGACTATTCGACCAGCCAGTTCGACCGTGCTTCGGAGGCACGCCGGCAGCCGGGCTCGGCGTTCAAGCCATTCGTCTATATGGCCGCGCTCGAGGCCGGTCGCACGCCCGACAGCATCCGCAACGATGCGCCGATCAAAATCGGCAATTGGACGCCCGACAATTATGGCGGCAAGTATTTCGGCAAGGTGACGCTGGCCACCGCGCTGGCCAAATCGCTGAATTCGGTGGCGGCGCAACTAACCATGGAGGTCGGGCCGAACGCGGTCGTCGAGGCGGCGCACCGCATGGGCATCCAGTCCGATCTGCAGTCCAACACCTCGATCGCGCTCGGCACTTCGGAAGTGACGCCGCTGGAGCTGACCTCGGCCTATGTCCCCTTTGCCAATGGCGGCTACAAGCCGGACATCCATTTCATCCGGCGCGTGACGACCACCGAGGGCAAGGTGCTTTACGACAGCGGCGGCGGCAGCGCGCCGCGCGTCGTCAAGCCTGAGATCGTCGGCATGATGAACTCGATGATGACGGGCACGGTCGAGATCGGCACTGCCCGGAAAGCGGCTTTCGCCTGGCCATCGGCCGGCAAGACCGGCACCAGTCAGAATTCGCGCGACGCTTGGTTCGTCGGCTACACCGCCAACCTCACCACCGGTGTGTGGTTCGGCAATGATGATGGCAGCCCGATGAAGAAGGTCACCGGCGGCGCACTGCCGGCGCAGGCCTGGCACGAGTTCATGGTTGCGGCCCACGAGGGTGTGCCGGTGCGGCCGCTGCCCGGCACCTGGAAATCGACGCCGGCCGACACAATCGTCCCCGACGAGATCCCCTCGGCGAACAACACGGCGCCGGTTCCGTCAACGTCGGTCGGCCAGCAGGCTCCGGCGCGGCCAGCAGCGCCGGTTGCCCAAGCGCCGTCCCGCGCGGCCCGTCCCGCCCAAACCGTCGATGCCGATGGCCTTTCCATGCCAGAGGATGACGGCGCCACCGCATCGATCAAGCACCCGGTGCCGCCAGGCGACGTCGGCGGTCCGCGCAAAAAGCGGCAGACCTCGATCCTCGACCTCCTTGGCGGCTGATCCGATCCGCTAATTCCGTGGTTTGGCGTTGCCCAATTTCTTGCTGTCAAAGGTCAGTTTGTCGCTGTGAATCTTGCCATCGCGGACGGTAAGGTGCTTGGCGCAGGAAAGCGCGCCGGACGACTTTGTCATCAAGTCATACATCAGCAGCGCCTGGTGATCGTCGCCGAAAGCAGCGATCATGCGCACACCGGTCACATCCTGTGAAAGTTTGGTCAGGCCCTTCAGGTAGGGGGCCTTGCCGGTCGATTGCTGCATCGGCCCATCAAAAACGACGTCGTCGGCGACATAGGATGCTGCCTTTTCGAGGTCGTGGCCTGTCCACGCCTTGGTGAAGGCCGTGGCGATGTCGAGGGGTGCTGTCTGTGTCATGGCTCTGTCCGATTGATTTGATGTGAAACCCCGCACCCTTGTCCTGCACTCCCGAACCAACGGCGAGTTGGCTTCCCGGTTCCTCCTTTGACGTGAATGGTGACATTTCGGCCTCTCGCCACCTCGGCGGCGTTCGGCTACATCTGCCGGCCGGAGACCTTGAAATGACTGAACTCGACACCAGAAAGACCATCGTGCTGACCGGCGCCAGCCGCGGCATCGGCCACGCCACCGTCAAGCGTTTTTCGCGCGAGGGCTGGCGCGTCATCACCTGCTCCAGGCAGGCTTTCGCCGAGGATTGCCCGTGGCCGGCCGGGCCGGAAGACCACATCAAGGTCGATCTCGCCGATCAGGAGGATGTCGGCATCGCCGTCTCCGAAATCCGCCACCGGCTGGAAGCGCATGGCGGCCAGTTGCATGCACTGGTCAACAATGCCGGCATTTCGCCGAAGCTCAAGGACGGCAACAGCCGCATGGATTCGATCGACACGCCGATGCATGTCTGGCGCGACGTGTTCCAGGTCAATTTCTTCGCGCCAATCATGCTGGCGCGCGGCCTGTTCAAGGAACTGGCGGCGGCCAAGGGCTCGATCGTCAACGTAACCTCGATCGCCGGAACCCGCGTGCATCCCTTCGCCGGCACGGCCTACGCCACATCGAAAGCGGCACTCGGCTCGCTGACGCGCGAGATGGCACATGATTTCGGCCCGCACGGCATCCGCGTCAATGCCATTGCGCCCGGCGAGATCGACACCGCGATCCTGTCGCCGGGCACTGACAAGATCGTCGAGACCATTCCTCTCAGGCGCCTTGGCACCACGGCGGAAGTCGCCGACATCATCTTCTTCCTGTGCTCGCAGCAGGCGTCCTACGTGACCGGCTCGGAAATCCACATCAATGGCGGCCAGCACGTGTGACAAAAGAGGGTGCTCATCCGGTTATTGTGAGAACGGCCTTGCCGCTGAAGCTGCGCTGTCGCAGTGCGTTCAGCGCTTGGGCGATGTCTGTCCACGGCACGGTCAAGGCCACGCGCGTTTCGAGCCGGCCGGCTGCGACCAGAGCGAGCAGCGAGGCGATGTCCTCGCCAATGCCTGGACCAGACGTGTAGTACGCGAAAGTCTGAAGCCTCGCCCCTTCGTGATTCGGAACGAACTGGCGAAATCCAATGGGCGTCAGTTCGCCGCTGCTCGAACCGAACATGACGATGGTCCCGCCAGGTGCGACGCGCTCGATCGCGCATGCGAGGCTTTGACCGCCAACCGACTCGGTAATCAGCGAGAACGGCCCCTCGGCCAGGTCTATCGCTTCGACAACCTGCCTGGCTCCCAGGTTGCGGAGATCCTCAGCGTGCCGGGCGGCGGCGACAGCGGTCACGAATCCGCCCTGATGGCGGGCGAGCTGGATCTGGAAACGACCGACCGCACCGCTTGCGCCGGTGATCAAGACCTGCTGGCCGGCGAGGTCGCCGCCATGGCGTAAAGTCCTCAGCGCCGTCGTACCGGCGACCGGAAGCGTAGCTGCGGAAACGAAGCTGACGTCATCCGGCAGGACGGCGAGACGGTCGGTTGGGACTGCGATGCGTTCGGTCCAACCAGCCTCGTCGACCAACGCGACAACCCGGGCGCCGACGGTTGGCCCGGAACCATCGGCTGCTCTTCGTCCGACAATCCCCGCAATGTCCTGGCCGGGTATCCAACCCTTAGGGCGTATGGCAAGCAGGCGCAGTTCGCCGCGATTCAACGAAGTCGCGTGGACCGAGACAAGTGCTTCATTCGAGGCCGGTTGAGGCTCGGCGACGTCGGCGAGCCTCAACCCGGTCGCGTTTTCGGGAGAGATGACCAGGGCAAGCATGGGCGTACCTTGTTGCTGGCTTGTCGGTGCCAGCTTGCGTTGGAAAGCACGGCAAGCTGAGTACCCACGTAGGTAGCGGGCCATACCGGCGGGGGCGCGCAGCGTCACGAGATCAACCCTGCGCGAACCGAAGCCTATCGACTTTCGCGGTTAAAGAATTTAGCTATCGTGGCGTTTCATCGCTAATAACAGTCAACCATGAGACAGCCCCTCAGCTACCCCTGGCTCGATCTCGATGTGGATGACCCAGCCGCGCTGGCGATTGCCGTGCGCGTCGACATCCCCGACACCCGAGCGGAAGTCCCCGCCCATCGGCACCGCAAAGGCCAGCTCGTCTTCGCGCTCGGCGGCGGCGTCACATGCCGCGTTCCAAGCGGTCTATGGATGGTGCCGCCGCATTGCGGGGTGTGGATCCCCGGCGGCATGGAGCACAGCAATGTCGCAACCGCCAACGCCCGGATTTTTTTCGTCTACATAGAGCCGGGAGCCGCCGACCTGCCGGAGCGGTGCTGCACGCTTTCGATCTCGCCACTGCTGCGCGAATTGATCATCGAGCTTTCCGATCGGATGGAGGATGACGGGGCGAGGGGCGAACTCTTGATCAAGATACTGCTCACCGAGTTGCCACGCATGGCTGTCCGGCAATTGCACCTGCCGATCTCGTCCGAGCCGCGCTTGAACAGGATCGCCGAAGCGTTGGCGCAGGACCCCGCCGACCGCAGCACACTGGCGGAATGGGCCAATCGCGTCGCGCTCAGCGAAAGCAGCCTCGCCCGCCTTGTGGCAAAGGAGACAGGGCTGAGTTTCGGGCGCTGGCGCCAGCAATTGCACTTGATCGTTGCAATTCGGGAACTGGCTTCCGGCAAGAGTGTCCAGCAGGTCTCGGGCGATCTCGGCTATGGTTCCGTTACGGCCTTCATCACTATGTTCAAGAAGGCGCTTGGGAAGCCGCCGGCCAAATACCTCAGTGGTATCGCGCAAAATGGCGGCTCTGCATTCGTGGCGTGATGCTCGCTTGAAAGGGTGGTCGAGCCGATCACGGTGCCAGCGTGCGAGAGTGCAGCCTGGGCTTTGGAACTCAGGCCACCGATGGCTCGGCGGTTTCGCGCCTCAACTCCGGTTTGGAACCGAGAACTTCTTCCACAATCCCGCGCGCAATCTCGCGTTCACCCATGATCACCGTATCGGCGCCCAAACCCTTGAGATGTTCGACCTCGGCATCGGAATGGGCACGGGCGATGACGTTGATGCCAGGGTTGGCGGTGCGGGCTCGGAGCACGATCTGGCCGGCTTCGAAGGCATTGGGGATGGCAAGGATCAGCCGGCTGGCGCCTTCGGGATTGGCGGCGGCGAACACTTCGGCATTGGCCGCATTGCCGGCGACGGTCTCGATGCTGTCCGCTTTCAATTTCGCCAGCGTCTTGTCGGCGTCCTCGATGACCAGGAAGGGCATTGCCGCGTCTTTCAGCGCCGAGCCGACCAGGCCACCGACACGGCCGTAGCCGATCAGGATGGCATGGCCGGTGAGTGCCGTCTTTGGAGGCGGGCCGTCCTCCTTTTTCGTCGTTGCCGCGACAGAGGCTACCTGGCCCGGCTCCGTCGCCGGACCAACCGGTTTTGCCTCGACCGGTGGTGCCGTCCTGGCGGCGCGCCGTTCCAGCCACGGCTTCATCCAGTCGATGGCCAGGAACATCAGCGGGTTGAGGACAATCGACAGGATCGCACCGGCCAGAATGAGGTCGCGGCCCTGTTCCGGCAGCAGCTTCAGCCCGACGCCGAGCTCAGCCAGAATGAAGGAGAATTCGCCGATCTGGGCAAGGCTTGCCGAAATTATCAGCGCCGTGGCGATGGGATAGCCGAAGGCGACAACGATGGCGAATGCGGCCAGTGATTTGCCGATGACGATGATGGCGAGCGTCGCCAGGATTGGCCAGCCATTGCTGATCAGGCTGAACGGGTCGAACAGCATGCCGACCGAGACGAAGAACAGCACGGAGAAGGCATCGCGCAGCGGCAGCGATTCCTCGGCGGCGCGGTGGCTGAGCTCGGACTCGCTCATGATCATGCCGGCGAAGAAGGCGCCCAGCGCCAGCGAGACCCCAAACAGTTTGGCCGCACCGAAGGCGACGCCGAGCGCGATGGCCAAAACCGCCAGCCGGAACAGTTCGCGCGAGCCGGTATGGGCGACGTAATGCAGGATCCAGGGAATGACCCGGCGGCCGACCACCAGCATGACGATCACGAAAGCGGCGACCTTGGCCAGCGTGATGCCGACGACGCCCCAGATGCCGTAGCTGGCCGGCAGCGACAGCAGGCCGCTCGCATGGGCGTCAGCCTGCTCCTGACCGCCGAGCACGCCGGCGAGCGCCGGCAGCAGCACCAGCGCCAGCACCATGGCCAGATCCTCGACGATCAGCCAGCCGACGGCGATGCGGCCGCGCTCGGTCTCGATCATCCGCCGTTCCTGCAGGGCACGCAGCAGCACCACGGTCGAGGCCACCGACAGCGCCAGGCCGAACACCAGCCCCGCGCCCATCGACCAGCCAAGCATCCAGGCAAGACCGGCGCCAAGTGCGGTGGCAAAGCCGATCTGGACGATGGCGCCCGGCACGGCGATGGCACGCACCGACAGCAGATCCTTGAGCGAGAAGTGCAGCCCGACGCCGAACATCAGGAGGATGACGCCGATTTCGGCCAGTTCGTTGGCAAGGCCGGCATCGGCGACGAAGCCAGGCGTGTTCGGCCCGACCAGCACGCCGGCTACGAGATAACCGACCAGCGGCGGGATACGGAAGCGGTTGGCGAGAGCCCCGAAGACGAAAGCCAGCCCCAGACCGGCGACGATGGTGGCGATAAGGGGCGTGTCATGCGGCATTGTCTATGGAGCGCCTTTCAAAAACAGCGATGTTGGATGAGCGCCGCCCAAAGCCGCCGCCTGTTTTGCAATATGGTGGATGGTATGTCGGCGATGCAACCCGCAAAGCCATGAAATCGACGGCGCTGCCGCAAAAATTTGACCGGCAGCTGAGAAAGCTGCCGGCCGGATCGGAATTTGTGCGGTGCTATTCGTCTCGGTCCGTCAGGCCGATCGACAATGATCAGGCTGCCCGCAGCAAGGCCTCGATTTCCGGTATGGCATGGTTGGTCAATGTCTTGGGAATTTCGGCGGTCACCTTGTCCCCGACCTCCTTGTGCAGCTTTTTGCGCATTGTCCCAAGCACCACCGGCGGTGCGACGAGCACGATCTCGCTGAACTCGCCGTCATGCGCGAGCTTATAGAGCCGGGCGGCGATTTCATCGGCGAAACGCTCCTTGCCGATGCGGTGCCAATCCGTATCCTCGACTGCGCTGCGATGAACGGAGGGACCATCATTGTATCGGCCCGGGCTGTCACTGCCTTGCTCGCGGGTGGGCGGGTTGTCCTGCTGCATTTCCTGCACCACCTCGAGATTCGGATATTTATTGTCGCCGGCGTTCCTGAGGAAAAGCGCCTTCTCGCCATCGGCCACCATGACCCAGATACCGTGCTTGAGTATGATTGTGTTCATGATGACAGGCTCCTTTTCAGCCGCGTGGTGGCCTTTCGTGGCGTTCCGCAGCCGGGGTTTCGATCCGATATGACAGGCCTTTTGAGAACGCGCCCCGAGCCACTAATGTTCCAGTCGGCAGCCGCGTCGGCGTTGGACATTCTGGCTATCCAGAGTTCGCGGCTTTAATCTACTAATTTGGTGGAATTTAGAAAAAACGGTTTTGCGGCTTTCTCCCCGGGCGCTAAAAGACCCGGAAAACAAGGCCTGCGACAGCAGCTTGAATCCGCTCCATCTGTAAACGAGAAATATTTTTCTCTTGGCCGGGATGCTTTCAGAAAAGCAATTGCATCCCGATAAGGGATGCGCGAGTGCGTTCCTTCTGGTTTCTCGCGCCCGCGCGTAGAACTGCAAGCTCATTCAGGATTCCGCTCGCGTCCATGTCGCACACTGCTCCCAAGCTCAATGCCTTCCCCGTGTTCATGCGGGTCGAGGGCGAAGCCGTGGCCATCGTCGGCGGCGGCGAAGAGGCGCTGGCCAAGGCGCGGCTGATCGGACAGTCGAGTGCGGTCCTGCGGATTATCGCGGAACACGCCGAGCCCGACCTGCTCGCCTTCGTCGCCCAGGCCGGCGCGAGCCATTTTGCCGCCGCTTACGACGCATCGCAGCTCGAAGGCGCGATCATGGTGTTTGCCGCCAGCGGCGACGAGGAACTCGACCGTCGGGTGGCTGCGGATGCGCGCCGCCTAAGCATTCCGGTCAATGCCGTCGATCGGCCTGAGCTTTGCGATTTCTTCACCCCGGCGCTGGTCAACCGCGCGCCAGTCGCCATCGCCATCGGCACCGAAGGCGCCGGGCCGGTGCTTGCGCAGATGCTGCGCGGCCGCATCGACCGTATGCTGTCGCCGTCGCTCGGGCCGCTGGCAACGCTTGCCGCTTCGTTTCGCGGGGCTGCCGAGAAGCTGCTGCCGAGAGGCAATGCCCGGCGCCGCTTCTGGAATGATTTCTTCACTGGTGCTCCTGCACGCGCGGCTGAAATCGGTCAGCTTTCGCAGGCGCATGATGCTGCCGTCGATCTCCTGCTTTCGAATGCGCCGGCTCGCGGCCACATCGCGCTGGTCGGTGCCGGTCCGGGCGCCGAGGATCTTCTGACCTTGCGCGCACACCGCCTGCTGATGGAAGCCGATGTCATCGTCCATGACGCGCTGGTGCCGGAGGCGGTGGTTGCCATGGGTCGCCGCGATGCCGAGCGTCTGCCGGTCGGAAAGCGCAAGGGCTGTCACACCAAGAGCCAGGCTGAGATCAATGCGCTGCTGGTCGAGCTTGGCCGTGAAGGCAAGCGTGTCGTGCGGCTGAAGTCAGGCGATCCGCTGGTGTTCGGCCGGGCGGGCGAAGAGATGGCGGCACTTCGCGATGCCGGCATCGCCTATGAGGTGGTTCCGGGCGTCACCGCGGCCTTTGCCGCCGCCGCCGATTTCGAACTGCCGCTGACCTTGCGCGGTGTCTCCTCGTCGATGGTGTTCACCACCGGCCACGACCTCAAGGGCAATTCGCTGCCCGACTGGGCCAAGCTCGCCATTTCCGGCGCCACCGTCGCCGTTTATATGGGCCGCTCGGTGGCCGCCGAGGTTGCCGGACGGCTGATCGAGGCGGGTCTGTCGCCAGATACGGCGGTGGCCGTGGTCGAGAATGCCAGCCTCGCCAACCGGCGTCGCTTCCACGGCACGCTTGCCGACCTGCCGTCGCTGGAAACGCGCGCCGATCTTTCCGGCCCGGTCATGACCATCATCGGCGATGCGGTCGCCGGCGCCAACTTTGAACGGTCCGAGCCGCTGGCGGCACACAGGCATGAAGGCGCGTCCAGTTCGGTCGCCGAAGGAGTTCAGCAATGAAGATACTGACCGCCAACCGCCTCACCGACGGTATTGCCGTCTGGTACGCCGATGGCGGCTGGGCCGAGACGGTGGACCATGCCGACCTCGCCCATGACAAGGCAGCCGAGGACAGGCTCGAGGCGATCGGCGCCAAGGCCTATGCCGCCAACGAAGTGGTCGACGTCAATTTGATCGACGCTGAAGTCGTCAACGGCGTCGTCCAACCGGTGCGGCTGCGCGAGAAGATCCGCGCCGCCGGCCCGACAATCCGCAACGATCTCGGCAAGCAGGCTGCGCGGGCAGCATAACCGAGACACCAGGCATGGGCGGACGCGCCCTGAAAGACCAAGCATGTACCGTTACGATGAGTTCGACCACGATTTTGTCCAGGCCCGCGTCGCGGAGTTCAGCGACCAGGTGCAGCGTCGTCTTGCCGGCGAGATCACCGAGGACCAGTTCCGGCCATTGAGGCTGATGAACGGCGTCTATCTCCAACTGCACGCCTACATGCTGCGCATCGCGGTGCCTTACGGCACGCTGAACGGCAAGCAGTTGCGCATGCTTGGCCACATCGCCCGCAAATACGATAAGGGCTATGGCCATTTCACCACGCGCCAGAACATCCAGTTCAACTGGCCGGCGCTGTCGGACATTCCGGCGATCCTGGCGGATCTCGCGAGCGTTGAGATGCATGCCATCCAGACCAGCGGCAATTGCATCCGCAACGTCACCGCAGACCACTTCGCTGGCGCTGCCGCCGACGAAGTCGCCGATCCGCGTCCCTACGCGGAAATCCTGCGCCAGTGGTCGTCGGTGCATCCGGAATTCTCGTTCCTGCCGCGCAAATTCAAGATCGCGGTGACGGGTGCCGAGCGCGACCGCGCCGCCATTCAGACCCACGACATCGGCCTGCACCTGAAGAAGAACGCCGCCGGCGAACTCGGTTTTGCCGTCTATATCGGCGGCGGCCAGGGTCGCACGCCAATGGTTGCCCGGAAAATCCGCGACTTCCTGCCGGAAGCCGATCTTTTGTCTTACTGCACGGCGATCCTGCGCGTTTACAACCTCTATGGCCGCCGCGACAACAAATACAAGGCGCGCATCAAGATCCTCGTCCATGAGACCGGCGTCGAGGAGATCACCCGCCAGGTCGAGGCCGAGTGGCAGGAGTTGAAGGACGCCGAGTTGAAGCTGCCGGAAGCCGACATCCGCGCCATCGAGGCCTATTTCGCGCCACCGGTGCTCGCTGGGCGGCCGGAAGGCGACCAGGCGGTCAAGCTGGCGCGGCTCGATTCCAAGGGGTTCTCGGAGTGGCTCGACCAGAACGTCGTGACGCACCGCCATCCCGACTATGCGGCGGTGACGATCTCGCTGAAGGGCATCGGCGAGGTGCCCGGCGACGCTTCGGACAGCCAGATGGAAGCGATCGCCGACATCGCCGAGAAGTATGGCTTTGACGAGCTGCGTGTCAGCCATGAGCAGAACCTGATCCTGCCGCATGTGGCCCGCGCCGACCTCAAGGCGGTCTATGATGCGCTGGTCGGCATCGGCCTGGCGACGGCCAATTCCAACCTGATATCGGACATCATCGCTTGCCCGGGTCTCGATTATTGCGCGCTGGCCACGGCGCGCTCGATCCCGATCGCGCAGGAAATCTCGCAACGCTTCGCCTCGCTGGAGCGGCAGCGCGAGATCGGCGAACTGAAGCTGAAGATCTCCGGCTGCATCAACGCCTGCGGTCATCACCATGTCGGCCACATCGGCATCCTCGGCGTCGAGAAGAAGGGCTCCGAACTCTATCAGGTGACGCTGGGCGGCTCGGCAGACGAGAACACCTCGGTCGGCGAGATCATCGGCCGCGGCTTCTCGTCGGAAGAGATCACCGACGCCATCGAACAGATCGTCGAGACCTATCTCGGCCTTCGGCTCGACCCACAAGAGAAATTCATCGACGCCTACCGCCGAGTCGGTCCCGCGCCGTTCAAGGAGGCGCTCTATGCTGGCGAAGCCAAGGCCGCTTGACCGTATTGGAGACGTCGATGACGGCATCGCCGCCAAAGCGGCGGGGCTCGATGCGCTCTACGGTCATCTGAAGCCGCTCGAGATCATCGAACGCTCGGCCCGCGAACTGTTCCTCGACGAGATCGCCGCGGTGTCGTCGTTCGGCGCGGATTCGGCTGTGCTGCTGCACATGATCGCCAAGATCGACCGGACACTGCCGGTCATCTTCCTCGACACCGGCAAGCATTTCGAGGAGACGCTCGGCTATCGCGACGCGCTCGCCGCCGATTTCGGGCTGACCAACATAAGGGTGATCAAACCCGAGGAAGCAGCACTCGAACGGATCGATCCGACGGGCAATCTGCATCAGAGCAACACCGACGCCTGCTGCGACGTGCGCAAGGTGGAGCCGCTGGCGCGCGGTGTCGCGCCATTTCGTGCCTGGCTCACCGGCCGCAAGCGTTTTCAGGCCGCGACGCGGGCGGCGCTGCCGGTGTTCGAGGCGGTCGGTCCGCGCATCCGCATCAATCCGCTGGCGCATTGGACGACATCGGACCAGGCCGACTACATGCGCGCGCATGCGCTGCGCGAAAATCCACTGGTCGCCTATGGCTATCTGTCGATCGGCTGCTTCCCGTGCACGCAGCCGGTGCAGCCGGGCGAGGACGCGCGCAGCGGCCGCTGGGCCGGTCATGCCAAGACCGAGTGCGGCATTCACCTGTCGGGGCTGGAGAAGTCGCTGACCGACGCATCACTATAGGGTATGCTGAAATTCAGCCGGCCTGCGAACGGCGACCTTCATCCGGAGGCCGCCGGCTTTGCGTGGGATGGACTTTCAGCGGACCTGGATCTTGGGGCTTTAGGAATCTTTATGACTGGACCGACGACACCGGAGACCCGGCTCTGGACCCCTGCGGGTTTTCACGAGGATGAGTGGACGCATGCCGAAAGCGCCGATGCGCTGTCCGGCAACGGCCGCTTCATCCTGCCGTTGCAAGTCTTCCTCGATCTGGATCCGGAGGTGCGCCGCTCGGCCAAGGAACGGCTCGGCGTCCTGCTGCAGCCGGGTGATCAGCTCGAGAAGATTGCCGACCTGCTCGACCAGCTGTCGCTGGTGGCATTGGCCTTCCCGGCCTTCAGCGACGGCCGCTCGTTCTCCAAGGGAGAACTGCTGCGCGGCCGCTACCATTTCGAAGGTGCCGTTCGCGCCACGGGCCAGGTGCTGGTGGACCAGCTGCCGCATATGCTGCGGCTGGGCTTCGACGAGTTCGAGATTTCCAATCCGGTGCTGTTGAAGCGCCTGGAGGAGGACCGTACCGGCGGATTGGGGCTCTACTACCAGCCAGCCGCCGTGCCGGAACCAAAAGGCCCGAAATACTCCTGGCGGCGCGTTCGCAGCAGCTGACGTTGCGGTAATTCCGCGCGTCTTTACATCAGTCGTGTTCAGGCCTTCTTGATCATCCGGATGGAAAATCCGTGGACGATCGGGGAGGGGTCTTCATGCGTTACGACTATGTCATAGCCGGCGGTGGGTCCGCCGGCTGTGCGCTTGCCGCGCGGCTTTCGGAAGATCCATCGAAAACGGTCTGCCTGATCGAAGCTGGCGGCGAGGGCAGGGATATGCTGATCCGCGCTCCTGCTGGCATTATCGGCATGCTTTCCGGCCGGCCCAGGATCAACAACTGGGCCTTCGAGACCGTGCCGCAGCAAGGTCTTGGCGGCCGCAAGGGCTACCAGCCGCGCGGCAAGGCGCTGGGCGGCTCCAGCGCAATCAATGCAATGCTCTATGTCAGGGGCCATCGCAGCGACTATGACGAATGGGCAAATCTAGGCTGCGAGGGCTGGTCGTGGGATGAGGTGCTGCCCTATTTCCGGCGCGCCGAGGGCAATGAGCGCGGCACTGATGCGTTGCATGGCGGGGACGGCCCGCTGAAAGTGTCGAACCAGCGCTCGCCGAGGCCGATCGCCAAGGCCTTCATAGAGGCTTGTGCCGAAAACCAGATTCGCGCCTCGGACGATTTCAACGGACCGGAACAAGAGGGCGCCGGCTATTTCCAGGTGACCCAGTTTGCCGGTGGCGCCCGTAATGGCGAGCGCTGTTCGACTGCCGCCGCCTATCTCCATCCGGTGATGCAGCGGACCAATCTGACCGTGGTCACGCGGGCGCACGCCACAGGCATCGTCCTTGACGGCAAGCGCGCCACCGGCATCCGCTACCGGACACGCAAAGGCGAGACAGTGGCACAGGCGTCGCGCGAGGTGATCCTCTGTGGCGGTGCCTTCGGTTCGCCGCAGCTTCTGTTGCTATCGGGTATCGGCCCGGCGGCCGAACTTGCCGTGCATGGCATTCCCGTCGTCCACGAATTGCCGGGCGTCGGCAAGAACCTGCAGGATCACCTCGATTTCATCGTCGGCTGGAGATCGAAGGACACCGATATGCTTGGCATGAGCCCGCGCGGCGCGTTGAGTTTCCTCAGGCACATCGCGCAGTGGCGCCGGGATGGAACCGGGCTGATCGCCTCGCCGGCGGCCGAGAGCGGCGCTTTCGTCAAATCCGACCCGGCGCTTGAACGCCCTGACCTGCAGCTGCAATTCGTCATCGGCCTGGTCGAAAACCATGCGCGCACGCTGCACTACGGCTTCGGTTTTTCCTGTCATGTCTGCATATTGCGGCCGCACTCACGTGGCGAGGTTGGGCTGGCCAGCGCCGATCCATTTGCCGCGCCACGCATCGATCCGCGCTTTCTCGGCGACCAGCGCGATGCGGAACTGCTGCTGAAAGGCGTGAGGATCACCCGGCAGGTGCTGGCTTCGCCGGCGCTGACGCGCTACCGGCACAAGGAAATGCACATCGCCGGCGAGCCGAGCGATGCCGATCTGATGACCCATATCCGTACCCGCGCCGACACGGTCTATCACCCGGTCGGCTCCTGTCGGATGGGAGTCGACGAGATGGCGGTGGTCGATCCGCAACTCAAGGTGCGCGGGCTTGAAGCCTTGCGTGTCGTCGACGCCTCGGTGATGCCGACACTGATTGGTGGCAACACCAATGCCCCAACCATCATGATCGCCGAAAAGGCCGCCGACATGATCAGGGCTGCCTGATCGGAGCTCCAGGCCGCGGCACCATAGCGCGGCGGTCCTTTTGTTATGACGCAATTGCCCAGGGAAAACGTTACGCGCTTTCCCTGGGAAACCGTTCAAACTTCTCCTGGAATTGCTTAAGCCGCCGCCCGTGCCTCGCGGAACGACACCAGCTTGCGGCGGTTTTCGTCCCACAATGCCAGTTTGACGCAGCGCAAACTTTCGAGCAGTGTGACACGGCCGATGTCGCGCAACTCGGGATAATCCCGCAGCACTTCCTGCAACCGGTAGCACGGCACCTTGGCGGAGAGATGATGGACGTGATGGACACCGATGTTGCCGGTGAGCCAGTTCAGCACCGGCGGTAGATCGTAATAGGACGATCCGTGCAGGGCAGCGTGCTGGAATTCCCAGTCGGCATCCTTCGCCCATTCCGTTTCCTCGAACTGGTGCTGGACGTAGAACAGCCAGATGCCGGCCGAACCGGCGAGGATGACGATCGGCAGGTGGACCACCAGGAAAGCGCCCGGGCCGACGAACCAGATGAGGATGGCTGCTGCGACCGCGATGCCAAGATTGGTGGTCATCGACGACACCCAAGGGGTCAGGCCGCCGCGCATCATGCCGACGGGGAGCCTTTGCTCGAAGATGAACAGCCAGATCGGACCGAGCCCGAACATCACCAGCGGGTGGCGATAGAGACGGTAGGCGAGGCGGCCTCGCCACGACATCTGCCGGTATTCTGCAACGGTCAGCGTCCGGATGTCGCCCATGCCGCGTTCGTCAAGATTGCCGGCGCTGGCGTGGTGCGTCGCGTGGGCACGCCGCCAGCAATCGTAGGGCGTCAGCGTCAGGATGCCGAGCGCGCGGCCAATCCAGTCGTCGGCGTAGCGATTGGCGAAGAAGGAGCCGTGGCCGCAGTCGTGCTGGATCATGAAGATGCGCACCAGAAACCCGGCCGCGGGAAGGATGAGGACCAGTCCCCACCAATGGCCATAGGCATAAGCCGCCGAGGACAGTCCCCAGAGTATGGCGAATGGAATGAGGGTGATGGCGAGTTCGACGGCGCTGCGCCGCCTGTCGGGCTTCTTGTAGCGGGCGAGAATCTTCAGCCAGGCGCGCTTGCTGTTGGCCACCGCCTCAGGGGAAATCATGTTCATCAGGAAGCATAGGCGCGGTGCTTCGCCGCCGCAAGGCAACATCACGCAAAATTACTGTGCGTAATTGTCGCGTGGCTTGGCGGTCGAGCCAGCCAACCGCCAGCTCAACCTGCTGATGACGTCGACCGCTATTCGCGATCGAGGATAGGACAGCCGCGCTCGGTGCCAAAAGTCACGCGCACGCGGTCGCCACCCTGTCTGCCGCGGACCGTGATCTCCCGGCGGCCGATGGACTCAATTCTTGCGCGGCGGATGCCCATTCGCTCTGCCTTGTCGAGAGCCCGGTCTTCCGTGCAGCCTCGTTGACGCCGGTCGCGCCGATCGTCGCGACGGGGACCTTCGCAATCGTCGTAGGCGGGGTCGCAATCTTCCATGAGCTTCAGCCGCGGGCCATGTTTGCCCAATTGCAGCTGCAGATTGTCTGCTTGTGCCGGAAAGGCCGCCAAAGTTATGGCGCCGAGGCCGACAAGCGCCATCAGCGATGAGGTAATCGAAACCTTGCGCATTACGTCCTCCATTTGAACCAACCATCTATCCTTAGATGGTTCGGCTCTCCCCGGCTATTGCCGATAGGAGGTTTGCTGCCAAGATCGATTGTTGCGTTACGGCCGGTGCCAGCCGATGTCACCGCGCTCCGCCCCATCGAGGCGGTCGAGCAGTTCTCTGAGCCGGTCGGGGATGTCGGCTTCGGTGCGGAAGGCCGGCAAGGTGCGCAGAAAGCGGGTCACCGCCTCGGCGCCGAACTGGCGCCTGATCTCGATGGCCAGCCCCTCTGCCTTTTCGCCCATGTTGCGGGTCATCATCTTAAAATCCTGTCTCGGCTTCGAAACTCCTGCAGCAAGAGAATGGTTCCCCCATCATGCCTGTGTGGCAAGCAAAGCCGGCGGTTAAGGTAAAATTTGAATTAAAGTCGAAATGTCTTGCCTGTCATTGTCCGGCCTTGGCCGGCGGCTTCCATAGTCGCTTACCCCTTGATTTTTGGCCGCCAAACATCGATATCGGGCACAAAATCCACATCATTCGAGATTGACGGGAAACGGCGATGAGCGACCAGGCAAAAGACGAACGCGCGCCCGATGAAGTCGAGGCGACCGAGCCCACAGCCGAGCGCACCGAAGGCAGCACCGACGGTGACTATGAAGCCCTTGTGCGGCTGCTGAAGGAAAATGAAGAGCTGAAGGACCGCGCGCTGCGCGTGGCGGCCGAGATGGAAAACCTGCGTCGCCGCACGGCACGCGATGTGCACGATGCGCGCACCTACGCGGTCGCGAATTTCGCCCGCGACATGTTGTCGGTGTCGGACAATCTGCGCCGCGCGCTGGATGCGATTCCCGCCGAGGCCAAGGCATCGGGTGACGCCGGCTTCAAGGCGCTGATCGAAGGCGTCGACCTCACCGAGCGCGCCATGCTGTCGGCGCTGGAACGGCATGGGGTCAAGAAGCTCGCGCCTGAAGGCGAGAAGTTCGATCCCAATTTCCACCAGGCGATGTTCGAAGTGCCCAATCCGGATGTCCCGGCCAACACCGTGGTCCAGGTCGTGCAGCCGGGCTATTCGATCGGCGACCGCGTGCTGCGCCCGGCCATGGTGGGAGTCGCCAAGGGCGGGCCAAAGTTCACCGCCGCTGAAGCACCGGTTGAGCCGGGGCCGGTGAACGAACAGGCCGAGAAAGATGCGTGAGGCAGGGAATAGGCAGTAGGCAGTAGGCAGTAGGCAGTAGGAAACTAGGGCAGTCGTATCAATCGCGCGGCTTCGTGCTATTCATACTGCCTATCCCTAAATCCCTAATCCCTACTGCCTTGGCCTCATGAACCCTATCGCGCTTCTTGACTATGCCGGTGTCGCCGTCTTCGCGGCGACCGGGGCGCTGGCGGCTTCGCGTAAGCAACTCGACATTATCGGCTTCCTGTTCCTGGCCAGCGTCACCGGGATAGGCGGTGGCACGCTTCGCGACGTTATCCTCAACCTGCCGGTTTTCTGGGTCGCCAACTCCGGCTATGTGCTGGTCTGCGCCGCGGTTGCGGTGCTGGTCTTCTTCGGCGCGCATCGTATCGAATCGCGCTGGAAGTGGCTGCTCTGGCTCGACGCCGTCGGGCTCGCCGCTTTTTCGGTGATGGGCGCGGCCAAGGGGCTTGCGATTACCGGTTCGCCGGTCGTCTCCGTCATCACCGGCGTGCTCACCGCCACTTTCGGCGGCATTTTGCGTGATCTCCTTGCCGGCGAGCCATCTGTGCTGCTCAGGCCCGAGATCTACGTCACGGCGGCCCTTGCGGGTGCCTGCCTTTACACGCTTGGCGATCTTGCCGGCCTGCCGCCGCTCGCCTCGGACCTTGCCGGCTTTGCGGCGGCGTTCCTCGTGCGCGGTGGTGCGCTCAAATTCGGCTGGTCGTTTCCGTCCTACAAGAGCCGACCCGGCAGGCGGCCGGAAGATATTCCGTGAAGAGAGGGAATAGGGAATGGGGAATAGGAATAGGGAATAGGGAATAGGGAATAGGGAATAGGGCCTACTGCCTACTGCCTACTCAATCTCACGCCGCGAAGCGCTGGGCTTCGCCGCCATAATAGTTGACGTAGCGTGCGCCGATCTCCTTGACCGGCATCACGACGAACACATCGACCGTCGAGAATTCGCGATCGATGACGCAACCATCGCCGATGCGGGCACCGACGCGCAGATAGCCCTTGACCAGAGGCGGCATCGCGGCGATCGCCGCCTTGGCATTGACGGCCTCGATCGGCATCAGATCCATCGAGCAATAGCGCCCGGACACCGCGCGCACGTCCCAGGCCGAGTTCGTCCGGCAGTGGTGGGCGAGGTAGGTGAGCGCCTCCGCATGCGCCGCCGGCACGGTGCCGTGAAAGGACGCGCAGCCGGTCATCACACCGATTTCGTAATGATTGATGTAAGCCCAGATGCCTTGCCACAACGCCTCGATGGTGCGCTTCGAGCGGTATTCCGGCAACACGCAGGAGCGGCCGAGTTCAAGGAAACGCTGGCCGGGATGGCGGGCGATGAGCTTGGTCAGCTCGAATTCACCTTCGGAATAGAAGCCACCGGCCGTGGCCGCGATTTCTTGCCGCAGCAGCCGATATGTGCCGACGATGCGGCGATGTTCGGGACCGGAAAGCGTGGTGTCCAAAACCAGCAGATGGTCGCAGAGCGGATCGAACCGATCGGCGTCCCGGCGGTCATGGGCCTGGAACAGGTCCTTCCTGGCGCCAAGTTCGTCGTAGAACACCCGGTAGCGCACTTCCTGCGCGGCCGCGATCTCGGCCTCGTTGCGAGCGAGCCGCACTTCAAGATTGCCTATACGGCCCAGCGCCGCGCCCTTTATGACGGAATCGACGTTACGTCCGGCAAGCAAGGCGCTGCTGGCGTTCGGCCGAGTGTCACATTCCGGCATAACTGTATGCACGAGTGATTCTCCTTCGAGCCATCCCTCTTGGCACGGGGATACGGTGTAGGTGCAACAGGATTGTGACAGTACCGTGATACGACGTCGTGGGCAATACTTCGTCGGCTGGCGAATACGATCAACCGGCTACGTTTAAGTGATCGCGCGGTACGGAAAGCTCAGGCCGCGACGACCTGGCCCTCGACGGCATTGACCAGCGCCTCGGGGTCGAGCGGCTTGGTGACAAAGCCGCTGGCGCCATGAGCCAACACCGCATGGCGGGTCTTTTCCTGGCTGTCGGCCGACAGCACCATGATCGGCACCGGCCGCACGGCACTTTCTTCCTCATGGCGGCGGATGGCGGCGATCGCGTCCAGCCCGTCCATGACCGGCATGTGCAGATCCATCAAGACCACGTCGAAGCGGTCCTTGTGCGCGGCGCCGGTGACAGCCTCGACGGCGGCCTTGCCGTTGCCGACCACCTTGACGCGATGCCCGGCCTTCAGCAGCGTGGCGCGGGCCAGCATGGCGTTGATGTCATTGTCCTCGGCGATCAGCACCGACAGGCCGCGCTGGCGGTTGCCGACGGTGCGCAGCGTCGGCGCGCCGCGCCTTTCCGGCTGCGGCGGGCCGAGGCTCGGAGCATGGCTGCTCAACAGCACACGCAGAAGTGTTCCGCCACGCACCGGTCTGGCCAGGAAGGTTGCGTAGCCGCTGGCGCGGAACTCGCCAAGCATGCCGCGATCGGTCGGCGCGATCAGCGTGATCGCCTCACAGTCGGAGAAACCGCTCTGGCGCAGGCGCTTGAGCAGCCTTCCGTCGCCTTCTTCCATCGCTGCATCGACCAGGATCGCATCGCAGCCGGCGGCGAAAGGCGCGGCCTGTGCGGCAGTGGTGGCGATGTCGACCGCGCCGCCATTGGCGCGGATGGTGCGGGCGATGGCGTCGGCCTCGACGGCGTTCTTCGACAGGATCACCGCGCGTCTGCCCGAGAGAGCATTCTGGTGGCCCTGCGGCGCTTCGGTGGCCGCTATCGCAGGGATTTCGAAGACGAACTCGGATCCCTGGCCGAGCCGGCTGGATACCGAGATCGTGCCGCCCATGGCGGCCACCAGGCGTCTGGAGATGGCAAGGCCGAGGCCGGCCCCGCCATGTGTGCGTGTCGACGTGCCGTCGGCCTGCTCGAACTCCTCGAAAATGCGCTCCAGGTCGGCATCACGCAGGCCCGGACCGGTATCGGCGATGGTGAAGCATATGCGGTCGCTGGTTTCGGTGCGTGCGCGTGCTATGCTCACCAGCACGCCGCCGCTGTCGGTGAACTTGATGGCGTTGCCGATGAGGTTGAGAAGCACCTGCCTCACCTTGCCCGGATCGGCGGTGATCAATTGCGGCACGTCGGGTTCGACATGGCAACCCAGCCCGATATCCTTGGCGAAAGCCCGCGCTGCCAGCAATTCGATGATGTTGTCGGCGATCTCGCGCACCGACATCGGCTGCGGCTCGGGGTCGAAACGCCCGGCTTCGATCTTGGAATAGTCGAGAAGATCCTCGATCAGGGCAAGCAATGCGCTGGCCGAGGTCGAGACGGCGCCGACATAGGTTTGCTGCTCCGGCGACAGGCTGGTGTCGGCCAGCAACCTGGCCATCCCCATGATGCCGTTCATCGGGGTGCGGATTTCATGGCTGACGGTGGCGAGGAAGCGCGATTTGGCCTGGCTGGCATATTCGGCCCGTTCGCGTGCGGTGATCAGCGAGGATTCGGCGCGTTTGCGGGCGGTGATGTCGCGGGCGATGGCGCGGTGCGAAACCGCGCCGCTGTCCTTGTCGCGCACCGACAGTTCGATCCAGGAGAACCAGCGCTGCCCGCTCGGCGTGCTGATAGAGACATCGGTGGAACTCAGGCACTCATGGTCGGAAAAGGCGGCATCGGGAACCATGCCGACCTCGATGCCCAGTTCTGCCAGGGTCTTGCCGGCAAGGTCGCGCTGGTCGATCTCGACGAGATCGGCGAAGACCTTGTTGGCATAGACGATGTAGCCATCGCGGTCGCGATGGATGACGAGATCGCCAAGCGCGTCGATCAGGCCGCGAAAGCGCTCATCGCTCTCCTGCATCTCCCACATGCGGTCGGCCAGCGTCTCGATCTCGGCGCGGCTGCGGGCAGTGGTTTCGTCAAGAAGGGCAGAGGTGCGATGTTCGCTCCGCCTGGCGCGCAGATGCAGGGCAAGACCGGCAAGACCGGTTGCCAGCAATGCGACGCTAATGAAGATTGGTGCCCCGGTCAGATGCGCCAGCCCGGCCACCACCACGATGGCGACGAATGTCAGAAAGGGCAGGCTTTCGCGCCTGGAGAATTCCGGCTCGGGCACCAGCGGCGGGAGCACCGCATCGACGTCGTCGCCAGTGTCCGCCTGTTGGCTGCCGGATTCCGCGATCATGCGAAATCCTTGCCAGACAGAGATTATGGAAAATTGCGGCGGATCGTTCGAATTTTAGCGGATGAGCGCTTTTTGCCGAGGCGCGGCGGGTTTGCCGCAGATCTGGCGATTCCATCCTTCCGGCAGTTGGGCGGAGTCACATACCCACGACGACGCGGCCGCGGATCTTGCCGTCGACGATGTCGCGCGCGGCATCGACGATGCCGTCGAACCCGATGGTGCTGGACAGGCTGGCGAGCTTCTGAAGATCGAGGTCGGTGCCGATGCGGCGCCATGCCTCGAGGCGGACTGCTTTCGGCGCCATCACTGAATCGATGCCGAGCAATGAGACGCCGCGCAGGATGAAGGGCGCGACGCTGGTCGGCAGGTCCATGCCGCCGGCCAGGCCGCAGGCGGCGACCGCGCCGCCATAGGAGGTCATCGAGAGCACATTGGCCAGCGTGTGGCTGCCAACTGCGTCGATGCCGCCGGCCCAGCGCTCCTTGGCCAGCGGCTTGGCCGGCTGGGCAAGCTCGTCGCGCGATATCACTTCGGCGGCGCCAAGGTCGATCAGATAGGGGCTTTCGGCATTGCGGCCGGTGGAAGCAATGACATGGTAGCCGAGGCTGGACAGGATCGAGACCGCGACCGAGCCGACACCGCCGGCCGCCCCCGTCACCACCACCGGGCCGCGATCGGGCAGGATGCCGTGCCGCTCCAGGGCCATGACGCAGAGCATGGCGGTATAGCCTGCGGTGCCGACGGCCATCGCGTCATGCGGGCTGATGCCTTGCGGCAGCGGCACCAGCCAGTCGCCTTTGACACGGGCGCGGCCAGCATAGGCGCCGAAATGGGTTTCGCCGACGCCCCAGCCGTTCAGGATGGCTTTGTCACCGGCGCGCCAGTCGGGATGGGAAGACGAGATGACGGTGCCGGCGAAATCGATGCCCGGCACCAGCGGCCAGCGGCGGATCACCGGCGCCTTGCCTGTGATCGCCAGGCCATCCTTGTAGTTCACCGTCGTTGCCTCGACCGCGATGGTGACATCGCCTTCCATCAGGTCGGCGTCGGTGAGATCGGTCACGGTTACCGACTGCTTTTTCTCGGCGTCACGCGAAACGAGGATGGCTTTGAAGGTTTCGGACATGTCTTTCTCCGCGATCGTGTTTGGCGACATGAACTGTGCGGCGATGGCGGCACGGGGTCAATCCTTCGAAGACTTGGCCTTCGAAGACTTGGCCTTGGAAGGCATGGCTTTGGAAGGCTTGGCGTTGGACGGCCCGGGCTCGCGCCGCCAGCCGAACAGCTCGTCGAAGACGACCAGTGCCGCGCCCACCGAGATGAAGGCGTCGGCAAGGTTGAAGACGGCGAACGACCAGACCGTCGTGTGGAACAGGATGTAGTCGATGACGTGGCCGTAGACGGCGCGGTCGATCAGGTTGCCGAGCGCGCCGCCGACGATCAGCGCAAAGCCGGTGCGGGCAAGGATCTGGGACGGCGCGATCCGCGTCGCCAGGAACAGCACGAAGGCAACGACGGCGAGCGAAATGACGATCAGCCCGGTGTCGCCGAAGGATGAGAACATCGAGAAGGCGATGCCGGTATTGTAGGTGCGAAACAGCGCCAGGAAGGGCAACAGATCAACCTTTTCCTGAAAAGGCAGACCGGCCTCGACCAGGTACTTTATCCACTGGTCGAGCGCGATGGCCGCGACGACGAGCAGTGCGTAGGGAGACCATGATCTCACGGGCAGGCAACCTTCATTGCTGGTCCAGGATTGGCTCGAGCTTCAGCGCGCCGCGCCGGATCTCGAACAGCATGATGCCGGTGGCGACGGCCAGATTGAGCGAATCGGCACGGCCCGCTTGCGGAATCCTGAGCAGCCTGTCGCAGCTCGCAGCCAGGCTTTCGGGCAGCCCCTGCTGCTCGTTGCCCATCATCAGCAGCACGGGCCCGCGGGAAAAATCGACCGAGCGGTAGTCGACGGCGCCTTTCAGGTGGGTTCCGGCGACGAGGCCTGAGAAGCCGCCCCGCCAGGCAAGGAAAGCCTCGGTTGTCGCCTTGGCTACCGGCACGGCAAAGATCGAACCCATGGTGGCGCGCACCGTCTCCACGGAGAATGGATCAGTGGTATCGCCGACCAGAATGACGCCTTTGGCGCCGACGGCATCGACGGTGCGGATGACGGTGCCGAGATTGCCGGGATCGCGTACCCGATCGAGTGCCACCCAGACGTCGCCATTGTCGGCGCGCACATCCTTCAAGGCGAGGAATTTCTGCGAAAAGACGCCCACCACCATTTGCGGATTGTCGCGGCGGGTGATGGCGACCAGCACCTTTTCCGACACTTCTAGCACCATGCCGCCTGCGGCAACGGTGCGTGCGGCCACCTTCTCCACCGCCGCATTGCCGCGCCCGGCTTTGGCGAAAACCAATGTCCTGATCTGCCAGCCGAGATCGAGCGCATCGATGACCAGCTTCAGCCCCTCGGCCATGAAGGCGTTCTGCTGGTCGCGGAACTTCTTCTGAGCGAGCGCCTTGATGTCCTTGACCAGCGGATTGGCGAGGCTGGTGACCTCCTTCACCTGGCCAGGTGCGCCTGCATGCCGCTCGTTCATTCAGCCACCCAACGCGAAAACAATGAGGTCGAGAGCGCCCGGCCGGCGGACTTTTCACGGATGATCAGCTCACCCGATTCAATCTTGCCGCCCATGCCGGCAAACGTATCGCGCATCAAGGCGTGGATGGCGAAGAAGGAGGCGCGGATGGAATAGGCGGTCAGCACCACGGCAAGCGGCTTCGGCGTCAGGATCGCCCGGCAAAGTTCGGTCAAATCAGGCAGGTCCTCGAACAATTGCCAGACCTCGCCCTTGGGGCCACGGCCATAGGCCGGCGGGTCGAACAGGATGATGTCGTAGCGGCTGCCGCGACGCTCCTCGCGCTCGGCGAATTTGACCGCGTCGTCGACGATCCAGCGGATCGGCTTGCTGCCGAGGCCGGCCATCTCCTGGTTTTCACGGCCCCAGCCAATTGCCTTCTTCGAGGCATCGACATGGGTGACCTCGGCGCCGGCGCGAGCCGCCACCAATGAGGCGAGACCGGTATAGCCGAACAGGTTCAGCACCTTGACCGGCCGCTTCGCCGCCGCGATCAGCCCGGCCATGTGATCCCAATGGGAGGCCTGCTCGGGAAAGACGCCGACATGACGAAACGAGGTGAAACGGCCGAGATAGTCGATGCCGTCATGCTTCATCGGCCAGGTCTCGCCGAGTGGCAGCTTGGGAAAACGCCAGCGGCCGATACCCTCCTCGTCGGTGTCGCCGGTGAAGACGGCGTCGGCGCGCTCCCATTCCTTTGCCGGCAAGGCCTTTTGCCAGATCGCCTGGCCCTCGGGCCGTACGATACGGTAGGGGCCATATTGTTCGAGCTTTTGGCCGGTGCCGCTGTCGAGGAGCGCATAATCGGCATTGGGCGCCACTTCCAGGATCACGGGAAGATGTTCGGCGGGCAGAGCGCCTTCGCGGCGGGCCAGGATGCGCGGCGCCGAGTTCGGTTCGGAACGACTTTCCGTCTTCGCCTCATGGCGCTCGCGCGGTGGCGCTTCCGGTCTGGCGGGAGCCTGGCCGGGACGCGGACGTGACACGTCCGCCGCACCCTTCGCGGATGGATGTGGACGGTTGTCGCGGCGTTTGTCGCGAAAAGACTTCAAGCGGGGGCAACTCCGAACGGGGTGGCCGCTTTTGACATAGGGCAACCGGCTTCGCAACCAAGTCCGACAGGTCAGCCTCTCCGGTTCAGGTTGGCCGCGATGGACCAATGTCAAAGAAACAGGCAAATCTACCGGATGTCCCGCTCCGAACGCCTGCTCGACCTGATCCAGTGCCTGCGCCGGCATCGCCGGCCGGTGAGCGGGCAAGCGCTGGCCGATGAACTCGGGATTTCGATCCGCACGCTCTACCGCGATATCGCCACGCTGCAGGGCCAGGGCGCGCCGATCGAGGGCGAGGCGGGTGTCGGTTATGTGCTCAAGCCCGGCTTCATGCTGCCGCCGCTGATGTTCAGCGACGAGGAGATCGAAGCCATCGTGCTCGGCTCGCGCTGGGTCGCCAAGCAGCCGGACCAGCGTCTTTCGGCCGCCGCTGCCAACGCGTTGGCCAAGATCGCGGCTGTCCTGCCGGACGATCTGCGCGAGGATCTCGACGCGAGCACACTGCTGGTCGGCCCTCCCGCCATGGCCATCGAGACCATCGACCTTGGCCTCGTACGGCAGGCCATCCGCAACGAGCGCAAGCTCGGCTTTCTTTACCGCGACGCGGGCGGCGCTGCGTCCGAGCGTGTCGTCTGGCCATTTGCGCTGGGCTTCTTCGACAAGGTGCGGGTGGTGGTGGCGTGGTGCGAGATGCGGCACGATTTCCGGCATTTTCGCACCGATCGCATCACCGAACTCCATGCAACAGACACGCGCTATCCGCGTCGTCGCCAGGCGCTGCTCAAGGAATGGCGGGCAACGCTCGACACGCCGCGTGGTTCGAGATGACTGCTGCCATAATCTGACAGTAGACCATCTTATGGTCGCCAAGTCGAAGCACCGAACCTTGGAGAGCAGTTATGGCCACCCCGAATTTCGTCATCCTCTATGTCGACCAGCCGCAGCAGAGCGGCGCCTTCTACAGCGGGCTGCTCGGCCGTGAGCCGGTCGAAAGTTCGCCGACCTTCGTGCTGTTCGTGCTCGATGCCGGCTTCAAGTTCGGCCTGTGGTCGCGCCACACGGCGGAGCCGGCAGCCGCCACGTCAGGCGGTGGCGCCGAAATCGTGTTTGCGCTGGATACGCCCGATGCGGTCGATGCCGCCCATGCCGACTGGTCCGGGCGCGGGCTGACAATCCTGCAGACGCCGACCGACATGGATTTCGGCCGTACTTTTGTCGCGCTCGATCCCGACAATCATCGCCTGCGCGTCTACTGGCTGTCCGATGGCGAACAGGCCAATGGTAACCATAAATGAGCGCGTATTGGATCGCCGTGGCGTCGGCCGAACATGTCCGGCGGGGCCGCGCAGCCGGCTTCATGCAGGTCAACCACGGCAAGGCGGCACCGCTGCGTCGCGTCAAGCCAGGCGATGGCATCGTCTACTATTCGCCGAACACTGTTTTGGGCGAGAAAGATGGCCTGCAGGCCTTCACGGCGATCGGCACGGTGCGGGAAGGCGAGCCCTATCAGGGCGATATGGGCGCTGGCTTCACGCCGTTCCGTCGCGATGTGGCGTGGGCCAAGGCCGAGGAAGCGCGGATCAAGCCGCTGCTCAACAAGCTCGAATTCACCGTCGGCAAGTCGAACTGGGGTTATCAGCTTCGCTTTGGCCTTTTCGAAATCGGGGATCAAGATTTTCGTGTTATAGCCGAGGCGATGGGCGCCGAGATGGGCGCAACGGCAACTAGGCCGTGAGCGCCTTGTAGACGGCAATGCCGGCGGCAAGATCCTCGAGCGCCGCGCCGACCGACTTGAACAGCGTGATCTCACCGGCGCTCTCGCGACCCTTCTTCTGCCCGCGCGCCAATTCGTGCAGATCGGCGACAATGGTTTCCGGCTTCAGCACGCCGGAGGCCAGCGGCTGGACGATGTCGCCGGCTTCCTTGGTGGCGCCGGCGCGGGTGTCGACATAGACGCGGGCAAGCCTGATCGCGTCGTCATCGCTCTCGCGCATCGTCGGCGTAAAGCCTCCGACCAGGTCGACATGGGTTCCCGGCTGCAACAGCGCACCCTTGATCAACGGCGTGGTGGTGATCGTCGCCGAGGAGACGATGTCGGCCTGCCCAAGCTCGGCATCGAGATCGCTCGCCGCGCTGGCTGCAAAACCCTCGGCGCGCAGGTCGGCGGCGACTTTCTCGGCATTGGCCGGAGTGCGGTTCCAGATGCGGATGGTCTTGATCGGCCGTACGGCCGAGTGCGCCTTGGCGAGGAAGGGCGACAGCGCGCCGGCGCCGACCACCAGCAGCCGCGAGGCATCGTCGCGGGCGAGATAGGAGGCCGCGAGCGCCGAAGCGCAGGCGGTGCGCCACTGTGTCAGCCGCTGGCCGTCGATCAAGGCCTCGGGTTCGCCGGTGGCGCCATTGAGCAGGAGATAGAGCCCCATCACCGCCGGCTTGCCGATGGCATTGTTGTCGGGGGACACGGTGACGATCTTGACGCCGACGTGACTGCCGGCCGATGTGCCCGCCGCGTTGAGATCGGTCCAGGCCGGCATCAAAAGCAGTGTGGAGGCGGCACCATCTGGCCGCTCGATCGTATGATGGTGCCTGACCGGCTGCACCGCACCGTCGCGAAACGCCGTGCGCAGCGTCTCGACCAATCCGGGAAAGGTCAGCGCATGGTCGACCTCTGCGGCCGAAATGGTCAGCATGAAAAACTCCGTAGGGACAAAGCCGCCTGCGGGCGGTTCAAGCGGTCGGCTTCGGCAATGCCGATCCTTGGGCGGACCCTTGGGCCGATCCCTGGGCCGGGCTTTGCGGTACCGCCGGCGCACGGCTGACCGCCTGGCGCAGGTTCTCGGCCTCGACGCCGCGCTGGCGCGCCAGCTTGCGATAGCGGCCCTGCTTGACCCAGGTTGCCAGGCTGCCGACGATCATGCCGATGGCGAGTGCCAGGAACAGGAAGATGAACAGCGGCAAAGTCAGGGTCAGCTTCGGATTGCCGGGGTTGAACGGATCCAGCGTGAAGGCGACCAGTTCGCGGTTGGCAACGGCGAGTGCGATCAGGATGATCGCCAGGGGCACGAAGATCGCGATGAGCATGAAGCGATTGAACATGATGTTTTCCGTCGGAAGCTGGCCTGTCCGAAAGGCCGTCAGGCGCTGACGTCGCGCCTACTTGCCGCCGTTCAGCCTTTCACGCAGTTCCTTACCAGTCTTGAAGAACGGCACCCATTTCTCCTCGACCTCGACGGATTCGCCGGTGCGCGGATTGCGGCCGGTGCGGGCGGGACGATTTTTCACCGAAAAAGCGCCGAAGCCACGCAACTCGACCCGGTTGCCTTCGGCAAGGGCATCGGTGATTTCATCGAAGATGGCGCCGACGATGTTTTCGACGTCGCGCAGGAAAAGATGCGGATTGCGCGTGGCAATAATCTGCACAAGTTCGGACTTGATCATGAGACGGGTCCCCGTGAAAGCAGTGCGGTCAAAATTATGAGGATGATTTTATTTGCTTTTTTCACTTGCCCCAAACGGCGTATCAAGGGTGCCAGACGGAAACGAGACCGTCAAGAAACAAGCGGTCGGCTCCGAGTTCATGGATGACGTCGCCGCTGTAGGCGGGCAGGCCGAGCGCACTGCTGATGGTTTGCGCCATCGCTTTCGAGAACAGGAAGCCGCCGCGCCGTTCGGTATCCTTCCATTCGACGACCTTGAGCTTGGCATCGACGCCCTTGGTGGCCAGCCAGTCGACCGCTACGGCCTCGCCGCCGACAGCGTCGATCAGCCCGTTGGCAACGCCTTGGCGCCCGGTGAATATCGAGCCGTCGGCAAGCATCAGCGCTTGTTCGCGGGTCATCTTGCGGCGTTCGGCGACGATGTCGACGAACCAGTTGTAACTGTCGAGGATGAGTTTGCGAACCATGGCGCGCTCGTCGTCATTGGTAGGCTTGAAGGGAGAGGGCGCGGCTTTCAGCGGCGAGGATTTCACCTCCTCCAGCTTGACGCCGAGCTTGTCCATCAGGCCGCTGACGTCGGGATACTGGATCAGCACGCCGATCGAGCCGACGATCGAGGTCTTGCGGGCAACGATGTGATCGGCGGCACTGGCGATCATATAGCCCGCCGATGCGGCGAGCGTGCCGACTTCCGCCACCACCGGCTTGTCGGCGGCCAGCTTGCGCACTTCTTCATAGATCGATTCACCGCCAACGGTGGTGCCGCCAGGCGAATCGATCGACAGGATCACCCCTTTCACCTTCGATGAAAGACGGATGGTTTCCAGGCGCTTGATCAGTTCCTCGTCCTCGGTGATCGTGCCTTCGATCTTGACCTTGGCAATATGGTCGACCGTCGAGCCGCCGAAATCGTCGCCATAGAACCAGGTTGAAAGCGCAATCACGCCAAGGGCCACGATGCCTATGGCGACAACGCGCCAGAATGTCAGCTTGCGCCGCAAACGGCGGCGGTCGATCAGGTCGTCGGCTCTCAGTGCCATGGTCAGCCTTTCAGTCGGCGGAAGGGGACGCTTTTAGACCATGATCCTCTCATCGGGAAGCAGTTCTCTTTCCGGCATTGTCTCAGTCTGAAGTTTGCGCAAACGGCTAATCCTTTGGCCGAGTTGCGCAAACGCCCTATATACAGGCAAAAGGCATAGGAGATTTCATGATCGCCAAACACACAACCGCCGAAGATATGGCTCGAACTGTAGGCGTCGACCCGAACACATTCCGCCAAGCGTTGCGTAATGTGAAGCACCCTCGGAAACGCAACACTGATTGGGAAGTGAAAATTGGCAGCCCATCGTATTCGGGAATGCGCACCGTTCTTGTTGGTCTCATACAGCGGAAGGCGGCCTGACGCCGACCGGATCTAAAGCCAAAAGCGTCCCGCCGACGTGATCGGCAACGCCGCATACACGATCGACCAGGCTGGCTAGGCGGGGCATCCGACATCTCCCCTCACGTTTTTGGGCAATCACCGCGAGGTCGGGCGGCGAGACAGGCGCTGATAAATTTTACGCCGCGTGTCTGTTTCTGCTATGGAGAACACGCAGTTGTGCGGACTTCGTTTTCGTCTGTACAAAGGCGGTTGTCACACTTTTGCAGTTTTCGTGGGCTTGTGCTTGCTTGAAAGCGCCGGCGTCCCACCTATAGGCGGTGCTCAAGGGCGGGCAGGGTTAGAAGAAAGCAGTGAATGTTAGCGCGACCTATTGAACCAACCAACGCCGAGGCGGTGTTGGCTCCCCCGGCGGGCGGTCGGACGCGCGGCGATGCTTTCGACCGTGCACAGCGTCATTCGCGCCGCGTGCGCGTTCTCAAATTTGCCGTGCCAGTGGCCGCGGCACTGATAGCGGTCGCTTTCCCGGTCTATTCCTATCTCGCCGCACCCGTCGCCGTGAAGGTTCAGGCGGAAGGCACTGCCTTTTCCAACGGCAAGCTGGTGATGGCCAATCCCAAGCTCAACGGTTTCACCAAGCAGAAGCAGCCTTATTCGATGACGGCGCTGCGTGCCATTCAGGATGTCAGCACGCAAGGTATCATCGAGTTGGAAGGCATCGACGCCAAGGTGCCGATCGCGCCCGACAATGTGGCGGCGGTCAAGGCCTCGCACGGCACCTACGATCGCGACGGCAATACGATGAACCTGACCAGCGACGTGACGATCACCACGACCGACGGCATGCAGGCCAAGTTCAAATCGGTCTTCCTCGACATGGGCAAAGGCACTATGAAGACGGGAGATCCCGTCGATGTCAGCCGTGGCGGGTCGCGGATCACGGCGGATACGATGTCGGTCCAGGACAATGGCAAGGTTCTGGTTTTCGAGAACAAAGTGCGCGTCAACATCGATTCCGCCGCCTTGAAGGCGGCACAGGGAAACAGCGGAGAAACCAATGCGGCTCAGTAGTTCGACGCGGCTCGCGGCTGCAACTTCAGCGTTGCTGCTGCTCGGACTCGTGCCGTCATGGGCGCAGACGACCAGTCAATCAGGCCTCAAACTGTCCGGCGACAAGCCGATCCAGATCGAGAGCGACAAGCTGGAAGTCCGCCAGGCCGACAGTGTCGCCATCTTCACGGGCAATGTCAGCGTCGTCCAGGGGCCGACATTGATGAAGGCCGGCAAGATGACGGTCTACTACGTCAAGGACCCCAACGCCGCTGCCAAGGGCACGGAGGCCGCGGGTGCGGCGATGACGGGCTCGGCCAACATCGATCACCTGGAGATCTCCGACAAGGTTTACATCAAGTCGGATGCGCAGGTCGCGACCGGCGATCAAGGCAGCTTCGATATGAAGAGCCAGGTGCTGGTGCTTTCGGGCAAAAAGGTCGTTCTGTCGCAAAACGACAATGTTCTGGTGGGCTGCAAGCTTACGGTGCAGATGAAAAGCGGACTGGCTCAGGTGGATCCATGTGCTGGGCAACGCGTCCAGATGTCGATCACGCCGCCGCCGAAATCGGGAGCGACGAACCCCTGATGGCCAGCCTGTCGTCGTTGACGGCGCGTCTTCCGGGACGGGCCGCCGGCAAGCTTTCGGCGCCGGCCACGGTGACCGTCGATGCGGGAAAGTTCAAGGGAACCCTGATCGCCAAGGGGCTGACCAAGAGCTACAAGGGCCGCAAGGTCGTCAGCGGCGTCACCATCGGCGTGCGCGCCGGCGAGGCCGTTGGACTGCTCGGCCCCAACGGCGCCGGCAAGACGACCTGTTTCTACATGGTTACCGGCCTCGTGCCGGTGGATGAAGGCACGATCGAGATCGACGGCTTCGACGTCACGTCGATGCCGATGTACCGTCGCGCACGCCTCGGCATCGGCTATCTGCCGCAGGAAGCGTCGATTTTCCGTGGGCTCAATGTCGAGCAGAATATCCGCGCGGTGCTGGAAGTGGTCGAAAAGGACCGCAAGGTGCGCGAGCGCAATCTCGACGAACTGCTCGAGGAATTCCACATCAGCCATCTGCGCAAGGCGCCATCCATGTCGCTTTCGGGCGGCGAGCGGCGACGCCTGGAAATCGCGCGAGCGCTGGCGACGCGTCCGGCCTACATGCTGCTCGACGAGCCTTTCGCCGGCATCGATCCGATCGCTGTCGCCGATATCCAGCAACTGGTGCGCCACCTGACAGCGCGCGGCATCGGCGTCCTCATCACAGATCATAATGTGCGCGAAACGCTCGGCCTGATCGACCGCGCCTACATCATCCATGCCGGCCAGGTGCTGACCCATGGCAGGGCCGACGAAGTGGTGGCAAACCCGGATGTGCGGCGACTTTACCTCGGCGAGGGTTTTACGCTCTGAACGGTTCGTCGTTTCACGGAAAACGCCAATCCGCTCCGTCTTTTCGTCTTGACGCAATTCCCAAGGGAAAGCGCTATGCGCTTTTCCGGGAAAACCGTTTCACACTTTTCCTGGAATTGCTCTGAGCGTGAAATTTGTTTCCTGACACGTGCGGTTCGCGCGGCGCTTTTTTCTCGATTTTGCTCCGGGATAACGCTCCGGTAAGCGCGTTTTGCTACCAATTGCCTTGACAAGCAAAAGCCGGGCCAGTTTTTATGGCCGGCTGCAAAATTCTTGCCCGGAAGTCGGGATGCGTAGACGAGGCGTTTGAAACCGAACCATGGCGTTGGCGGCCAAACTACAGCTACGACAATCGCAGTCGCTGGTGATGACGCCGCAGCTGATGCAGTCGATTCGGCTGCTGCAGTTCACCCATGTCGAGCTTGAGCATTTCATCGACGAGGAAATCGAGCGCAATCCGCTGCTGGAACGCGCCGAGCCGCAGGACGATGCCGCCAGCGACCAGGCGCAGAAGATCGAGGCGGAGCCGCAAGCCACCGCCGAAGGCGACTGGTTCGAAAACGAGACGCAGTGGAGCGCCGAGGCGATCTCGGACAAGCTCGACACGTCGCTGGAAAACCTGTTTCCCGACGACCCGGGCACCAGCGAGCGGCTCGGTCCCGACCTGACGGCACAATGGAAGTCGGCTTCGGGCAATGGCGCGGGTTCCTCATCCGAGTGGTTTGATGCGGGCGATATGGCGGCCGCGACGATCACGCTGCGCGACCATGTCGGTGAACAGGTGGCGCTAGCCTTCGCCGATCCGGCTGCACGGCTGATCGCCGCCGAACTCGCCGACGGCCTTGACGAGAGCGGCTATCTGCGTGCCGACCTGGCCGAGATCGCCGTTCGTCTCGGTGCGGATGCCGCCGCCGTCGCGAAGGTGCTGGCGGTGTGTCAGACCTTCGAGCCGGCCGGCCTGTTTGCCCGCGACCTAGCCGAATGCCTGTCGCTGCAACTTGCGGTGCGCAACCGGCTCGATCCGGCGATGAAGGCGCTGGTCGCCAATCTCGAACTCCTGGCACGGCGTGATTTTCACGCATTGAAACGGATCTGCGGTGTCGACGAGGAGGATCTGCTCGACATGCTGGCGGAGATCCGGGCGCTCGATCCCCGGCCGGGCATGGCGTTTTCGGGCGGCGCCAGCGACGCGATCGTCGCCGATGTCGAGGTGCGCGCGGCCAATGACGGCAGCTGGACGGTCGAGCTCAATGCCGAAACGCTGCCGCGGGTTTTGGTCGACCATATCTATTTCGCCCAGGTCTCACCGCAGGCCAAGAACCAGGCGGAAAAGGATTTTCTGGCCGAATGCCTGCAGAATGCAAACTGGCTGACGCGCAGCCTCGACCAGCGGGCAAAGACCATCCTCAAGGTCGCCTCGGAAATCGTTCGCCAGCAGGATGCCTTCCTCGTCCATGGCGTGCGGCAGCTGAAGCCGCTCAATCTGCGCACGGTGGCCGACGCCATCGGCATGCACGAATCGACGGTCAGCCGGGTCACAGCCAACAAATACATGCTGACGCCGCGCGGCGTGTTCGAGCTCCGGTATTTCTTCACCGCCTCGATCGCCGCCTCGGGCGGCGGCGATGCGCATTCCTCGGAAGCCGTGCGTGACCGCATCAAGCAGTTGATCGACGAGGAAAAACCCGTCGACGTGCTTTCCGACGACGCAATCGTCGACATGTTGCGTGAAAGTGGCGTCGACATTGCAAGGCGTACGGTCGCCAAGTACCGGGAAGGCATGAATATCCCCTCTTCGGTGCAGCGCCGACGCGAGAAACGGGCGATGGCCAGCGCCGGGCGCTGAGCGGGTCGATTTTCCACAGGCCGGCACTTCATTGACAAGCCGCGGTGAAGTGGCTAGAAGCCCGCCCGCATGAGACGGGCTAGATGCCCGCATGCGGATGGTCCGTCACGACGTTGGCCTCGGGACGGTCAAAGGGCGGCTTGTGATCAACCGGAAAGTTTGGATTTAAAATCGGCGCAAGTGACGCCGCAAAGCTTGTGCGCACGGATCACGAGTATAAACTCGGGCCAGTTTGAAGCCTGAGCAGGAAGGTCAGTTTTCAGATGAATCTGCGCATATCGGGAAAACACATGGACATCGGCGATGCGTTTCGGACACGCATCAATGATCGCGTCGGCGAAGCGATCGGCAAATATTTCGATCGCGGCTTTGCCGGACATGTCACGGTCATCAAATCGGGCTCGCGCTATTCGGCGGACTGCATGATCCGGCTGGATTCCGGCGCTTCGCTGCAGGCCACCGGCGATGCCCAGGATCCGACATTGGCCTTCGAGGCCGCGGCGGATCGTCTGGAAACCCGCCTGAGGCGCTACAAGCGCCGGCTGAAATCGCACAATTCGGGCGCCGCCAACGGCCAGCCGACCGACATAGCCTACACGGTGATGGCGCCGCTTGCCGATGACGACGAGGACATTCCGGAGAATTTCGCGCCGGCCATCGTCGCCGAATCAACCATGACGCTGAAGACCATGTCGGTGGCGTCGGCGGTCATCGAGCTCGACACCAAGGACAGCCCGGTCTTTGTCTTCCGCAATGCGGGAACCGACCATCTCAACATCGTCTATCGCCGACCCGATGGAAATATCGGCTGGATCGACCCGTCGACGACCAAGGTCGCGCAAGCGTGACGACAAAGGTCGCACGGACGTGACGACCACGGTCGCACTGGGATAAGAGCCGGCCGCACGAGGGGTGGGGACTGGTGACGGCAGGCGAACAAGGGATTTTCAAGCATGGATCTGAGCGATCTTATCAACGTTCCGGCGATACTGCCGGCGTTGAAGGCGAACTCCAAGAAGCAGCTGCTGCAATTGCTGTCCGAACGGGCAGCGGCGATTTCCGGCATTCCGGAGCGGGAGGTGTTCGACACCATCCTGCAGCGTGAGCGGCTGGGTTCGACCGGCGTCGGCAACGGCATCGCCATTCCGCACGGCAAGCTGGCCGGCGTGAAGCGCATCGCAGGTGTTTTCGCCCGGCTGGAGACGCCTGTCGATTTCGAATCGCTGGATGATCAGCCCGTCGATCTCGTGTTTCTGCTATTGGCGCCGGAAGGGGCGGGCGCCGACCACCTCAAGGCACTGTCGCGCATCGCGCGGGTGCTGCGCGATGCCGACACGGTGGCCAAGATCAGGGGTACGCGCGACGCCGCCGCTATCCACGCGCTTTTGTCGGACACCCAGGCTTCGCACGCGGCCTGAATTTCGAGAATGATATCGCCACAGGGCCGCCATGGGCGGCCCTTTTCCGTTTCAGCCGGAATCGCTGTCAGTGAATGGCGACGGTGGTCAGGTCGTTTTCCATGGCGCCGGCCAGAGCGCGGTCACGCGCATCGGAAAGCAGGATCGGCTGACCATTGGCGGCAAACAGCGCCCACAGTTCCATGCCGGGGGCGATTTCGCCGAGATTGGGGAAACGGCCGAGCAATTCGTCGCTCGAGACCTTTCTGAGATAAGCGACCGAGCCTTCGCCGAGATGAGCGAATTCGCCATTGGTCATGGTGATGTTTTCAGTTCTGGTCATTTCAAAGCCTCCTTGGCGCGAGGACGCCGCTCAAGGCCATCCCGCATGAGAGCCATTCAATTTGCTGCATCGTGCTTTCGAAAAATCGGTGCCGATTTTCCGGCCGATGCAGTGGTAACGATCAGTCTTTCACCGATATGTTTATTTTCCGTACCAGCCGTTCGGACTCCGGCCGATCGAGGTCGATCGACAAAAGACCGTTCTTCAACTCCGCCGCGATCACCCGCATGCCGTCGGCCAGCACGAAACAGCGCTGGAACTGGCGCGCGGCGATGCCGCGATGAAGAAATTCGCGCTCGGTGTCGTCGGTCTGACGGCCGCGCACGACCAGCTGGTTTTCCTCCGTGGTGACATCGAGATCGCTTTCGGCGAAACCGGCGACCGCCAATGTAATGCGCAACCTTTCGGTCTTGCCGTCGGCGCCGCTGAGGCGTTCGATGTTGTAGGGAGGGTAGCTGTCGCCGGATTTCGCCAAGCGTTCCAGGGTCTTTTCCATGGCGTCGAAACCAAGGAGAAGCGGGCTGGAAAAGGGCGTCATTCGGCTCATGTTACACTGTCCTCTCAAGAGCGACATAAAGTGGAAAAACCCAGATGGCATTTTTCCCGATGGCCTTGATATGGTCCGCCCCGCGACCAAGTTCAAGCCGTCAACAGACCCGCCCAAAAAGACCAGGCGTGGACTCACAGGAATGACCGACATGGCGCTTGAAACGGCGAGCAGATGCAAGGAGAAGCGCGCAGGTCGGGGATTGTCTTCCCCGGTCGAGCGGTTCGGCGTGGCAGCTCGCGGCCGCTTCGGCGTCATTTGGATGCTTCGATCGGATCGGTTCAAGCCCACGACCTCGCCAAACAAGGAATTGAAATGCCCCAGTCACGCAAGATCATCATCGACACGGATCCCGGTCAGGATGATGCCGTCGCCATATTGCTGGCGCTCGGCAGCTCCGAACTGGAGATCGTCGGCATATCAGCCGTTGCCGGAAACGTGCCGCTGAAGCTTACCGAAAAGAATGCCCGCAAGATCTGCGAGTTGGCTGGCCGTCCGGACATCAAGGTCTATGCCGGCGCCATCCGGCCCCTGATGCGCGAATTGGTCACCGCCGAGGAAGTGCATGGCAAGACCGGTCTCAACGGACCGCAACTGCCCGAACCGACGATGAAGCTGCAGGACCAGTACGCGGTCGATTTCATCGTCCAGACGCTGATGAGCGAAGAAAGCGGCACGATCACGCTTTGCGCGCTCGGCCCGCTCACCAACATTGCGCTGGCGCTGATCCGCGAGCCGCGCATCGCACCACGCATCAAGGAAATCGTGCTGATGGGCGGCGGCTTCTTCGAAGGCGGCAACGTCACCCCGACCGCCGAATTTAACATCTATGTCGATCCGCAGGCCGCCGATGTCGTGCTCAAATCCGGCATCCCGATCGTGATGATGCCGCTCGATGTCACCCATAAGGCGCTGACCACTGCCAAGCGCACGCAAACCTTCCGCGCGCTCGGCACCAAGGTCGGCACCGCCACCGCCGAGATGCTGGAGTTCTTCGAGCGCTTCGACGAGGAGAAATACGGCACCGACGGCGGCCCGCTGCACGACCCTTGCGTCATCGCCTATCTGTTGAAGCCGGACCTGTTCAAGGGCCGCACCTGCAACGTCAGCGTGGAAACCGCCTCGGAACTGACCATGGGGATGACCGTGATCGACTGGTGGGGCGTCACCAAGCGGCCGAAGAACGCCATGGTGATGCGCGACATCGACCATGATGGGTTTTTCGCGTTGCTGGTGGAGAGGCTGGGGCGGCTTTAAAAGCTTCCCTTCTCCCCGTTTAAGGGGAGAAGGTCCCGGCAGGGGGATGAGGGGCGGCACAAACGTTAATATTTTGTCTGCAGACCCGGCGTTGCCCCTCACCCGATCGCTTCGCGACCACGCTCTCCCCGTAAACGGGGCGAGGGAAGAGGCGCACCTTACTTCGCCTTTGAAAACGCCAACCACAGGCCGCCGCCGACCATGAAGCTGCCGCTGATCCTCGACAAAAGTTTTATGCGGCCGGCCGACAACAGGCGCCCGGCGCGGCCGGCGGCCAGCGCATAGGTCGAATCCGAGAAGGCGGCGAAGATCATGGCGGTCAGGCCCATGATGGCGATCTGCAGCGAGTAGTTGCCTTGCGGCGAAATGAACTGCGGAAAGAAGGCGCCGAAAAAAATCAGCGTCTTGGGATTGCTGAGCGCCACCAGCAAGCCCTGCAGGAAGAAGCCGCCGCGTGGCTTTCTCGCTGTTCCATCGGCATTCAGCGTGCCTTTGGAACGGAACATCTGCACACCCATCCAGATCAGATAGGCGGCGCCGATCAGCCTGACCCACTCGAACCAGTGGCCCATGCCTGCGATCAGCGTGTTGAGGCCGATGCCGACGATGGCGATCATCACGGCAAGCCCGGCCTGCGTGCCGGCGACATTGGCGAGGCCGGCGCGCGAGCCATGGCGAATGCTGTTGGCGATGATCAGCGTGACCGTCGGACCGGGCACCAGGATGATAACGATGCAAGCGAGGACATAGGCAGCGTAGAGTTCGAACGACATGATTTTTCCCCAGGAATACCGCCGAGGCGGCGCGGTTGAGGGTAATCAATGCATAGCAGCGCAGCCGGTGCAAGCCGCTACCTAGCGCCCTGCGACACGCCAGTCCGCCCGGTTCAGGCGCCGGCCTGCCAGGGCAGTGTAGCCTCATAGGCCGCCGCCGCCTTGAGTACGGCGAGGTCGCCGCGCGGCCGCCCGATCAGCTGCATGCCCATCGGCCGGCCCCGGTCGTCGAAGCCGACCGGCACGTTGACCGCCGGGCAGCCGCCTAGGGTCGCGAAGGCGGAAACCTGCATCCAGCGGTGGTAGCTGTCCATTGCGCGTCCGGCGACCTCACGGGGCCAATGCGTGCCTATGTCGAAGGGGAAGACCTGCGCCGTCGGCAGCGCAATCAGGTCATAGCGGTCGAAGAGCGACAGCAGCTTGCGATGCCAGGATGTGCGGGTCACGGAGGCGGCGCGGATCTGCGGCGCCGTCAGCCGCATTGCATTCTCCACTTCCCAGATGGCTTCCGGCTTGAGCAGGCCGCGTTTCGCAGGATCGTCATAGTGGGTTTTGAGCGCGCAGCCGCTGCTGGCTTGGCGCAGCGTGACGAAGGCCCGCCACAGCGCTTCGAAATCGAAATCCGGCAGCAGCGGCTCGGTCAGGAACGATGCCTTCGCAAAGCGGCCAAGTGCTGCCTCGCACAGGTCGAGAATGCCTGTTTCAACCGGCAGATGAACGCCGAGGTCACCGAGCCAGGCGATGCGGCCACCAGTTGCGGATATTCCAAGCCCTTCGAGGAACGAGCCAGGTTTCTCGTAGGACAATGGCGCGCGCGGATGATAACCGGCCTGCACATCGAGCAGCAGCGCCATGTCACGGACGTTGCGGCCCATCGGCCCATCGACGCCCATCTGCGCATGAAAGACGTCAAAATCGGGTCCGCCGGGAACAAGTCCTTGCGACGGGCGGAAGCCAAAAACATTGTTCCAGGCAGCCGGGTTGCGCAGCGAGCCGCCGAAGTCGCTGCCATCGGCGACGGGCACCATGTCGAGCGCCAGGGCCACCGCCGCGCCGCCGCTCGAGCCGCCGGCGGTCAGGGCCGGATCGAAGGCGTTCAGCGTCGGCCCGAACACGGCATTGTAGGTGTTGGAGCCAAGCCCGAATTCGGGGACGTTGGTCTTTCCGATGATGATGGCGCCGGCATTGCGGATACGCTCGACGAAGAAATCGTCTTCCTGCGGCACGAAATCGGCGAAGATCGGCGAGCCGAAGGAGGTCCTGAGGCCCGTGGTCGAGGCGAGATCCTTGATGGCGATGGGCAGGCCGAAGAGCGGCCCCGCCGCTTCGGCTCGCGACGGGCTGGCATCGGCCGCATCGGCTTCGCGCAGGATATCGGCGCGATCGCGCAAGGAGACGATGGCGTTGACCAGCGGATTGACCGCCTCGATGCGATCGAGGAATGCCGCCACCACCTCGCGCACGGAAAGCTCTCTCTCCCGGATCGCGCCGGCGAGTTCGACCGCGGACAGGCGGCAGATGTCGCTTGCCGGCGGCACGGCATGTTTCGTTTGAGGACGCAGCATTTTAACGGGTTTCCTGCAGCGCCTGATCGACGTCTTTGGCGAGCGGGATCGCCGGTTGGGCGCCAGGCTTCAGGCAGGCCAGCGAGCCGGCCGCGCCGGCGCGCGCCAGCGCCTGTTCGAGCGTCAGGCCTGACGACAGGCTGGCGGCGAAATAGCCGCAGAACGTATCGCCGGCGCCGACCGTGTCGACAGGCGTTATCTTGCGCGCAGGAACGGCCAGGTACTCGGTCGGTGTCGCCGCCATCACGCCGTCGCCGCCGAGTGTGACGACGACGGTGCGGCCGGTCTTTCCGGCAAAGTCGCGCATGCGGGCCGCCCGGTCGCGGCCTTGCAGCGACAGCGCTTCGCCATAGAGGTCGAACTCGGTTTCGTTGGCGACGACATAGTCGGCCTTGCCGAGAAAGCCGGCTGCTTGCCCCTGGAACGGCGCCGTGTTGAGCACGGTGATGGCGCCGGCCGCCCTTGCCTGGTCGAGGGCGGCATCGACGGTGGCCAGCGGAATCTCATTTTGCAGCAGCACGACGTCGCCTTTTTTCAGAAAGGCCTTGGAGAGATCGCCGGGCACCACGGAAGCGTTGGCGCCCGGCACCACGGCGATGATGTTCTCGCCGTCGTCGGCGACCATGATCAGTGCCGTCCCGGTCGAGGCGTGAGTCTCGGCAACGCCGGACAGGTCGACCTTGCCGTCGCGCAGCAATGCCAGTGCCTCGGTTGCGAAGCTGTCCCTGCCGACAGCGCCGACCATGCGCACCGAGGCGCCGGCGCGTGCGGCGGCCAGCGCCTGGTTGGCGCCCTTGCCCCCAGGTGCGGTGGTGAAGGCCGAGCCGCCTACCGTCTCGCCGGGGCTTGGCAAGCGGTCGACCTTGGCGATAAGGTCGAGGTTGATCGAACCGATGACGATAATCAAGCAAGGCCTCCTGGCAACGCAAATTCAAATGTCGGAGCATCCTTGTGCGTCCAAGCGAACCCAGGTCGTTCCGATTGCGCGGAAGCTAACCTGTAAGGCCGCGGCTTGCCAGACCACGCGCATGGTCCAGCCCGATTTGGGGTGTCGTGGCCTTATTCGCAGCGCACGGTGACCGTGCCCTGATAGTTGCCGGCGGGAAAGATACCGCTCGACCTGGTGGCGGTGAGGTCGACCTGCATCGTGTGGGTGCCGTTGGCAACCCTCTGCGGCACACTTCCGTTGACATCGGCCCCCGAGCCATCGAGGCGGAAGACCGAAGCGAAGGTCACGTTGGTGCCGCCGCCGCTCGGCGCGGACGAGAATGCGGCAGGCGCCGGCGCCGAAACCGAATAGCAGTCAAGCAAATTAAGTATCGAGCACAACAGGGAGCTTGCCACCACGGTGGCGCTGGCGCTCGATCCGCCTGCCTGTTTGGAGCCCAGTATGCTGATGGCGGGATTGGCCTTCATCGTTCCGGACGCCCCGACTATGATGGTGCAGGTGCCGATGATCGCCGCCTGCACCGGAAGGCAGGAACCGGCAAGTGCTGCCATCGCAAGCAGCGCGCGACTACTGCTTCTTCTTTTTCTTGCCATCACCACTTCCGGTCCTGATGCTCCAGCCTTCGTTGGCCCACCCCGGTGACGCGGCCGTGGAAGTGCTGGCAGCCACGCTCGCCGTCTGGCCGTCGGCGCCGAGGCCCATTTTGAGGAGCTTCAGTTCCAACTGCAGGCGCTCGACCTCAAGCTCATAGAGACGGCTGCAATCGACGCGCTTCGGCGTGCGCCCGATCGGGATCACCACCCGACCATAGGTGGCAACGCTGTTGTCCGACTGGCTGTTGCCTCTGATAACGCCGAGATCGACATAAGCGCCGGAACCGGAGACGGCGGAACGGCAAGTGGTACCGTCCGCGGCATGGACCTCGTCCTGGCCCTGGGGCAAGGTGACGCCGGGCAGGTTGAAGCCGCTCTCATTCTGGTTAAGGTTGTAGACGTCCTCGGCCCCGGCCGGCGACGCACCCGCCCAAGCAGCCGCGAGCGCCAGTGTCAGGACTTGCGGCGCCCAAAAAACTTTCCGCATATCTGTGCCCTTATCTGCGTCTGTTGATTGGGAAAGGGGATGCTTTCGGTGCAGATACGCACTTTACGCTCGGCGGCGCCGTCGAAAGGCACAACCACAAGGACAGACCGGGAGGCCTGCGAAGCCAGTTGGAAGACATCTGGAGAGATTCTGGCATCTACCGGCTGAAAATCCTGATCGTAGACATGGATTTCGACCCGGATCTTCCGGTCGTAGGGATTGGCGGGGAAGACGCGAACCGCGAAGACCTCGGTGAAGCTGTTGATCTCGCCACGCATCGGCGACATCGATTGGGCCTTGGCGGCAATGGGCGCCAATCCGACGGCCAATGCCGTCGCCAGGATTCGAACATGTTTCAACGACCCCCCTCCTTCGCTACGCGTCATTCGCAGCGCAGCGTTACCGTTGCCTGATAATTGCCGTTGGCGAAGCGATTGCTGCCGCCTTTGGTTCCGGCGAGGTGAACCGAGACGAGATCGGCGCCGGGTGTGGTGATGCTGGTTGCCGAGCCGGTCTCGACGATGGAATGCGCGCCGGCGGCGGAGTAGGTGGGCGTCCAGGTCGTCGACGTGCTGTCGGCGGATGGCACCGTCATGGTGGTGACCGGGTCGACACTCAGCGACACACCTCCGGTCGTCGTCAACGTCACGGTTCCAGCCGAGCCGCCGCTGTTGTGGGAACTGAGGGACTGGAGATCGGGACTGGCCGTCATCGTACCGTTGGTGGCAACGACAAGCGTGCAGGTGGGCGCGATCGTGCCATTGAAGATGACATTTTGCGTCGCGGCCAACGCGGCCTCGTCGATGCTGGCAACCAGCAGAGCTGCGCCGCAGGCGACGCGAAACAATGTCATCGGGACCTCCTATCAAGCCGGATCGTCCGGATTAATATGAGGGCATCATCACTTTATCGTGGTTAATTTAGAGTTACCTAAAATAATGGCTCAAAATAACTATTACAGGAACCGGAGGTTGCCCTCGGTTGCAAAGGTGAAAACCACAGTGGAAATCGCGCTTATACTTATTAACGCCGACATACCCATGGTTTTCCTCGTAATATCGAGAAAAATCGATATTACGATACCTGCCCGGCTTCCCAGCCCAGAATGGCGCGCTTGCGGGTCAGGCCCCAGTGATAGCCGGTGAGGTCGCCTGATTTACCGATGGCGCGGTGACAAGGCACCACGAAAGAGAGCGGATTGGCGCCGTTGGCCGCACCGACCGCACGGCTGGCGGACGGTGCGCCGATGCTGGCCGCAATCGAGGAATAGGTGCGGGCCTTACCCATCGGGATCTTGAGCAGCGCCTCCCAGACGCGAACCTGGAAGTCGGTGCCGATCATGACGACATGCAGCGGCTGGTCGGGGCGCCACAGCGCCGGGTCGAAGATACGGGCGGCATAGGGGCCGGTAGCAATCATGTCCTCGACATAAATGGCGTTCGGCCAGCGGCTGGACATGTCGGCGAAGGCGGCGCGTTCCTCGCCGGGGTCGCTGAAGGCGAGGCCGGCGAGTCCGCGCTCGGTGGCCATGATCAGGGCGGTGCCGAACGGCGAGGAATGGAAGCCGTAGCGGATGATGAGCCCGGCGCCGCGTGTCTTGTAGTCGCCCGGCGACATCGCCTCATGCGTGACGAACAGGTCATGCAGCCGGCCCGGGCCGGACATGCCCAGTTCAAACGAGGTCTCGAGCAGCGGCATGCCGGAATCGAGCAGCCTGCGCGCATGGTCCAGTGTCACCGCCTGCAGGAAGGCCTTGGGCGACAGGCCGGCCCAGCGGGTGAAGAGTTTTTGCAAGCCGGTTGGCGTCTCGCCGACCTCCTCGGCCAGTTCTTCAAGGGAAGGCTGATCACGATAGTCGAGACTGATCTTCTCGATGGCACGGCGCACGATTTCGTAGTCGCTGCCTTCAGGCGTGATGTCCTTTTTGAGGACCGCGGTGTGTGTGCTCATGGAACTGTCTCCTTGAGCCGGAATATCGCCCCTCGGGGCGTCGATCGCCACCCGAAACTTGCTTTCTTGCGGCGCATACCCAGATGGACACAGGATTCGAGCCCTGGAGTCGCTCGTGGCTGGCTCAGCGTGCCTTGGCGGTCGCCAGCGCCCGCGAAAAGGCGGTGGCAAAACTCTCGCGGGAATCGGGGTCCAGGAAGGATCCGATCGGCACGTTCTGCCCTTGGCCTTCCACCGTCATCCCTGTGATGCCGATCTCGGCGTGACGGGCCACCGAAAACCGCGCCCAGAACGGATTGAAGCGATGCGCTTCCGATTTCCCCGAGGGGGCTGTCTTGCGGATGTCGAGGCTGGTGCGCGAGACCGAGACTTCTTCGCGGGCACGAGCGGCACGATAGTTGATGCGAAAGGCGATGTAGACGGCGGCCACGTCGAGGCCGAAGAAGCCGAACACCGGCCAGGCGCCGCGCGACAGGAAAAACGCGCCTGTCACAAGCCAGCCGAACAGCAGCGCACCGATCAGGACGAAGAATCCTGTCCGGCCCAGAGACCGGTGCGGGGTGAGTAGCGCCTGAAAGAATGGCTCGTCGGCCTGAAACGAGGCGTTTGTGTCGCTCATGAGGGGATATTATAGGAGGGAAATGGCAAGCCCCAAGTCCAAAGATTCTTCCCTGTCCAAAAAAGAGCTGTTGCCCGCACGAAGCGATGGGTCGGACGCCAAGCCGCGTCCGCGGCCGGTGCGAAGCGCGTCACGCTACAGCCCGGCCGAAGTGAACGAGATATTCCGGCGCTTTTCCGTCCAGCGGCCCGAGCCGAAGGGCGAGCTCGAACATGTCAACGCCTTCACGCTGCTGGTCGCGGTGGTGCTGTCGGCGCAAGCGACGGATGCCGGCGTCAACAAGGCGACGCGGGCGCTGTTCAAGGCCGCCGATACGCCGCACAAGATGCTGGCGCTGGGGGAGGCAAGGGTCGGCGAATATATCCGCACCATCGGGCTGTGGCGCAACAAGGCGAAGAATGTGATTGCGCTGTCGCAGGCGCTGATCCGCGACCATGGCGGCGAGGTACCCGACAGTCGCGATGAATTGGTCAAGCTGCCCGGGGTCGGGCGCAAGACCGCCAATGTCGTGCTCAACATGGCCTTCGGCCAGCACACGATGGCGGTCGACACGCACATTCTCCGCATCGGCAACCGGCTCGGATTGGCGCCTGGCAAGACGCCGGAACAGGTCGAGCAAGGATTGTTGAAGATCATTCCGGATGAATATATGCGCCATGCACATCATTGGCTGATCCTGCATGGCCGCTACGTCTGCAAGGCGCGCAAGCCAGATTGCCCGGCCTGCGTCATCGCCGACATCTGCAAGGCCGAGGTCAAGACGACCGATGTGCCAGCACCGCTGGTGCCGATCGCACCGCTCGATCCTGTCGAAGAGATCCAGGACCGAAGCGGAACGACGACGTAGTTCAACTCTCCTCCACAAACACCTCTTCGCGCTTTTTCTTGACCGCCGGCAGGAAGACGATGACGAGCACGGCCAGCGCGATGAGGAGCAGGCCGGCACTGATCGGTCTGGTCACGAAGGTGCTTGGGTCGCCGCGCGAGAGGATCATGGCGCGGCGCAGGTTTTCCTCGAGCAGCGGGCCGAGCACGAAGCCGAGCAGCAGCGGTGCCGGTTCGCAGCGCAGCTTGGTCAGGAGATAGCCGAGAAAGCCGAAGAAGGCGACGGCGTAGAGGTCGTAGACGTTGCTGTTGACGCTGTAGACGCCGATCGAGCAGAACGCCATGATGATCGGGAAAAGCACGTAATAGGGGATCGTCAGCAGCTTCACCCAAAGCCCGATCAGCGGCAGGTTGAGGATGATCAGCATCAGATTGCCGATCCACATCGAGGCGATGATGCCCCAGAACAGCGCCGGCTGTTCGGTCGCGACATTGGGGCCGGGTACGATGCCCTGGATGATCATGGCGCCGATCATCAGCGCCATGACGGGGTTGGCCGGAATGCCGAGCGTCAGCATCGGGATGAAGGAGGTCTGCGCACCGGCATTGTTGGCCGATTCCGGTCCGGCGACGCCTTCGATGGCGCCCTTGCCGAACTCCTGCGGGTTTTTCGAGACGCGTTTTTCGACCGTGTAGGACGCAAAAGCTGCCAGGATCGCGCCGCCTCCCGGCAGGATGCCGAGCGCCGAACCGATGATTGTTCCGCGCACGATGGGCGCTGCCATGCGCCGAAAGTCCTCGCGGGTCGGCATAAGGCCGGTGACCTTGCGGATCATCACGGAACGCTCATCCTCGTTTTCGAGGTTGCGCAGGATCTCGGCGACGCCAAAGACGCCGACCGCCACCGCAACGAAATTCAATCCGTCGGCATATTCCCGGATTCCAAGCGTGAAGCGCGGCGTGCCGGTGTAGATGTCGGTGCCGACAATGCCGAGCAGCAGGCCGAGCACGACCATGGCCAGCGCCTTGACGATAGAGCCGTGGGCGAGCGCGACGGACGAAACCAAGCCGACGATCATCAGCGAAAAATACTCGGCCGCGCCGAATTTCAGCGCGATCGCCGTCAGCGGCGGGGCAAAGATGGCGACGAGGAACGTCGACACCGTGCCGGCAAAGAACGAGCCGATGGCCGCGATCGCGAGGGCCGCTCCGGCGCGGCCGTTCCTGGCCATCTGGTAGCCGTCGATCGCGGTGACGGCGGACGAGGATTCGCCCGGCATGTTGATGAGAATGGCGGTGGTCGAGCCGCCATATTGGGCACCGTAATAGATGCCGGCGAGCATGATGAGGGAGGAAACCGGGTCGCCGATCTGGAAGGTGATCGGCAAAAGCATGGCGATGGTCGCGGTGGCGCCGATGCCGGGCAGGACGCCGATCAGCGTGCCGAGAAGGACGCCGATCAGGCAGAAACCGAGGTTGGTCAGCGACGTCGCCGTCGAAAAACCGAGCGCGAGGTTGTCGAGCAGATCCATGCTCATCGCCTCACGACACCAACCATGGGGCCAGCCACGGGCCGAAGCGGCGGAACGGCAGGCCGAGCGCGTAGCTGAAGACGAGGTACGCAAACAATGTCAGGCCGGCCGACAGCACGAGCGCGGTCAACGGCTTCATGCGGCGGCTGGCAAACGACGCGATCAACGCCGTCAGGAAGATCGACGGGATGAAGCCGAGGCCGCGCACCGTCAGGCCGAAGAAGATCGGAGCAGGCAGGATGAGCAGCATGCCGCGCCACGCGATATGCCCGATCGCTTCGCCCCCGACGCGTACGGCCTGGACGAGAATGACGGCGCCAAGCAGGATCAGCACGATCGCCAGGACCAGCGGAAAATAGCCTGGACCCATGCGCAACGCGGTGCCGATTTCGAGGCCGAGCGATTGCAGCGCGAACCATGCGCCGAAACCGATGAACAGGGCGGCGCACAGGCCGTTGGCCCTGTCGATCGCGAAAGGTTTCATGATGGTTCTCCCAAGCCCGCAGTGGGTAGCGGATGCCAAGCGAATAGGGGCGCTGGTGGCGCCCCTATTCAAACCTCAGTCGGCGTACTGGCCGGCGGCTTCGATGATCGGCTTCCAGCGCGCGATCTCGCTTTCCAGCTTGGCCTTCAGTGCGGCCGGCGTCGCATCGGCCTCGGGCGACGGCTTGGTGCCGAGTTCGGCGAAGCGGGCGACGACGTTCTGGTCCTTCAGCGCGACCTGCAGCGATTTCGACAGGCGTTCGGTGATCCCGGCCGGCGTGCCCTTGGGTGCATAGAGACCGTGCCAGATGCCGACCTGCACTTCGGGAAGGCCGCCTTCCACCGTCGTGGGCACGTCTTTCAGCACATCGAGGCGCTCCGGCGAGGTGACGGCATAGGCCTTGATGGTGCCGCCCTGAATCTGCTTGGTGGTGTTGGTCGTCTGGTCGCACATGATGTCGACCTGGCCGCCGAGGAGATCGGTCATGGCCGGGCCGGTGCCCTTGTAGGGTACGGTGACCAGCGGCGTCTTGATGGCGCTCATGAACAGCATGCCGCATAGATGCGAGGCCGCACCGATGCCTGCATTGGCGACGGTTATGGAATCCTTGTTGGCCTTGGCGTACTCCACCAACCCCTTGAGGTCGGTCGGCTCCAGGTCCTTGCGGCCGACGATGGTCATCGGCACCTCGGTGACGAGGCCGACATATTCGAAGGCGTTCAGCGTGTCGTAGGCGAGCTTTCTGTACAGTGTCGCACTTGTCGCCATGCCGATATGATGGAGCAGCAGCGTATAGCCGTCAGGCTCGGCGTTGGCGACGCGGCCGGCACCCAGCGTGCCGCCGGCACCGCCGACATTTTCGACGATGACCTGCTGGCCGAGATCCTTCGACATCGCTTCGGCGACGAGGCGCGTGACCGTGTCGGTCGGGCCGCCGGCCGCAAACGGCACCACAACGGTGATGGTGCGTTCGGGATAGGTCTGCGCGCCGGCAGTGAACCCATAAAGCGTGACGGCCGCGGCAGCAGCCAAAGCGGCGACAAATCTTCTCATCGTGATCTCCTCCCAGTGTATCAATCTCCAACCGCTGCGGGGTCCCTCTCAGCACCGCCTGCGGATGAAGCAACAACTAGCGCAAGCTAGCAGATTGCAACCGGAGGCAAACGGCAAACTGCTGATCGGCCCTATCCTAGTAGCCGTAGCCGCGCGCCATCGCCGCCGCGAAGACCGGGATGAGCAGGAAGATGAAAGCTTCGGCTCGGATGTAGGTCTTCACGGATGCAAGCTCGGTCGCCGGCACCTGGAACGAGGCATTGCCGCTCGCCTGCCTGTTCCAGGATATGAAGCGGACGGTCGGGATGATCGACAGCAGGCCGGCCACGATGAACGCCGCTATCTTGGCCCAGAACACCCAGTTATAGACGTAGAATTCCCAGCCCTTGAGGCCATAGAAGACGCGGCCGATGCCGACGACGATGATCAGCGTGGCAATGATGCCGTAATGGCGGTCGATGCCGGCGAGCCTCTTGAGCGTCGCAGCACCCAGATCGCTGCGGATCAGGACGAATTCGGCGCCGATAATCCCCGCCAGCGAAAACACCAGCAGATGATGGAAGATCGCAAGCACAAGATCGGTGGTGTCCATGCTCTTTCCCCGGGTTTGACGGCGCCAATGCGCGCCTGAAAAAGGTCGCGCTGGCAGGTGTTGAATCAGCCTGCCGTGAAAAATAACACCGTCTCACAAAATTCCCATAGCGGCGCCTGGATGATGGGCCGTGTTGCCCTGGCCCCTTGCGCCGCACCGCCGATTTGCTAAGCGCTGGCGATCGTGCGAGGCAGATCCCATGAACAATCCACAAGCGACCAGCGCCCCTGTCATCGAAACGAAGCGCACCATCCTGCGGGCACACCGGCTGGACGATTTCGACGCCTATGCCGCGATGTGGACCGATCCAGTGGTCACCCGTTTCATCGGGGGCAAGCCGCGCACGCGCGAAGAGAGCTGGATGCGCTTCCTGCGTCACGCCGGCCTGTGGTCGCTGCTCGGCTATGGCTTCTGGGCGATCGAGGAGAAGGCGACCGGGCGCTTCATCGGCGAGGCCGGGTTTCACGATCTGAAGCGCGACATGGAACCATCGATCGAAGGCATTCCCGAGGCCGGGTGGGCGCTGGTTCCGGCCGTGCACGGGGCGGGCTTCGCCACCGAGGTGGTTGCCCGCGTCCTGGCGTGGGGCGAAGTGATTTTCGGGCGCGAGAAGACCGTCTGCATCATCGATCCGGAAAACGGCGCTTCGCTGAGGGTGGCTGCCAAGTGCGGTTACCGGGAAGTGGTGAAGACCACCTATCATGACACTCCGACCATCCTGCTGGCGCGGTGACCTGAGCGGCGAGGCTGCCCGCTGCCGGCGCCGGCATGATGGCGCCTGTCGCCAGCAATGATGACGAGGCGGGCCCCGCCAAGAACCGCCGTGTGGTTCTGGTCAAATTGACCTGAGCGAGCCTTCCAACCGGGACGCATTCTACGGCATGGCGTCCGCTGCCAGGCTTGCCCGCTCCAGCATGGAGGCGTCCTCGCCGAAGGCGCGGGTGGCGCGGGCCGCCGCCTCGAGCAGCGGACGCTTCATGCGCTGCAGAAATGCCGCGTCGACGCGCGTGCTGGGCCCAGCCAGGGTCAAGGCGCCGAGCAGGACGCCTCCCGGGCCGAACACCGGCGCCGACACGCCCCCCGTATCGGGATCGCGGTCGCCGACGGCGAGACAGTTGCAGGTCTTGCGGATGGTCTCGTAGGGGTCGCCCTGCTGGCCCGAAAACGCTGCGAGCACGCGGCCGCCCGAGCCGAGCAGCAAAGGCAATACGTCGCCTTCGCGTATCGTGTAGCGGATCGGGTGCTTGGATTCGACGCGGTAGAGACAGGTGCGGACATCGCCCGAGCGAACATAGAAGGCAACGCTCTCCCAGCTTCGCTCGGAAAGATCGCGCATGATCGGCAGCAGGATATCGACCGCCACGACCGAACGCTGGTAGAGCGCACCGAGCCGAAAGGTCGCGGGTCCGACGCGGTAGCGCCCATTGTCGAGGCGCTCGAGCAATCGTCCGCGCAAAAGGGAATTCGCAAGCCGCAGGATGGTGCTCTTGTAGAGGCCGGTGCGCGCCGCGATTTCGGCCAGGCTGAGCGACCGGTCATCCGTGGTGAAGGCATCGAGGATGGCAATGGCCCGATCAAGCGCGGCAACACCGTCCGCCGAGGTGCGATCTATTTCCCCATTTGCCGATTTGCTTGGCGAGTCCATGGCGGTTCCAGTTTGAAGAAAGCCGAGCACGCGACTCTGTCGCGCCGCCAAATCGTTCTGTCCAGTAGAATATCGTTTCCGTTGACAGAACTCCGTAACATCTGCTTGAAATCGATGACGGGTCTGGATGCAGGCGCGTTTTGGCGGGCACCGGAGGAGGTGTCGTGATTTGGAGGAATCCCCATGCTGAACAGACGCAGATTTTTGATGAGCACCGCAGCCGTGGGTGCCGGGCTGATGACGTCGCATCTTTCTCCCGCTTTCGCCGAAGGCGCGCCCCAGATACAGCTCTTCGTGCCTGCCGCACCCGGTGGTGGCTGGGACCAGACGGCGCGCACGATCGACCAGGTGCTGCGCAGTGAAAAGCTCATCTCGGGTTCGCAGATCACCAATGTCGGCGGCGCCGGCGGCACTGTCGGGCTGCCGCAATTCATCAGCCAGTGGAACGGCAAAGGCAATTCCCTGATGGTTGCCGGCATGGTCATGGTTGGCGCCATCATTGCCAACAAGGCCGCGAACAATCTGACGCAAGTCACCCCGATCGCCCGCCTCACCGGCGAGTTCGAGGCCTTGGTCGTGCCGGCGGAATCGCCGTTCAAGACGGCCGCTGATTTCGTCGCCGCGCTCAAGGCCGATCCGACAAAAGTTCCCGTCGCCGGCGGCTCCGCCGGCGGTTCGGATCACATCCTGTTCGGCTTGATTGCCAAGACGGTCGGCGTGCCGGCTACAAACCTGTCCTACGTGCCGTTCGCCGGCGGCGGTGAGGCATTGTCGGCGCTGCTCGGCAACCAGGTCGCGGCCGGCATCTCCGGCTTTGGCGAGTTCTCCGAGCAGGTCAAGGCGGGCGCGCTGCGGCTGCTCGCCATCTCGGCAGACAAGCGCCAGGACGGCATCGATGCGCCGACGCTGAAGGAGGCCGGCATCGATGTCGAGCTGTTCAACTGGCGCGGCGTCTTCGCACCGCCGGGCATTTCCGACGCCGACAAGGCGGCGATGGTCACAATGATCGAGACCATGGCCAAGAGCGATGCATGGGCAACCGAGTGCAAAAACCGCAACTGGACGCCCATCCTTTTGACTGGCGACGACTACGCAAAATTCCTCACCGAGGACACGGCCCGCATCACCGCGATCCTCAAGGATCTCGGCCTCGCCTGATGTCTTCAGGGGGCGGTTAGAGTGCCGCCCCCTTCCCATCTCGCCTGCCGCATGGACATATGATGCGGCGAAACTGCGGATGCGGTCGGCTGGAGGATGCCGGCCACCTTGGGAGGACACCGATGAGCACCAGCGACCCTCAGGCGGCGCCCCCGCGCCTTGCCATGCCCGAATTGTTGATCGGCGTCGGGCTTCTCGCCTGCGCCGGGGCCGTAGCCTGGCAGACCTTGGCGATCCCGGTGTCGCCGCTCTATTCCAAGGTCGGGCCGACCGTCTTTCCCTATATCACCATGACCGGCATGATCGCGCTTTCGCTGCTGCTCATCCTCGCAGCGCTGCGCGGCGGCTGGCAGCCGGAGGAAGAAAAGGAAACGCCGACCGACTGGAAGGCGATGGGCATCGTCGTTATCGGGCTGGTGGCAAACCTGGTGCTGATCCAGCCGCTCGGCTTTACCGCCGCCTCGGTCATTATGTTCGTTCTGGTCTGCTACGGCTTCGGCAGCAAGCGCACACTGCGTGACGCAGTGCTCGGCCTGATCCTGGCGCTGGCCGCCTATTTCGGCTTCGCCAGGGCGCTTGGCGTCAACATCGGTGCCGGTTTCATCGAGAACCAGCTGAACACGGTCATCGATGCGTTCATCACCGTGTTGAGGGGCTGACGCCATGGAAACGCTCGGACATCTCGCACATGGCTTCTCGGTCGCCTTCACCCCGGTCAACCTTCTGTGGTGCCTGCTTGGCACCACACTCGGCACCGCCATCGGCGTGCTGCCCGGTCTTGGGCCGGCGCTGACCATCGCGCTGCTTTTGCCGATCACCTATCAGGTGGCGCCGGAGGCATCCTTCATCCTGTTCGCCGGCATCTACTACGGCGCCATGTATGGCGGTTCGACGACGTCGATCCTGCTCAACACGCCCGGCGAAAGCGCCACCATCGTCACTGCGTTGGAAGGCAACAGGATGGCGCGTTCCGGCCGTGGCGGTGCAGCACTCGCCACGTCGGCGATCGGCTCGTTCGTCGCCGGCACGATCGGCACTATGGGCGTTGCCTTCCTGGCGCCGGTGGTGGTCAAATTCGCGCTGGCCTTCGGTCCGGCCGAATATTTCTCGCTGATGGTGCTGGCCTTCATCACCGTTTCGGCGGTGCTCGGCTCGTCGTCGGTGCGCGGCCTGACCAGCCTGTTCGCCGGCTTCGTCATCGGCATGATCGGCGTCGACCTGCAGACCGGCCAGCCGCGCTTCACCTTCGGCACGAACGAACTGCTCGATGGCGTCGATGTCATCATCGCCGCCGTTGGCCTATTTGCCGTCGGCGAGACACTCTACATGGCCTCGCGCCGCTATGCCGGCAAGGACGAGATCGTGCCGCTGAAGGGCTCGCTCTACATGACGGCAGCCGAATGGGGGCGTTCGTGGAAACCCTGGCTGCGCGGCGCTGCGATCGGCTTCCCGATCGGCGCCATGCCGGCCGGCGGCGCCGAGATCCCGACATTCCTGTCCTACGCTATCGAAAAGAAGCTGTCGAAGCACAAGGAGGAGTTCGGCACGGTCGGCGCCATCGAAGGCGTTGCCGGCCCCGAGGCCGCCAACAATGCCTCGGCAGCCGGCGTGCTGGTGCCGATGCTGACGCTCGGCTTGCCAACGTCGGCGACGGCGGCGATCATGCTGTCGGCCTTCCAGAGCTACGGCATCAATCCCGGACCGCTGCTTCTCACGACCCAGGGCGATCTCGTCTGGGGGCTGATCGCCAGCCTGTTCATCGCCAACGTCATCCTGGTCATCCTCAACCTGCCGCTGATCGGCCTGTGGGTGCGGTTGCTGAAAATCCCGGCGCCGCAGCTTTATGCCGGCATCCTGGTGTTCGCGACGGTCGGCACCTATGGTATTTCGCAGTCGCCCATCGACCTCGTCATCCTCTATCTGCTGGGAGCGGCCGGTTTCCTGATGCGACGGTTCGATTTCCCGACCGCGCCTGTCATTATCGGTATGATCCTTGGGCCGCTCGCCGAAACCCAGTTCCGCCGGGCGATGACCATCTCGAATGGCGACTGGTCGGTGTTCTACACCCACAAGCTGTCGCTGACGCTGCTGACGCTCGCCTTCATCGGCCTCGCCGGCCCGCATATTTGGGCCTTCATCGAGCATCGGCGTCGGCGCGGACCGGAGCATGTGCCCGGCGATGCCTGATCGATCCATGATGCCATGACAGAACTGCTTTCCGGTATCCGCGTCCTCGACCTGACCAATGTGCTGGCCGGTCCCTACTGCGCCTATCAGCTGGCGCTGCTCGGCGCCGACGTGATCAAGGTCGAGGCGCCGCAAGGCGGCGACCTGGCCCGCCAGCTCGGCGGCTCGCCAAAGCTGAACAGCGCCGGCATGGGCGCATCGTTCCTGGCGCAGAACGCCGGCAAACGGTCGGTGGTGCTCGACCTCAAGAAGCAAGCCGATCGCGAGCGCTTTTTCGATCTGGTGGCCAGCGCCGACGCCCTGGTGGAGAATTTCCGCCCGGGCGTGATGGATCGGCTCGGCCTTGGCTACGGGGCGCTGAAGGCGGTCCGTCCCGGCCTCGTCTATTGCGCGATATCGGGTTTCGGCCAGACCGGGCCGATGCGCGACAATCCCGCCTATGACCAGATCATCCAGGGCCTGTCGGGGATCATGAGCATCACCGGCACACCGGAGACGGCGCCGCTGCGGGTCGGCTATCCCGTGGCCGACACGCTTGGCGGGCTGGTCGGCGCGTTCGCCATTACCTCGGCGCTGGTGCGGCAGAAGACGAGCGGCGAGGGTGCCTTTCTCGACGTCTCGATGCTCGAATGCACACTTTCCGCGCTTGGCTGGCCGGTTTCCAACTATCTGACCGCAGGCATCGACCCCAAGCCGATGGGCAATGAGAACATGACGGCGGCACCCTCCGGTGCGTTTCGCACCGGCGACGGGCTCATCAATATCGCCGCCAACAAGCAGGAACAGTTCGTGACGCTGTGCCGGCTGATCGGCCGGCCGGAACTGGCCTTGGATGCCCGCTTTGCCGAGCGCGAGACGCGCAAGCGCAACCGTGCGGCGCTTAAAGTCGAGATCGAGCACGCCCTGGCGGGCGCGCCGGCTGCGGCCTGGGAAGAGATGCTCAATCGCGCCGGCGTGCCTGCCGGCAGGGTGCTGACGATCCCGCAAGTGCTGGCCGAGCCGCAAGTCCTCGAACGCCAGGTGACCGCGAATTTCGACGATGTGGCTGGTATGGACAGGCCGCTGACCGTTCTGCGCGGCGGCTTCATGGTCGATGGCGAGGCGCCCTTGCCGACAAAGCCGCCGCCGGCGCTCGGCGAACATATGGGCGAGGTGTTCGCCGACCTGCCACCGCGCGCCAAGACAAAGGCAAGCGCATGAGCGGCACGGAGAAGAAGACAGGCCGTGAGCGCGGCGAGGAATGGTGGCAGACCGACATCATCGAGATGCGGCCTGGTGTCATCCGGCTGCGCGGCTACGAGATCCAGGATCTGATCGGCCGCGTCAGCTTCCCGGCTGTCATCTGGCTGATGCTGCGCGGCGAACTGCCCAGCGAGGATCAGGCCGCGCTGCTCGGCATTGCGCTCGGTGCCGCCGTCGACCACGGACCGCAGGCGCCATCGATCGCCATCGCGCGCATGGCTGCAACCTGCGGCGTCGGTATCAACAGCGCCATGGCCTCGGCCATCAACGTTCTCGGCGACGTGCATGGAGGCGCCGGCGAGCAGGCGCTTTCCTTCTATGGTGACATTGCCGTGGCGATCGATGCCGGGATGACGCTGAATGAGGCGGTCTCGGCGCGGCTCGACCGGTTCTTCGCCGAGGAGAAGGGCTATGTGCCGGGGCTCGGACATCGCTTCCATCCCGTCGACCCGCGCGCGCCGCGCTTGCTGGAACTGATCCGCGAATTCGCCGCACGCGGTGCCGTCAATGGACGTTTCGCCGACATCGCCGCTGCGATCGAGGCTGACGTCGAACGCCGCAAGGGGAAAAAAATACCGCTCAACATCGATGGCGCCACCGCCGTCATCTATGGCGAACTCGGTTTTCCGCCGCCGCTGACGCGAGGGCTTTTCGTGCTGTCGCGCTCGGTCGGCATCCTGGCGCATGCTTGGGAGCAGTCGCAGCAGGCCGAGCGAAACAAGGGGCCGCTGCCGCGCGAGTGGCTGTGGGCCTATACCGGCACGCCGGTGCGGCCGTTTCCCGAAAGCGATGACCCCGGCGAGTGAGGCTTTACGCCTTGTCCACCTGCATAGGCTGGGGAAGCTTCAGCGTCTTCACCAACGTTGAAAGATCCGGCTCGTCGATGAGCATGGCCGCATCGGCTGGTGCCAGCCAGGCCCGCTGGCGTCGTTTGGCTTCCTGCCAATCGGCCAGTTCCTCCGTTACCTCGAGCAGATAGACGATGACGTCGACGCGGACAAAGCGATTGGCCAGCCGCTTCCAGTAGGAATAGGTGCCTGCCGGCTCCTTCAGCGTCTTGCCGAGTACGCCGGCTTCCTCCTGCGCCTCGATGGTGGCCGCCTTGCGCCCGCTCTTGCCCTTCATCGGCCAGCCCTTGGGTACGATGAAGCGCCTGGTGGTGCGCGACGTAACCAGCATGACCTCGATGTCGCCGCGCGCGATCAGCCGAAAGGGAATAGCCGCCACCTGGCGGATTCTTTCGCCCTTTTTTGCCTTGCGTACGGCTTTCTTCTTGGTGGCTGCCATTCGTCAATCCAGTCGATGCAATGCCGCATAGCGCGACAAGGCGTCGTTGCAAAACCAAAACTTTCGCATGTGCCGCCAAAACTTTCGCATATGCCGAAAGACACTCGAAATACCTAAGTCGGCTAAATAAATGAAAAAGGCCTTGTTGTCAGCGGCAATTGCTCACGGCGGTGGTGCCGATTATCTGGGTCTGGCAGCTTGGCTTGAGCTGCTGCACGACCGGGGGCGGTTGCTGAACGATCTGGCGGTCCTGGGCGCGGTACTGCTGCTGTTGCTGCTGATATTGCTGCCGCTGTATCCTGTTTTGCAGGATTTGCAGGTCGTTCTGCCGGATCAGCGCATTGTTGCCGGTAGCGGAATTGAGCGCTTGTGCGGAAGCCGGCAGGCAAACGCCCGCCAGCACTGCCGTGGCCAGCATTGCCACTGTGAAGATCGTTGATGGCCGAAGTGCCGACATTCGCTCATTCCCGCGCAAAAAACTCTGCCCACTGATATAGGACGTTTGCGCGGCGATGCCATGGCCAGCGGGTCGAGCATCACGAAATCGGGCAGTCCAATCGCTTTGTTCTGCGATTCCAGCCGCGAACCGCAGATAGTCGTCATATGACGACTATGAAACGCCAGCGGCTTTAGTCAGTGTTCCCACGTAAATTTTCGGTTTCATCCGGCATAAGTTAATGTATTCTAATTGAGTCAGAGCTCCGCAAGTGGGAATGCGGATGCTCTGTTTTAATGCATTGAACCTTATTGCACAGTGCCGGCATCCTTATTGCAATTGCATGAGCAGAGCATAGCGGCGGCGTCGGACTCAACCAGGCATTGAGGCGCGCCCCGTTAAACGGGGGGTAGGTGCATGGCTTTGTTTCCAAAGCGTGGTGGCTTTGCCATCAAACACGCATTCGCGGTTTCGGGTTCCGATATCGACGCTGCCGATACCTACTTGGCAGAGGTATCCCAGCAAGCAGCGCTTGGCCAAGCGCTGCTTGACATCATCTCGCCTTGTGCGCTCCGTGCGGCGCAAACGTGGACTTTGTTCAAACTGGGGCCGGCGCCACGAGTGCCAGAAGCGTCGGGCTCGGCTCACCGTCACCGGTCAGTGATTGCCGGACGGTTGATAGTCCTCCTCGGCGCCACCGCGGTGGTGGGTTTTCCGCCGATACCGGCGGCGCATGCTCAGTTCGTCATAGACAAGAACGGCCCGGATGCTCCGGATAGGGGACCTGGTGGTTTTGACGCAGATGGCGATAATGGCGATCCCGGCGGATCGATTACAAATGCGACCCCTGGAGCCGTAAACAACGCTCCGCAGATAAACGTCAACGCATCTGGATTCGTCGGTACGGCGAATGGCGGCGATGGCGGTGATGGCGGCGAGGGCCTGGCTGGAACGCCCTTCGAAACCAATGGCGGTGAGGGCGGCAATGGCGCTGTTGGCGGATCCGTCGATATTCTCAACAACGCTACGATTTTGACCACAGGCACTGGCCATCACGGCTTCGTTGCTTCGGCGGTCGGCGGGGATGGCGGCAGCGGCGGCGGCGCGCTTCCCGCGATCGTGAACCTCGGCGGTGACGCCGGAAGCGGCAACACCGGCGGCAGCGCCAACGCCGTTGCGTCTGGCACCAGCGACATCACGACGACGGGCGACTTCTCCTACGGCATCTTTTCCAACGCCAGCGGCGGCAATGGCGGTCAGGGCGGGGACAACATCGTCAGTCTTGGCGTCGATGCCGGTGATGGTGGCGATGGCGCCTCGGGGGGCACCGCATCGGCAAGCAACGCCGGCAAGGTGGAAACATCGGGATTCGCCTCCTACGGCATGCTGGTACGATCGGCAGGCGGTGTGGGTGGCAATGGCGCTGATGGCGTCGGCGTGGTCAGCGGCGGCGGCAATGGCGGCGGCGCAACTTTGGGCGGAAATGCTACGGGCAGCAACTCGGGCAGCATCATCACGCATGGCGATTTCGCCAGCGGCATGGCCGTGCAATCGGTCGGCGGCGGCGGTGGCGGCGGCGGCGACGCCTTCGGCCTGTTCGGCGGCGGTGGCACCGGCGGCGCGGGCAATGATGGCGCCAATGCAACCGGTAGCAACACCGGGACCATCACCACCAACGGTCTCGGCGCTATTGGCATGCTGGTCGAATCGGTCGGCGGCGGCGGCGGTGATGGCGGCGGGGCAGCCGGCATCGTGTCGATCGGCGGCTCGGCCGGCGGCGGCGGCAAAGGCAGTACCGTCACCGCCAATGTCGGCGGGATGATAACAACCGGCGCTGACGGCAGCGGCGATGGCGCGCATGGCGTTCTGGCTCAGTCGGTCGGTGGTGGTGGCGGCAATGGCGGCTTTGCCCTGTCGGTCGCCCCGGCAGTCGCTGTCGCGATCGGCGGCGGCGGCGGAACCGGCGGCAATGCCGGAGCCGTCAACGTCAACCAGGCCGCGACCGGTCCGACGGTCGACACCAACGGTCGTTCGGCCATTGGCATCCTCGCACAGTCTGTGGGAGGCGGCGGCGGCAATGGCGGGGGCGCCTTTGCGCTTGGCGGCATCGTGTCCGTTTCGGTCGGCGGCAGCGGCAGCGCGGCCGGCAACGGAGACGAGGTCACCTACAACATCGCAAACGCCAAGGTCACGACGCGCGGCACCGATTCCATCGGCATCCTCGCCCAGTCGGTGGGCGGCGGCGGCGGCAATGGCGGCTTCGCTCTCGGTGGCGCGGGTCTCGTGGCTGTCGGCGTCGGCGGTTCGGCTGGCTCAGGCGGATTCGCCAGGAAAGTCGACGTCACCACCGGCGGCTCGGTCGAAACCCTGCAGGACCGGTCGGGAGGCATCGTCGTCCAATCGCTTGGCGGCGGCGGCGGCAATGGCGGCTTTGTCGTGGAAGGCGCCCTCTTCGGAGCAAGCGTTGGAATCGGCGGTAAGGGCAGCGGCGGCGGCGATGGCGGCGACGTGTTCTTCCGCACCGCCAATGGCGGACAGCAATCGATCACTACGCACGGCACCGACTCGATCGGCCTGGTGGTGCAATCCCTCGGCGGCGGTGGCGGCAATGGCGGCTTCGTCGGCACGTTTGGCGCGATCGCCAATCTGGGCATCGGTGGTGGCGGCGGCGCGGCAGGCGCGGGCAAGGCAGTCGATGCGACCTATAATGGTTCGGTCGAAACCGTCAAGGAAAGGTCGGCCGGTATCATCGTGCAATCGATCGGCGGCGGCGGCGGCAATGGCGGCGGCGTCATCGGTGTCGGCCTTGGCCTGACCGTCGGCATCGGCGGCAGTGGCGCCGGCGGCGGCGCCGCGGGCAAGGTCGCCTACAACTCCACCACCACGAATATCACAACCCACGGCGCCGACTCCGCTGGCCTGATCGTTCAATCGATCGGCGGCGGCGGCGGCAATGGCGGCTTTTCGTTCAATGGCGCTATCGCTGCGACCATCGGCATCGGCGGCAAAGGCGGAGCGGCCGGCGAGGCCGAGACGGTCAGGGCCACAATTGGCGGCGGCTTGATCCATACGATCGGCGATCGCTCGACGGGCATTGTCGCACAATCCATCGGCGGTGGCGGCGGCACGGGCGGCGGTTCTGCAGGGCTGAACCTGGGCCTCGGCATCGGGATCGGTGGCAAGGGCGCCGGCGGTGGCGGCGGCAAGACCGTCGATGTCATCAACGGCGCCATCGTGCAGACCGAAGGCGTCCAGTCGCACGGAATCATGGCGCAGTCGGTCGGCGGCGGCGGTGGCTCCGGTGGCTTTGCGGTGACGGTTGGCGGGCCTTCCTTCTCGATTGGCGGCAACGGCAGTTCCGGCGGCGGCAGCCAGAAAGTCTATGTCGAAAATACGGGCAGGATCACCACTGACAGGGACCTTTCGATCGGCATCTTCGCGCAGTCGGTCGGTGGTTCAGGTGGTGATGGAGGCCTGGCGGGCGCCGGTGGCGCCTTTGCCGCTGTCGCTGTCGGTGGCCAGGGCGGCGCTGGCGGGGCGGGTGGCCAGGTCGAGGTCAAGAACACCGCAAACATAATCACCAAGGGCGCGCTCGCGCACGGCGTCCTGGCGCAATCGGTCGGCGGCGGCGGCGGCAATGGCGGCAGCGCCGGCGCGGTCGCGGTCGGTGTCTTCGGTGCGGCTGGCGTCGCGATCGGCGGCGGCGGCGGCGACGCGAACCTGAGCGATCAGGTCACCGTCACGCACAAGGGTGACATCCATGTCGCAGGCGCGGGCGCCAAAGCCATCCTGGCGCAATCGGTCGGCGGCAGCGGCGGCAATGGCGGCAATGCCTATTCCGGAGCCTTCAGCGCGGGTTTCTACGCATCGGCAGCGGTCGGCGTTTCGGTTGGAGGCGAGGGCGGCGATGGCGGCCCTGGCGGCAAGGTTACGGTCAGGGCGGATGGCAACATCATCGCCGACACCGACGCGGTCGGTTCGGGCGGCATCGTGGCACAGTCGATTGGCGGCGGCGGCGGCAATGGCGGCCGTGCGGCCACGATGGCCGGCTCGGTCAGCAACGGCGTCAATGTCAGCCTCGGCGTTACTGTCGGCGGCTGGGGCGGCGACGGTGGCCGCAGCGACCTGGTGATCGTCGATACCGGCCTCAGCGGCGGCGGCAGCATCGTCACCAAGGGTTACCAAGCTGGCGGCATTCTTGCCCAGTCGGTTGCCGGCAGCGGCGGCAATGGCGGCGATTCCTGGGCTGCGGCTGGCGGCTATGGCGTCAATGTCAGCGTCAACGCCACGGTGAGCATCGGCGGCGGCGGCGGCGACGGCAATGTCAGCGACGATGTGCTCGTCCACAATGCCATGGCGGTGCAGACGGATGGCGACATGAGCGCGGCGATCCTTGCGCAGTCGATCGGCGGCGGCGGCGGCAATGGCGGCTCGACCAACGGTGCGACCGCCGATCTGGGCGGCGGCCAAGGCGTCAACGTTGCGGCCAATGTGACCGTCGGAGGCGGGGGCGGCACCGGCAATATCTCCGGCGCGGTCGACGTGATCAACACCGGTAATTTGACGACCAAGGGCGATTTCTCCTCGGGCATCGTCGCGCAATCGCTGGGCGGCGGCGGCGGCATGGGCGGATCGAGCAACGCCAAGGCGTTCCATCTTGGTGGCACCAGCGAGACGAGTGTCACCGTCAATGTCGGCATTGGCGGTTCGGGCGGCTCCGGCAACGATGCGGCGTTGTTCCGCCTGGATGACGGCAACAACGTCATCGGCGCAGGTGTGCATGTCGACAATTCCGGAGTAATCTGGACGCAGGGCTTCAACTCCATCGGTATCCTGGCGATGTCGGTCGGCGGCGGCGGTGGCGGCGGCGGCGCGGCTTCGACCGACGAGGAGATCGTTGGCGGAGGCAGCGAAGGCGAGACGTCCGTCGGGATCGGCGCGGCGATCGGCCTCGCCGCGGGTGGCGCCGGCAATGGCGGCACGGTCTCTGTAACCAACCGGAGCCTGATCGTGACCGATGGCGCCGATTCGTATGGTATCAGCGCCAACTCGATCGGCGGCGGTGGTGGTGTCGGCGGCTCGGCGACATCGGGCGTATTGGGTAAATATGCGATCGGTGGCGCGCTTGGCGGGGCAGGCGGCGGCGGTGGCAGCGCTTTCCAGGTCGACGTCTTCAATCTCGCCACGGCCGGCATCTGGACCCAGCAGGAGCGTTCCATCGGCATCTTCGCACAGTCGGTGGGCGGAGGCGGTGGCGCCGGTGGCGCCGGCGAAAGCACCGGTCATACCGATGAATCGGAAGTCAGTGTCAACCTGTCACTGGGCGGGTCCGGCAACGTTGGCGGTAATGGCGGCAAGGTCAATGTCGAAAACAGCGGCTGGATCCAGACCGAAAAGGCCTATTCGCACGGCATACTGGCGCAGTCGATCGGCGGCAGCGGCGGCGTCGGCGGCGCTTCGGGCACCTCGGCCAAGGACTCCAATGTGGCCATAACCTTGAGCCTCGGCGGCGCCGGCGGCACCGGCGGCAAGAGCGGCGAAACCGTTCATGTAACCAATTTCGGGTCGGGCGAGATCCTGACCAAGGGCGACAATTCGCACGGCATCTTCGCGCAATCGGTGGGCGGTGGCGGTGGCGCGGCCGGCGCCGGCTCGACCGAGACAGGCAGCGCGGAAACGTCGGTGACGCTGGCGATTGGCGGGCTGGGCGGTGGGGGCAGCAGCGGTGGCGACGTAATCGTCGACAATCATGGCAAGATCACCACGCTCGGCTATCTTTCGCACGGCATTTTCGCGCAATCGGTAGGCGGTGGCGGCGGTGCTTCGGGTGCCGCGGCCAACGCTTCGGAGGCCGACATGACGATCGGCGGCGCGATTTCTCTGCCGAGCGGCGACGGCTCCAATGGCGGCCATGTCACGGTCAACAATGACGGCATCATCGAAACCTGGAAGGATGGGGCGCTCGGCATCTTCGCCCAGTCCGTCGGCGGCGGCGGCGGTTATGGCGGCGTGGTATCGGCCGACACGGCGGGAGATGATTCGGTCGCGCTGCAGCTTGGCGGCTTTGGCGGCAATGGCGGCAATGGTGGCAAGGTCGATGTCACGGTTTCCGGCACCATCATCACCCATGGCGAGCGCGCGCACGGCGTGGTCGCGCAATCGGTCGGCGGCGGTGGCGGCTATGGCGGCGACGCCAAGGGCAAGAGCTCGAATGCGTTGGCCATTGGCGGTCTCGGCGGCAATGGCGGCGATGGCGGGGATGTTACCGTCATCCGCACCGGCACGATCACGACGACGGGCAAGGATTCCATCGCTATCATCGCGCAGTCGGTCGGTGGCGGCGGCGGCATCGGTGGTGCCGGTTTCGGCCGCTTTGGCGCTGACGACGACGGCGGCGGGCCAAACGCCATCGGCTTCAACACGCCTGGCGGCACCAAGGGCACCGGCGGCAAGGTGACCATCATCCAGTCCGGCGCCATTGAGACCGATGGCGACCGTGGCCACGGCATCGTTGCCCAGGCGGTGGGCGGTGGCGGTGGCGCCGGCGGCATGGATTCGCTGGCCATGGGCCAGTCGGCGGCCGGCTCGCAAGGCGGTATCGGCGACGCCGCGGCGTCGGCCGCAAGCACGGACAGCCAAGTCTGGGTCAAGGGCGCAAGTTCGTATGCGATGTTCGGCCAGAGCGCCACTGGCGCCGGCAATGCCCATGCGGTCGATTTGACGGCAGGCGACAGCCTCTTCGCGCAAGGTGCCGATTCAGTGGCTGTCTATGGCGAGAGCACGGCCAAGGGCGCCAAGGGCAACATCACCATCAACCTGAATGGCCAGTACACGATTGGCGGTGCCGGAACCGGCGTGGCGGCGATGCTTGTCGGCGGTGCCGACAACAATCTGATCAATCACAGCCTGCTCTATGCGATGGGCGCAACGCCGAGCTTCACCATCCAGGCATCGCAATTCCAGGCATTTCAGGCCTTCCTGTTGGCTCCCGGTCCCGTCGTGCCGACGAATGCGATCCTGGAATCGCTTCTGGACGATTTCAGTCCACTGGCTATCACCGGCACATCGGGCGATGACCATGTGGAGAATTCGAAGATTGCCGACACGCTCGGACGGGTGATCGGCAACATGGATCTCGGCGGCGGCACGAACAGCTTCCACAATATCGCCGACGCCTCGATGGTCGGCCTCAAGACCATCGATCTCGGCGGCGGCAAGTTCACCAATGACGGGCTGTTTACGAACCAGGGCATCGGCGTCGTGGCCAAAGTGGATGTCACCGGCGGCTTCACCCAGATATTCTCCGGCGACTTCGTCACCGACGTCGATCTCAACAACCAGATCACGGATGCCCTTGCACTAACGGTGGCTGGTGACTTCGATGGCGAGGCGCCGTTGAACTTCCTGTCGATCGACAAATTGTTCGCCGAGTATGTGCTGGCCACCGGATCGGCGATGACCGATTCCGGCATCACGCCGACGACGCTGCATCCGGCGGTCGGCTTCAATTTCCTGACCAAGGTGGTCGGCGGAACGGATCTGGTTCTCTATGCCGACAATCCGACTTTCCTGGAGTTGGCACAGGATCCTAACTCCGGCACGACCGATCCCGGCGTCTTCCAGATGGCGCAGTATCTCGACGATGTCGAGGCTTCATCGAGCCCAGACAATCCGATGGCGCTGTTGATCAACATGCTGCGCTTCCTGCCCGATGAAATGGAGCTCGGCGCGGCCATGACGCGGCTGACGCCGCACTATGCCGTGCACACATTCGAGATGATCAACCGCTCCACGGACATCATGCTGGAGGCGGCGCGCGAATGCACCGGCGTTCCCGCCTACAAGGATCCCGACGGACGCTGTGTCTGGGCGTCGATCAGTCCGCAAGCCGAGTACAGCCGCGACGCGGGGGCCGGAACCACAAGCCGCGACGACGTGTTGAAGACGATGTCGCTTGGCGGCCTTGGCGAGGTCAGTCAGCACTGGTCGCTTGGCGCAACCATAGGCCGGACCGAATTCGACTCGAAGATCGATTTCAACGGCGAGCTTCTGTCGGCGACGACAGGCGAATCCTGGCAGGCGTACGCGCTGGCGAAATATGCCGACAAGAACTATTTCATCGACTTTGCACTCGGCGGCGGCACCGGCTCCTTCAAGGGCGAGCGCGATACGCATCTCGATCAGGTGGCCTTCATTCCGGGCGAAACGCTGATCGGCGATTATCTGCCGGAGGCATTGCTGCCTGGCATCGGCAACAGTGTCACCTACACACAGAAAACCGCCCAGTTCGGCGGTTCGGCGCGGCTCGGCATAACGCAGGAGATGGGTGCTTTCTACCTGCAGCCGACCCTGCAGTTCGACGCGCGCTGGCTGCGTGTTTCCGGCAAGGAAGCGGGCTCGGTTGCCGCCTTCAACTTCGACGGCAGCGCCAACATGTATTATTCGGCGACGCCGGCTTTCGAGATCGGTACCGACCTTGCACTCAGCGACATTGCCAGCCTTCGCGTCTATGGCAAGGCTGGCGTGGAGTTTTCCGACAAGGAGTGGGAAATCGAAGGTCGCTTCGCGGCGGCGGAGAATCTGCCTGGCAGCCCCGCATTGCACTTGACGGAGGCCGTCGATTCGCCGCTCTATCGGGTCGGCGCCGGCCTTGAGCTGAATGGCGTCAATGGCGTCGGCATGTCCGTCAGATATAATGGCGCCTTCGGCGAAACGGTTAAACAGAACGCGATCAGCGCGTCTCTCAAGGTCAGTTTCTAGCTGGCCCGAGGCGGAGCCGGGCGGGAGGGATCTTGATGAGGAAGTACGCGCATTTCGTGGCGATGCTGGGTGTTGCCTGCACCGTCGGCGTGGCGGCCGTGGCGGCACAAACCAAGAGCGACAAGGCGGTCGCGGCACCCGCTGCCGCGGATGCGCCGCAGTTGCCCGGCGGCGCGTCGGCACTGTCTGAAACCCACGGCGACTGGACGGTCAATTGCCAGATATCGGGCACGGCCAAGACCTGCAGCCTGTCGCATCAGCAATTCAACAAGCAAAGCAATCAGCGGCTGCTGGCGATCGAGCTGTCGAGCAAGACCGGCGAGGATGCCACGGGCACGCTTGCGTTGCCGTTCGGCCTGGCGCTGGCCAAGGGGGTCAGCCTGACCATCGACGATCAGAAGCTGGACGGCAGCCTGGCGTTCAACACCTGCCAGGTCGTCGGCTGTCTGGTGCCGGTGGTGTTCGATGCGACTGTCACGCCACTGCTGAAATCAGGCACCACACTGAAGATCGACGCTTTCGCGGCAGACACCGGACAAGCGGTGAGCTTCTCCATTCCGCTCAACGGCTTCGCCGGCGCGCTTGCCCGGACCGCCGAGCTTTTGACCAATTGATGTAGGCCGCAGGACTTAAAGCGCGCCGCCTGAATGCCATCTCGCGGCAGGGCGGTGCGTCACTGCAGCAGAACGTCTTTCAGCTCAAACGACGATCGTTTTAAGCCTTTCGGCGATCAGGGCGGCGAGCCGCGCCGCCACATCATCCTTGCTCATCTCCGGCCATTCCTCGACGCCAGCCTTTGACACGATCCGCACCCGGTTGCGATCGCCGCCCATCACGCCCGAAGAACCGACGCCGCTTCCCTGCGACACGTCGTTGGCGACGATGAGATCGGCGCCTTTTTTCTTGAGTTTGGCCTCGGCGTTGCGCAGGAGATCCTGCGTCTCGGCGGCGAAGCCGATAACCAGGCCGGGTCGCTGGCTGTGATGGCCGACGCCGGCGAGAATGTCGGGATTCTCGACCATGCGCAGCACCGGCGGCCCTTCGCCGGCGACCTTCTTGATCTTCTCACCGGCTGAATTCTCGGTTCGCCAGTCGGCCACGGCGGCGACGAACACCGCCGCGTCTGCGGGCAGGAGCTGTTCCACCGCGTCCCGCATCTCTTGCGCACGTTCGACATGGATGGTCTTCACGCCAGCCGGATCGGCAATGCCGACAGGGCCGGAGACGAGGTGCACATCGGCGCCGAGCCTGGCCAGCGCTGCCGCTATGGCATGGCCCTGCTTGCCGGACGAACGGTTGGCGATGTAGCGCACCGGGTCGATCGGCTCATGCGTCGGGCCGGAGGTGACGATGATCTTGCGCCCCGACAGCGACTTCGGGCCGACGTCGAGCAGTGCCTCGATCGCGGCGACGATCTCCAGCGGCTCGGCCATGCGGCCTTCGCCGGCTTCATTGCTTTCGGCCATCTCGCCCCTGGCCGGACCGACGAAGGTGACGCGGTCCTTCTGCAGCGTCGCGCGGTTGCGGCGGGTGGCCGGATGCGCCCACATTCTGGGGTTCATGGCCGGCGCCATCAACACCGGCTTGTCCGTGGCGATGAGCACGGTAGAGGCCAGATCGTTGGCGTGGCCGTTTGCGAGCTTGGCCATCAGGTCGGCGGTGGCGGGCGCCACCACCAGCAGATCGGCCTCGCGCGACAGCCTGATGTGGCCGACATCGTGCTCGTCATTGCGGTCGAACAACTCGGTAAAGACATGGTCGGCGGAGAGCGCGCCGGCCGACAGCGTGGTGATGAATTCCTGCGCGGCCGATGTCATGACCACCCGAACGCCGGCTCCGCGCTCGCGCAGCCGGCGGATCAAATCCAGCGCCTTGTAGGCAGCTATGCCACCGCCGATGATGAGCAGAATGCGCTTGCCGGAGAGGCTCATGCCGGAGACCAGTTCCTGTCCAATGTCATGCCGGCTTCAGCGCCGGTTCGATATCGGTATGGATGAAATCATTGCCCTTGAAAAGCAGCGGCAGGTTTCGCGTCCTGGCGAGGGCGTAGGAAAAACAGTCGCCCATGTTGAGTTTGGCGGGATGGCCAGTGCCGCGGCCATAGAGGGCATAGGCTTCAATGCCGGCCTGTGCATGTTCGGCAGTGAGAGCGACGATCGTGACTTTCAGTCTTTCTAGAAGGCCTCTCAACTCAGCTGTGCCTGCCGCCCCATAACGTCCGACGACGACCGTGCCACATTCCATCAGGGTCGCGGCGCTCATAAACATCAGCTGATTTCCGGCGAGGCGCTGGGCTATCACCGGTGCATCAGGCTCCTGTTTGAGGATGGCCAAAATCGCGGAGGTGTCGATCACCACAGTCAGCCCTCCTCGATGAAGGACCAGAGCTCATCCGTTAGTCTTTTCTGGTCGAAGTCCACTTTTCGCAATCGTCGACCGAATTCGAGGATTTCCTCTGCCGTGACGACATCGTCGTCGTGCTTGTTGACTGCCGCTACATCCTTCAACAACAGGGTTCTTGCCTCCTGCTCCATTGACACGCCATGTCTGGCGGCCTGCTCGCGCAGCCTTTGCTTCAAATCCTCGTCGAGATTGCGGATCGTCAGGGTGCCCATGGCTATTCCTGCATTCCTGCGATTGATTGATCCTTGGGTCTTTCCCCAGATGCCAAACCGGTTCGGTCGAAACCTTTTGTGGTCGGCAGCCCAACGGATGCGGCGAGCACGTCCCGCGCTTCCTGCTCCATGGAAACGCCCCGCGCGGCGCCGCGCTCGCGTAGCCGCCGCATGACATGGTCTTCCAGATTGCGGACGGTAATCCTCGCCATATGCACACTCCTACGGAGAATATAGCGATCTCGATTTCCGACTGCAATGACAGCATTGCTGTCATTGCCTGCACTCAGATGAGCTTCCAGGCGATGTAGACCAGCGTCAGCGCAATTACCCAGAGTGCCCAGCGGCCGGAGCGGCTGTAGCGCGCCTCGGCCTTGCCGATGGCGTCGGCGGTGGTCTCGTCGAAGCGCAGGCCGTGCTCGGCCATCAGGTCGATCTCGCGCGACAGCCGGTCGGTGCGCGCCGCAAGCTCGGGAATCTGGCGGGCCAGCGTGAGCAGCGCCCTGGCGCCGTCACGCGCATCGATCATCATGCCACGCGGCCCAAGATTGCCTGATATCCAGTCGCCGACCACCGGCTCGGCCGTCTTCCACATGTTGAAGGCCGGGTCGAGCGTGCGCGCCACGCCCTCGACCACCACCATGGTCTTCTGCAACAGGATCAATTCGGGCCGCGTCGCCATGTCGAAGAGTTCGGTGACCTCGAACAGCAGCGTCAGAAGCTTGGCCATCGAGATGGTCTCGGCCGGCTGGCCATGGATCGGCTCGCCGATCGCCCGGATCGCCTGCGCGAAGGCTGCGACATTGTGCTGGCGCGGCACATAGCCGGCCTCGAAATGGACCTCGGCGACACGCAGATAGTCGCGCGTGATGAAGCCGTAGAGAATTTCGGCGAGGAAGCGGCGCTCCTTCTTGCCGAGCCTGCCGGCAATGCCGAGATCGACGGCAACGATGGTGCCGTTTGCCTCGACGAACAAATTGCCCGGATGCATGTCGGCATGGAAGAAGCCGTCGCGCAGGGTGTGGCGCAGGAACGACTGGATGAGGTTGGCTGCGATCGCCTTCAAATCGTGGCCGGCGGCTTCCAGGCCGGCAATGTCGTTCATCTTGACGCCGTCGACCCACTCCATGGTCAAGACGTCGCGGCCGGTGCGCTCCCAGTCGACGGACGGCACGCGAAAGCCGGGGTCGTCCCTGGTGCTTTCGCCGAGCTCCGAGAGAGCCGCCGCCTCGAGGCGAAGATCCATCTCGATCTTGGTGGTCTGTGCCAGCGTCTGGGTGACCTCGACCGGCCGCAGCCGGCGTGACGAGGGGATGTATTTCTCCTGCAGGCGAGCGGCGAGGAAATAGCTTTCGAGATCCTGGAAGAAACGGCGGCGCACGCCGGGCCGGATCACCTTGACCGCCACCTTGGTGGCAATGCCGTCATGGAGAGCGTCGGCGGCATGGACCTGGGCGATGGAGGCGGCGGCGACCGGGTCGCCGAATTGCGTATAGAGGGCGCCGATCTTGCGCCCGAGCGAAGCCTCGACCGCCGCGATGGCCTCGGCCCGGGGGAAGGTGTGCATCTTGTCCTGCAACGTGGCGAGATCGAGCGCCATGTCGTTGCCGACGACGTCGGGCCGCGTCGCCAGGAACTGGCCGAGCTTTACATAAGATGGACCGAGCCGGACGACCGCCTTGGCCAGCCGGTCGCTGCGCTCATAGGCCAGCGCGCGGCGGCGGGTGAGCAGCCGCGCCATCCGCCATCCGAACTTCGGCAGGCCGGACAGTTCCTCACCCGGCAGAGCGGCGACGACACCCTCGCGGACCAGCACCCAGCCGGCCCTTACGAGCCGGAATCCTGCACTGACATTGCTCATGGCAGCGCCGATCCTGCCGGCTCTTTGAACCGGCATAGCACGCGTCGGTTGTGAGAAATGCGGCCCGGCCTCAAAGCTTCCAGCCCGAATGAAGTGCTGCAATACCGCCGGAATAGTTGCGGAAGGAAACGCGGTCGAAGCCGGCGCGGGAAATCATCGTCGCGAAATTCTGCTGATTGGGAAACCTGGCGATCGATTCGACCAGATAGGAATAGGGTTCGCCGTCGCCAGTGACCATCTTGCCGATCTTTGGAATGGCGTTGAACGACCAGGCTTCGTAGGCCTTGTCGAGAAGCGGCATCTCGACCTCGGAAAACTCCAGGCACAGGAAGCGCCCGCCGGGCTTCAGCACGCGAAACGCTTCGCCCAAGGCCACCTCGATGCGCGGTACGTTGCGGATACCGAAAGCGATGGTGTAGGCATCGAATGTGGCATCAGGGAAGGGCAGTTCCTCGGCGTTGGCCTCGACGAAATCGGTGTTGCCGGACAGGCCCTTCTTTTCGGCCCGGTCGCGGCCGACAGCCAGCATCGAGCCATTGATGTCGAGCACGGTGGCATGGGCATTGCCGTGGCTGGCATCGACGATGCGGAAGGCGATGTCGCCGGTGCCGCCGGCAACGTCCAGCACGCGCCAACCGATCCTTTTGGGAGGATTGAGCCAGGTGACCATGGCGTCCTTCCACAGCCGGTGCAGGCCGGCCGACATCAGATCGTTCATCAGGTCGTAGCGGTTGGCGACCTTGTGGAAAACATCGTTGACCAGGGACTGCTTGTCGCCAGCCCCTACACGCTTGAAACCATAGGAAGTTTCCATGCCGCCCGCGGCCGTGGTTCTCTCAACTGACATTTTTTTGATCCGTCATAAAACCGGCGGGACCATAGCCGATCGATGGTGCGGGCGCTATTGTTTAAGGCGCGGTGTTCAGCCGCGCTTCCAGGTGGCGGGTTTTCGAGACCTGGACGGACCGACGGGATGATTGAATGCCTTTGAAAGCGGAACTGCACTGCCACATCGAAGGGGCAGCGGCGCCCGAACTCGTCGTCCGCCAGGCGCAGAAATACGGCAAGGACACCTCGCCCTATATCCAGAACGGTTCCTTCGTCTGGCACGATTTCACCTCCTTCCTGGCGGCTTATGATTTTTCCGCCGATCTGTTCCGGACCGAGGAGGATTATGCGCGGCTGGCCGACCACTATCTGACCAGTCTCGCTCGCGATGGCGCCATCTATTCCGAGGTGTTCACCTCGCCGGACCACGCGAAAAAGGCCGGCCTGTCGCCCAAGGCCTATACCGATGCCCTCGGCGAAGGCATGGCCCGCGCCAAGGCCAAGACCGGCATCGAGGGCCGCATGATCGTTACCGGCGTGCGCCATGTCGGCGTCGAGTCGATCGAGCAGGCGGCGCGCTTCGCGGCGCGCTGCGGGCATCCGCTGGTCACCGGTTTCGGCGTTGCCGGCGATGAGCGCATCGGCGATATGGAGGACTATGTCAGGGCTTTCGAGATCGCCCGCGAAGCCGGGCTCGGCATCACCATCCATGCCGGCGAACTGACGGGCTGGGAGACCGTCCAGGCGGCGCTCGATCATATCCGTCCGTCCCGCATCGGTCATGGCGTGCGCGCCATCGAGAACCTGGACCTGGTCCGGCGCATCGCCGACGAGGGCGTCGTGCTGGAATGCTGCCCCGGTTCCAACATCGCGCTCAAGGTGTTCGACAGTTTCGCCGATCATCCGTTTCCGGCCCTGCAGGCGGCAGGCTGCAAGGTGACGCTCAATTCCGACGATCCGCCCTATTTCTGGACCTCGCTGAAGCGCGAATACGACATTGCCGCCGAGCATTTCTCGATGAACGAAAAGGCGCTGGCCGCCGTCACCCGCACCGCCATCGAAGCCGCTTTCGTCGATAGAAAGACGAAGACCGCGCTTCTTGCCCGGTTGAACGGCGCGGCGCGCTGATTTCCGCCGACAAAGCTGTGGTCGGTGCGGGCCAAGCGGTTCCTTGGCCGGCGCATTGCCGCTAGGGTTCGCCCAGGCAGCTTGAAGCGCGGCGCGTCCGAAAGGGCCATGCGCGCATTTTCGGGCGCAGGCATCAGGAGAACACCATGCAGGGCGTCACCGTCGTCGACCACCCGCTTGTCCAGCACAAGCTGACCATCATGCGCAAGAAGGAAACCTCGACGGCTGGCTTCCGCCGGCTGCTGCGCGAAATCTCGCTGCTGCTCGGCTACGAGGTCACCCGCAACCTCGAACTGACGACGACGACCATCGAAACGCCGATGGAAACCATGGAAGCGCCGACGCTGGAGGGCAAGAAACTGGTCTTCGCCTCGGTGCTGCGCGCCGGCAACGGCTTGCTGGAAGGCCTGCTCGACCTGGTACCGGCGGCGCGCGTCGCCCATGTCGGTCTCTACCGCGATCACGAAACGCTGGAAGCGGTCGAATATTTCTTCAAGGCGCCGAGCGATCTCGCCGACCGGCTGGTGATCGTCGTCGATCCGATGCTGGCCACCGCCAATTCGGCGATCGCGGCGATCGACAAGCTGAAAGAGCGTGGCGCCACCAACATCCGTTTCCTTTGCCTGCTGGCGGCGCCTGAAGGCATCGAGCGCTTCATCAAGGCGCATCCGGACGTTCCCGTCTTCACCGCTTCGATCGACCGCCAGCTCAACGAGAAGGGCTACATCATGCCGGGCCTCGGCGACGCTGGCGACCGCATGTACGGGACCAAGTAATTTACCAATTGTTTACGCAAAGGCGGGTTTCTGGCGCCCGTTAAACCGGCAAACATCATCAAGGCATAAGGATCGGCTGTCACAAAGGCCGATCCATGCTGCGCAAACTTCTGATCCTCGCCGTTTTCGCCGGTACATCGGCCTCGATACCGATTGTGTATCAGTCGAATCCGCAACTCGTCGAAAACCTGCTGAGGTCGGCGGTGCCGGGCAAACAAGCGGTCGAAGCCCAACCAGACGTCAATCTGGCATCGATGCCCAACAAGCCCGCGGCACCGCTGCCGATGGGCCGCAAGGTGGTCGTCGCGGCTGACGAGCGCGGACATTTCTCATCGGCTTTCAAGTTCAACGGACGTCAGATCGACGGCATGATCGACACAGGTGCGACATTGGTCGCCATCAACATTTCGACGGCGCGCAGAATCGGCCTGTCGTTGAACGCTTCCGACTTCAACCGCGAGGTCAACACCGCCAACGGCACCATCAAGGCGGCCGTGGCCATGATCGACCGCCTGCAGATCGGCAACATCACGGTCAATGACGTCCAGACCATCGTGCTCGACGACAGGGCGCTGCGCACCAATCTGATCGGCATGAGCTTCCTCAACCGGCTCGACAAATACCAGGTCGAGAACGGCACGCTGCTGCTCGTCCAGTAAGGCCGTTCGTTCTCCGTAATTTCCAAGGGAAAGCGTTATGCGCTTTTCCCGGGAAGCCGTTTCACACTTTTCCTGGAATTGCTTTAGCCGCGCGGCAGAATCCGCCGGATGACCGACTTGTCGGCGGGCGGCTTGGAGGCACCGACCGTATAGGCCGAAAGCACGGTTGCGGCAGCGCTCTCGGCATCGGCCGATGAGCGGGCATGGACCAGCGCCAGCGGCTCGCCGGCCCCAACCTCCGCACCGACCGGCAACAGCCTGGTGATGCCGACCGCGGGGTCGATCTTGTCGTCCGGCCGCGTGCGTCCACCTCCCAGGCCGACCACGGCGAGCCCGATATCGCGGGTGGCGATGCCGGTGACGAAGCCGTTTGCGGTTGCCTTGACGGCCAATTCGATCGCCGCCGCCGGCAGATACTTTTCCGGTTTCTCGATGAAATCGGCGGGGCCGCCAAGCGCGGCCACCATGCGTGCGAAAGTGGCGGCGGCGCGGCCGCTGGCGAGCGTTTCGGTGGCGCGCCGCATGCCATCCTGGTTGGACGACACCAGCCCGGCCGACTGCAGCATTTCGGCAGCCAGCGCCAGCGTCACATCCTCGAGCCTCCGGTCGCGAAACCGACCGGTGAGGAAATCAACGGCGTTGCGCACCTCGACGGCGTTGCCGGCGACCGACGCCAGCGGCTCGTTCATGCCGGTGATCAACGCCGAAGCCTTCAGTCCGGCGCCGTTGGCGATCTCAACCAGGCTGTTGGCGAGTGCGGTGGCGTCGCGCGATTTTTCCATGAAGGCGCCGTTGCCGACCTTGACGTCGAGCACCAGCGATTGCAGCCCGGCCGCCAGCTTCTTCGACAGGATCGAAGCGGTGATCAGCGGCACCGATTCGACCGTGCCGGAGACGTCGCGGATCGCATAGAGCCGTCGATCGGCGGGCGCGAGGTCGGCGGTCTGGCCGATGATGGCACAGCCTGTTTCGAGCACCGCCTTGCGAAACAGCGCGACGTCGGGCTGGCTGATGTAGCCGGGGATGGCATCCATCTTGTCCAGCGTGCCGCCGGTGTGGCCAAGGCCACGGCCCGAGATCATCGGCACATAGGCGCCGCAGGCGGCGACGATCGGCGCCAGCATCAGCGAGACATTGTCGCCAACGCCGCCGGTCGAATGCTTGTCGGTGACCGGGCCGGGCAGGTCCGACCAGTCGAGCACGTCGCCGGAATCGCGCATCGCCAGCGTGAGCGCCACGGCCTCGTCGCGGCTCATGCCGTTGAAGAACACCGCCATGGCGAAGGCGCCAGCCTGGCCATCGGTAACGGCGCCTGACGTCACGCCCTCGACGAAGCCGGCGATCTCCTCTTCCGACAGCCTGAGGCCATCGCGCTTGCGGCGGATGATTTCCTGGGGAAGCATCAGATCTCCAGCAGTCCGTCGCGAAACACGCGCTGCAGGATCGTCGCCAGCCGCGCGCCGCCTACCGGTGCCATGTCCTTGGTCTCCTGGTGCGAAAGCTCGGCCCCGGTCATGCCGGCGGCCAAATTGGTGATGACCGAACAGGCGGCGACGCGCAGTCCGAGGAAGCGGGCGAGAATGACCTCCGGTACGGTCGACATGCCGACTGCATTGGCGCCCATGATGCGCGCCATGCGGATCTCGGCCGGCGTTTCGAAGCATGGGCCGGAGAACCACATATAGACGCCCTTGTGCAGGGTGGTGCCGGTCGCATTTGCCGCCCGTTCGATGGCCTGGCGGATGCCGGCATCATAGGCTTCGGTCAGGCCGACGAAACGCCGGTCGCTTGGTTCGCCGATCAGCGGGTTGGTGCCCGAGAAATTGATGTGGTCCGATATCAGCATCACCGAGCCCGGCGGCATGTCCGGATCGACCGAGCCGGCGGCATTGGTGAGGATCAGCTTCGTGATGCCGATGCCGGCAAGCACTTCCAGCACCGGCCGCATCGCTGCGGCAACGCCGTGCTCGTAGTAATGGGCGCGGCCCGAAAGCATCAGCACCGGCACGCCGGCAAACAGCCCTGCCACCACTTCGCCGGCGTGCCCGGTGACACCGCTTCTGGGAAAACCGGGCAGGTCGGCATAGGAGATGCGAATCGGGCCCTCGATCTGGTCGACCAGACCGCCGAGGCCCGAACCGAGCACCAGTGCGGTGGCGGGCGCCAAGCCGTCCAGCCTTTCGACGAGATGATCCAGGGCTTTTTCCGTCATCGCTGCCAGCTGTTCATTTGAGCCCATTGTTCATTTCAAAATATCGCCGCGGAAGCCGTAAGGCAGCATGTCGCCCATGGTCACGGTCTCGGCCACACCTGCATTGTCGCAGAGATAGAGCTTTGTTTCCGGCCGGCAGAATTCGGCCAGCCGCTGCCGGCAGCCGCCGCAAGGCGAGCATTTCGCCATGCGTTCGGCGATGACGGCGATCTCCACGATCTTGCCGCCGCCGCCCATAATGTAGTGGCCGAGCGCCGTGGTCTCGGCGCACCAGCCTTCCGGATAGGAGGCGACTTCGATGTTGGCGCCGGTAAAGACGCGCCCGTCCTCGGTGCGCAAGGCTGCGCCGACCGGAAACTTGGAATAGGGCGCGTAGGCCCTGGCCATGGCGGCCTTGGCGGCCTCGAACAGATCATGCGACATTCAGGTGTTCTCTCCGATGATCGTGTTCAAAACCCGGCGCAAAGCCGACCTGCCGCTCAACGTTCCTTGACATAAGGCACGCCGCCGGCGCGTGGCGGGATTGCCTTGCCGATGAAGCCGGCGAGCAGGATGACGGTGAGGATGTAGGGCAGCGCCTGCATGAACTGTGCCGGCACCTTGCCGATGATGGGCAGCGGTGACCCCTGCAGGCGGATCGACGCCGCGTCCAGGAAGCCGAACAGAAGGCAGGCGAACATGGCGTTGACCGGCTTCCACTTGGCAAAGATCAGGGCTGCCAGCGCGATATAGCCCTTGCCGGCGGTCATGTCCTTCACGAATCCGCCATTTTGCACCATCGACAGGTAGGCGCCGGCAATGCCGGTGAGGATGCCGGTGCAGATCAGCGCCCTGTAGCGCAGCCAGGCGACCGATATGCCGGCGGTATCGACGGCGGCCGGGTTCTCGCCTACGGCGCGCAGCCTGAGGCCAAAACGGGTGCGAAACAGCACCCACCAGGTGAACGGCACCATCAGGAAGGCAAGATAGACCAGGATCGAGTGGCCCGACAGGAGCTCGGCATAGATCGGTCCGATGACCGGCACGTCGCGGATGGCCTCGGCGCCCGGCAAGGTGATGGCCTCGAAGCGCTCGCCCGGTTGCAGCGCCGGCGTGCGCCCGCCCTGCTGGAACCAGGCCTGGCCGAGGATGATGGTCGAGCCGGCGGCGATGAAGTTGATCGCCACGCCGGAGACGATCTGGTTGCCGCGATGGGTGATCGAGGCAAAGCCGTGGATCATGGCAAAGGCGACCGAGATCAGGATGGCCATGCCGAGGCCGAGAAAGGCCGAATGGAACACGGAAGCGGCGGCCGCACCGGCGAAGGCGCCGACCAGCATCTTGCCTTCGAGGCCGATGTCGAAGATGCCGGCGCGTTCCGAATAGAGCCCGGCGAGGCAGGCAAGCAGCAGCGGCACCGAGAGGCGGATGGTGGAGTCCAATGTCTGGATGATCGCGTTGAACACATCCATCTCAGGCACCTTTCCCCTTGACCGCTTCCATGCCAACCGATCGCGGACTGAACGAGGCGAACAGCGCCTGGATGTAGGGCCGGAACATGTGCTCGAGGGCACCGGCAAACAGGATCACCAGGCCTTGAATGATGACGATCATGTCGCGGCTGATTGCCGGCATCTCGAAGGCGAGCTCGGCGCCGCCCTGGTAGAGCATGCCGAACAGGATTGCCGCCAGCACGATGCCAACAGGGTGCAGGCGGCCCATCAGCGCCACGGCGATGCCGACGAAGCCGGCGCCGGAAACGAAGTCGATGGCGACATTGTGCTGATCGCCCATCACCGGATTGAGCGCCATCATGCCGGCCAGCCCGCCCGAGATCATCATGGCGGTGATGATGATGCGGGTTTCGGAAATGCCGGCATAGCGTGCCGCTTTCGGGCTGTGACCGTAGGTGCGCATTTCATAGCCGAGCTTGGTGCGCCAGATCAGCAGCCAGACCAGGAAGGCCATGACCAGCGCCAGCAGGAAGGTGACGTTGAGCGGCGCCGAACGGATCTTGGCGCCGAACAGCTCGATGATCCAGTTGAGCTTGGGCAATTCCGCGCCGGCGAGGAAGTTACGCGTCTGCGGCGCTTGCGAGGCGGCTGGCTTCAACGGGCCGACCAGCAGGTAAACCATGATCGAGGCGGCGATGAAGTTGAACATGATGGTGGTGATGACGATGTGCGAGCCACGCTTGGCCTGCAGATAGGCCGGGATGAGCGCCCACAATGCGCCGACCGTCGCCGCAGCAATGATCGCCAGCGGGAAGGTCAGCCACCATGGCAGTGTGCTGTCGAAGCTCAGGCAGACGATGGCGATGCCGAGGCCGGCGATGTAGGCCTGCCCCTCGGTGCCGATGTTGAACAGGCCGCAATGCGCGGCCACCGCCACCGAAAGCCCGGTGAAGATGAAGGTGGTGGCATAAAAGAGGGTGAAGGCGATGCCGGTGCCTTTGCCGAAGGCGCCTTCGACCAGGATGACGGCTGCGCGCAACGGATTCTCGCCGACCAGAAGCACGACGAAGCCGGCGACGACGAAGGCGACGAACAGATTGATCAGCGGGATCAGGCCATAGTCGGCCCAGGCCGGCAGTTTGGCGTAAGGCGCGCTCATTCGGCGGCCTCCTGGTGCTCGATGCCGGCCATCAGCAGGCCGAGCTCGCCCTCGGTCGCTTCGGGGCCGCGCTCGCCGACGATGCGGCCGGCAAACATCACCAGGATACGGTCGGACAGCGAACGGATCTCGTCAAGCTCGACCGACACCACCAGCACCGCCTTGCCCTGGTCGCGCATGGCGATCAGGCGCTTGTGGATGAATTCGATGGCGCCGACATCGACGCCGCGTGTCGGCTGGCCAACGATCAGAACACCAGGGTCCTGTTCCATCTCCCGCGCCAGCACGATCTTCTGCTGGTTGCCGCCGGAAAAATTGGCGGTCTTCAGCCGGCAGTCGGCCGGGCGGATGTCGTATTTGGCGATCTTGTCCCTGGCATCGTTGCGGATGGCATCGATGTTGAGGAACGGCCCCTTCAAATAACGGGGATCATCGTGATAGCCGAGGATCGAATTCTCGTTCTCCTCGAAGGCCAGCACCAGCCCGACGTGATGGCGGTCCTCCGGCACATGCGCGAGGCCACGGTCGCGCAGTTCGCCGGGGTCGGCGGCGCCGGTCAGGTCGATCGGCTTGCCGTCGAGCATGACCGAGCCGGACACGGCACGCCTGATGCCGGAAATCGCCTCGAGCAGTTCGGATTGTCCGTTGCCGGCAACACCGGCGATGCCGACGATCTCGCCGGCCCTGATATCGAAGGAGATGTCGTCGACCATGGTGACGCCGCGCGTATCCTTCACCGTCAGGTTCTTGACCGCGAGCTTGACGGCGCCGGCCTCGGCCTCGCCCTTCTCGACCCGCAAGAGCACGCGCCGCCCGACCATCAGCTCGGCCAGTTCCTCGACCGTGGTCTTCCTGGTCTCGCGCGTCGCCACCATCGTGCCCTGGCGCATCACCGACACGGTGTCGGTGATGGCCATGATCTCGCGCAATTTGTGGGTGATCAGCACCACCGTCTTGCCCTGGTCTTTCAACTGCCCGAGGATGCGGAACAGATGGTCGGCCTCGGCCGGTGTCAGCACGCCCGTAGGCTCGTCGAGGATCAGGATCTCGGCGCCGCGATAGAGTGCTTTCAGGATCTCCACCCGCTGCTGCAGGCCGACCGGCAGTTCCTCGATGATTGCATCGGGATCGACTTCCAGCCCGTATTCACGCTCCAGCCGCTCCAGTTCGGAGCGCGCCTTGGCGATGCTCTTCTTCAGCAGCGCATCGCTTTCGGCGCCGAGGATGACGTTCTCCAGCACCGTGAAATTGTCGACCAGCATAAAGTGCTGATGCACCATGCCGATGCCGAGCGCGATGGCGTCATTGGGGGTTTTGATCGAGGCCGGCTGGCCGCCAACGCGGATCTCGCCGCTGTCGGCCTGGTAGAAGCCGTAGAGGATCGACATCAGCGTCGACTTGCCAGCTCCGTTCTCGCCGACAATGCCGTGGATCGTGCCGCGACCGATCTCAAGATTGATGTCCCGGTTGGCGCGCACCGCACCAAAACTCTTGTTGATGCCGATCAACTCGATTGCGGCTTGCGCCATGCAGCCTGTCCCACTCTTATTTTTTTATCGCTTGGTCAAAACGCCTAGCATGACGCTCCGCCCGTGCCAATTGCCGGAGCCGGTTCACTCTCGACAAATCCCGGTGCGCTTGTCAATTTGCAACGTGGCCGGGGCCTTCACATTCGCTAGTATGACGGCGCCGGAATTCGCATTACGGCGCAAGACATCGCGGTCAACGACATCGCGATGAGACTGGGGAATTCACATGATCACGCCCGCTGACCGGCTGACGACGCTGGAAATACGCGCCGCCGAGCAGGAGAAGATCATCGAGGAACTGTCCGGCCAGATCGCCGAGCAGTGGAAAGTGATCGAGCGCATGCAGCGCAAGCTCGACGCGCTGACGGATCGCTTCCTGGCGCTGGAGGAGCAGACAGGAGATGAAGTGCCGGTAACCAAGCCGCCGCACTGGTGAGGAAAAAGGGAAGGTGCACGCCGTGGTCAGTGAAAACGATCGCATCGCGCGGGCCGGCGACTATGTGCTCGGTCTTATGAACGACAAAGACCGCGAACGGGCCGAACGTGACCTGGAGGTCGATCCCGCCTTCCGCGACGCGGTCGTGCGACTTGCCGAGCAGATGTATTTCTTCGACCGTTACGGAAAACGCGGCCTGCTGCCTGGCAGGCATTGGGAACTGGTTACCCAACGCCTAGCCGAGTTACCTCAGATGCGCAGCGTCGAGCTCGGCGGCAATGAGGTCAAACCGCGCACGGTGATCCGAAGCCTGTCCCGGCCACCATACGGCATTGGCGTGCACGCGCTTGGCGGCCGGCGCGGAGTTTTCGTTGCCGCCGGGCTGATGGTGGCGTTCGCGCTGGGCTGTGTCGTCGCGAAGCTGCTATAGGCGGGGCCGGCGCGACATCAGCGCCATCTTCTCGCCGTCCGAGCCGCTTATCTCAACGGTATTCCAGCCGAGAGCCGCGTAGAAATCACGCGCATCCCACGTGTAGAGATGGAGCATCTCGACGCCCCGTGACGCCGCATGGGCTTCCGTTGCCTTGACCAGCGCGGTGGCGATGCCTCGGCGTCGATACCTTGCATCGACAACCAACCCGGCCAGCCATGGCGTCAGATCATGTGCGGGCTCCAGTTCGTGGCGGACCAGCAGGCATGTCCCGACCGGGGTGTCGCCGATCCGGGCCACGAATGCCGCCTCGAAGCCGTCACCGGCGATCAAGTCGCGAAGCCCTGCCGCATCTTCACCGAGGGTCCTTCCGGTTCCCGCGAAAAAGGCAGCCAGGCGCAGTTGCGCGACAGCTGCTATGTCGTGCTCGCCCATGGGTTCGATCGTCGGCTGCATCCGTATCCCCAAACGGTGTCCGGCACGGAGCGAAGGTTTCGCTCGAACCCGTATAAGGCAAAACCGCCGGGCTGGCGCCCGGCGGTTTGCAGATCATGGCTGTGTGTTCGTGCCGCTCAATAGGGGCAAGCGTTGTCAGCCGTATAGTCGTGTACTTCGACCTTGCCGGCAATGATGTCGGCCTTGGCTTTTTCGACGGCCGCCTTCATCTCTTCCGTCACCAGCGCCTTGTTGTTGTCGTCCATGGCGTAGTCGACGCCGCCTTCCTTGAGGCCCAGATTCTCGACTCCGCCTTTGAAGGTGCCGTTCTTGCCGTCCATGAAGGCGGTGTAGACGGCGACGTCGACGCGCTTCAGCATCGAGGTCAGCACCTTGCCCGGCTGCAGGCCGTTCTGGTTGGAATCGACGCCGATGCCGAGCTTGCCGGCATCTGCCGCCGCCTGCAACACGCCGACGCCGGTGCCGCCTGCCGCGGCGTAGATCACGTCGGAGCCCTGGTCGATCTGCGTCTTGGCGATCTCGCCGCCCTTGGCCGGATCGTTCCAGGCAGCTGGCGTGTCGCCGGTCATGTTCTGGATGACATCAGTCGCACCAGCCGACTTGGCGCCGCCGACATAGCCGCATTCGAACTTGCGGATCAGCGGGATATCCATGCCGCCAACGAAGGAGACCTTCTTGGACTTAGAGGCCATCGCCGCCAGGATGCCGACGAGGTAGGAGCCCTCCTGTTCCTTGAACTTCAGCGACCGCACGTTCGGCAGATCGACCTGGTCGTCGATGATGGCGAAGTTCAGGTCGGGGTATTCGGCGGCGACCTTGGCCAGCGCGTCCGTCCAGGCAAAGCCCGCCATAACGATCGGGTTGCGGCCGTCCTCGGCGAAGCGGCGCAGCGCCTGCTCACGCTGCGAGGCATTGGAGACCTCGAATTCGACGTAGGCCGTGCCGGTTTCCGTCTTGAATTTCTCGGCGCCGTTGTAGGCAGCCTCGTTGAAGGATTTGTCGAATTTGCCGCCGAGATCATAGAGGATGGCCGGCTGGACATCCGCGGCGAAAGCCGGAAGAACCATTGCGGTTGCGGCCAGGAGGCCGAGAACGATACGTTTCATGTGATCCACACCCTGTCGGTTATTTTTCCGTTACGCGCCGGATGCCGGCCCGGTTCTCCGGCAGGCATACGACGTCAGCCAGGAGTGTACTCCCTCCCGCTCGGCGGCAATCTGGCATGGCCCGAAACAAAATTCACGCGGAATTTTGACCTTTTGGAAAAGCTTGGTGCGGGCAAGCCGCACCGCAGCTTGTCCTTGCGCCAAGTGTCAGGCGGAGGCGGCGGGAGGGATGGCGCAAGCGACGCCAGTGCCTTTGAGGTTGCACGTGCCGTAAGGATTCTTCGCCAGATATTGCTGGTGATCGGATTCTGCGAAGTAGAATTCGGCCGCCGGCGCGATCTCGGTGGTGATCCTGCCGTGGCCGGCAGCGCGCAGCGAGGTCTCATACGCATCGCGCGAGGCGCTCGCCGCCGACAATTGCGCCTCGTCGCTCGTGTAGATCGCGGAGCGATAGGCGGTGCCGACATCATTGCCCTGGCGCATGCCTTGCGTGGGGTCGTGGCTTTCCCAGAACAGCTTCAGAAGCCCAGCATAGGAGACGATCTCGGGGTCATGGACCACCAGCACCACTTCGGCATGACCGGTAAGCCCGGTGCAGGTCTCCTGATAGGTCGGATTGGGGGTGAAGCCGCCGGCATAGCCAGCCGCGGTGACCCAGACGCCTTCGATCTGCCAGAACAGCCGCTCCGCACCCCAGAAGCAGCCCAGTCCGAACATCGCCGTCTCCAGCCTCTCGGGATAAGGACCCTTGAGCGGTCTTTTCAAGACCTTGTGTCTGGATGCGGTCGGGATCGCCCTGGCGCGGCCCGGCAGGGCCTCGGAGGGCTTCGGCATATTGAGCTTCTTGTTCAGCATGTCGCTGAGAAAGAACATGCGCGGCTCCTCTCCGGGTGAAACGTAAGATGCCGCATGACGGCGGCTTTGTTTGAGCATCGGATTTCCCAAAACCGGCAACCGCTTTTGGGTCCGATGCTCTAGGTGGCGGCGAACTGCCCAGCACGCGGTGGCCGCCTGTAGCCTATCGCATAGAGCAGGAAAGCCAGCACCGCGAATACGGCGAAGCCCGGCTGGTTCAGCACCCAGGCGATGGCGCCGTCCCACAGCAGCGGGCTGGCCTTGGTTCGGATGAAGGTTTCGAAGGCGGCCCGCGTGTCAGGGGAGACCGCCAGCCAACTGGTGTTGAGCGGGGTCAGCACCAGAACGGAGGCCGCCACGGTGCGTGTCGCGTCGAGCACCGCCATGATGACGGAAATCGACAGCGCGATCATTGCGGCAAGACGAAAGACGAAGCGAAACATCAGAACCCTCCTCCGGGCTGGTCCCCCTCCCGAGGGGCCTTTCAGAGATAGAATGCGCATGGCTGGATCGCAATCGCCATACGCGAATTTGCAGACTCCAAACTCAGGTCAACAGAAGCCCACACGACCGTCGGCCGGGTGGCTTTTCATTGACATGTGAGGGCAGCTATGCTAACAATTTCGGTATGGTGCTGACTTGCGCCGACGACCCGCCGCACAGGCGGGTTTTTGCGTTTGGTGCCTTGCAAACCGACGTGCCGGCGAAGTCTTTAAAGACCGGGTGAACCCGGATTCCTTGCTCTGCGCGAATTATACGGCCGGCTTCCTTTTGCGCCGATGGACAAGCCAGACGGCGAAAATGCCGCCGCCAATGGCGCCGATCACGAGGCCGGCCAGGCCGGTGAACACGGCAAAATAGCCGCAGGCGCCCTCGAAACAGCTCATCTCGGTGGCATCAGCGATCACCGAGCCGATGGCGAATCCGCCCACGGCGCCGATGACCGCGCCCAGGACGATGCCGAGCAGCGCGGCGATGACCGAGACGAAGGCCGATGGGCTTTCGGTTTCCGGATTGACATAAACGGCATCGGCTTCGGATCCACGGCGCAGCAGATAGATGCAGAGAACGCCGATGGCGATTTGAGCAGCCATGATGGCAAGCGCCTGGCCCGAAAAGACGAAATCCGAAATCGTCAGTGCACAGGCCTGCCAGGTCACCAGCCAGACGATTGTGGCGACCTGCCAGATGATGAACCGTCGCGGGAAGCGGGCCGAGCGGCCGAAGGCGAGGCCGAGCAGGTAAAGCCCCCACAGGATGGTGACGATATCGATGACGAGCCCGCCATAGATAAGGTAAAACACGCTGTCTGGCAGGCCGGTGGCGCCGACCGCGGGCCAGACGGAGATCAGGCCGTAGACCGACCACGCCATGACGAAGACAAGCCAGCCCACCGGCACGAAGGACAGCCCGCTGTCCGGCCGCCTGACTGGCGTCTGTCCATTGCTCGATGTCATGTCCGCACAATGCCCCCGCAAAGCCTCGGCACCCGACAGGCAACTCCGGGGGAAGTCAAGGGCGGCCGGCCCCGCGGTCCTGCCTGTGCACACCATTGCAGCGGCGGCGCCTGTAAAAACGGGCATGCCGGCCGCCTTGTGAAACACTGTGTGGCCGGCAAAGCGAATAGACTGCCGTTATGGCTTGGCATTCGGCGCCGGATCGACTAGATGAGCCCCGCGCCTGTTGCTTCGGCTCAGGTGCGGGGAAGGGCGTTCGCTGGTTGGCGGCGCCGGCGCGGATTTCCACGCCTCAGCCCCAAGGGAGGTGCATCTCCCCAACCCGCACGGCGAAACCGGCCGACGCGACATGCATGGACGGAGAGGTGGCCGAGTGGTTGAAGGCGCACGCCTGGAAAGTGTGTTTACGGGAGACCGTAACGCGGGTTCGAATCCCGCTCTCTCCGCCAATTTGCACCCCAGCCGGAGTTGCCTGGAGCCGGCGCCCAGGGCACACGGACCAAGGCAATCCTCGCCGAGCGCCACGGAGGACCCGACGTTCTGCAGCTTGCGGAGATCGGCTTGGCGCCGCCATCGCGTGGCGAGGTCCAGATCCGTCACACAATCATTGGGGTCAATTTCATCGACGTCTATTGCAGGACCGGCTATTTCGACCTCCTGCAGCCGCCAGGCGTTCCGGGCATGGAAGCCGCCGGTCTCATCGCAGCGGCCGGCCCGGAGGTTTCAGGCTTTTCAGTCGGCGACCGCATTGCCTATGCATGCCCGCCGGTCGGCGCCTACTGGCGCAGGCTGCCGACGCTCATCGCGATCTCGAGGCCAGGAGGACAACCAGGGCGCTTGTGCTGAAGGTGTGATAGTGTTGCCCCGGTGCTGTCATATTCTGAACAGGGCCGAATACCGGAGAATGGCAGCAAAACGGTCGATCATCTCGCCCTAGATCACCGCTTCCTCGAGGAACGGCTCGTTGCGCTCTATGCGCTCGTAACAGAACGGCGACAGATCGAGCGTCTGGAAAGCCCCGTGAACGATGCGATGGATTCACGCATGGTGGCGGAGATCGAGGAGGTTGTCGGCGGCGCCGGCTTCGATGCGCCACGCTGACCACGGTCATGGATCAGATCTGGCAGCGGTACCTGCAGACGATGCCGGACCTTTCCGCGCAAGCGTTTCATCCACCATAAGGGCGTCGAAGGCTTAGAGTTTATGCGCTGCGCGCCTTCTCGTCGCACATGTTCCACGCCGCCCACCAGATGGCCGCCTGCAATCTTGACGGTTGCCGGTCGTCATCGGTTTTGGGATTCTCACCTGATCTGGTAGTGGGATCCAAATCACAGGAGATGGCATGCCGAACGATGTACTCGTGCGCGACAGCAATGGCGCTCAATTGAATGACGGCGATTCCGTCACGCTGATCAAAGACCTCAAAGTCAAAGGCACTTCGGAGACGATCAAGCGCGGCACGTTGGTGAAGGCCATCCGGCTGAACGGCAATCCCGGCGAGATCGAATGCAACACCAAGCAAGTGAAAGGCCTGGTGCTCAAGACGGAGTTCGTGAAGAAGGCGTAAGCCTCAAGGCGGCAAGCGATCTCGATGGCTCCTTCGGGATTCCGGAAAGCCTGCCGTCGCCAAGTGGGTCGCGGAGCCGTTGAGCGTCCGGCACCCGACAGTTGCGCTGTAAAATTGATGATTTCGCCGACCAGGCACAAAAAAACCGCCAAGACCTAAGTCTGGAACCTCCTGCCGCTCCGCGCGTTTCACGGCGTCCCGTTCGCGGACCCGCCCGGATATCTCTCCAAGCGCGCGAAAAAACCAGGAGCCCGCTTCATGCACGACAAGCTGTTTCATTCACCGGTCGCACTGTCGGTCGGCCTCGGCTTCAAGCGCGAGATTGCCTCGCTGGCCGAAATGCACGATTTCCTCACCAATTGGACCACCTCCCGCCGCGGCCCGCTCTACCGAAATGCGGTGAAGGCATGTGATCTGGCCGTTCCAGGTTATGTGAGCGTCGAGCAGGCGCGCCGGGCGTTGCTCGAATTCGCGCAAGCCGCGGGCATCCTGTGGCCGGACCTCGAGCCGGTGGCGGGCGTGCACGCCGTTGCGCGTGGTTATGGCGGCTACGCCGCCTGAAGATTGATGTTCCCCGTGGCGGCTGAAGCCATACCACCATAGAAAGCCCGGCTGGCCCCCAGCCGGGCTTTCCCGTTTCCGGCAGCTCGCAAGGAAATCGCAATCCTGTGGTTGGCCGTGTGCCTTGGGCGACAATGCCTGGGTGGAGTGTTGGGAAGAGCCCGCGCAAAAATCTTTATGACATTCCTATTTCTTTCCACTGCGCCCTGTCTCGAACCTTTATGGCGATCGGGTCCATATTCCTTTCAGAAACACAACCGGTTCCGTCGCCAAAGATGCGACGGGCCACTTCCGATATATTGCGAACTCTCTTGTCGAATTCGCAAAGTGCAAAAGAACAAAAGGAATAAACACAATGGATATAGCCGTTATCGGGATCGGAATTTTGTTCTTCGCCTTTTGTTTCGCCTACATCAAAGCTTGTGACGCGCTCTAGAGCGAGGCTGAAAAAATGATCATCGACTATATTCTCGGTGGCGGCGTTACGCTGTTCCTGCTCGCCTACCTGACATACGCCCTCGTTCGTCCAGAACGCTTCTGAAGGCACGGAAAGCCCACAGCCATGACACTGAACGGTTGGATACAGATCCTGGTCTATTGCGGGATCGTCATATTGCTGGTGAAGCCGCTCGGCGGCTACATGCACCGCGTCTTCAACGGCGACCGCACGCTGCTTTCGCCGGTCCTTCGCCCGCTTGAGCGCGGGCTTTATCGTATCTGCGGAACCAGCGAACGCGAGGAACAGCACTGGACCACCTACGCGGTCGCCCTGCTGCTCTTCAACCTCGCCGGCTTCCTGGTGCTTTATGCCCTGCAGCGTCTGCAGGGCAGCCTGCCTTACAATCCTGCCGGCATGACAGCGGTTGAACCAGGGCTGGCCTTCGACACCGCCGCCAGCTTCATGACCAACACCAACTGGCAGAACTATGGTGGCGAGAGCACGATGTCCTATCTCGTGCAGATGGCCGGGCTGACGGTGCAGAACTTCGTTTCGGCGGCCACCGGCATTGCCATCGCCATCGCGCTGATCCGCGGCTTTGCACGGGCCTCCGGCAAGTCGATCGGCAATTTCTGGGTCGATATGACCCGCTCCACACTCTATCTGCTTCTGCCGTTCTGCATCGTGCTGACGCTGGTCTATGTCTGGCTCGGCATGCCGCAGACGCTCGGCGCCTACGTCAACGCCACGACGCTGGAAGGCGCGCAACAGACCATCGCCGTCGGCCCGGTCGCTTCGCAGGTGGCCATCAAGATGCTCGGCACCAATGGCGGTGGTTTCTTCAACGCCAATGCCGCGCACCCGTTCGAGAACCCCGACGCGATCTCCAACCTGATCCAGATGGTGTCGATCTTCGCCATCGGCGCCGCCTTGACCAATGTCTTCGGCCGCATGATCGGCAACCAGCGCCAGGGCTGGGCGATCCTCTCGGCCATGGGCGTCATGTTCATCGCCGGTGTCGCCATCTGCTATTGGGCGGAAGCCGCCGGCAACCCGCTGGTGCATGCGCTGGGCATCGACGGCGGCAACATGGAGGGCAAGGAGACGCGTTTCGGCACCGCCCTGTCGGCGCTGTTTGCCGTCATCACCACGGCCGCTTCCTGCGGCGCGGTGAACGCCATGCACGGCTCGTTCACCGCGCTCGGCGGCATGATCCCGATCATCAACATGCAGCTTGGCGAAGTCATCGTCGGCGGTGTCGGCGCGGGTCTCTACGGCATCCTGATGTACATCGTCGTTGCCGTCTTCATTGCCGGCCTGATGGTCGGCCGCACGCCCGAATATCTCGGCAAGAAGATCGAGGCCAAGGAGGTCAAGATGGCTATGTTGGCCATACTATGCCTGCCGCTGGCGATGCTGATCTTCACGGCCATCGCCGTCGTGCTGCCGACCGGCGTGGCGTCGATGGGCAATGCCGGCCCGCACGGCTTCTCCGAGGTTCTGTATGCCTACACTTCGGCGGCGGCCAACAACGGTTCGGCCTTTGGCGGCCTCAGCGGCAACACGCCCTGGTACAACATCACGATCGGCATCGGCATGCTGATGGGCCGCTTCCTGGTCATCATCCCGGCGCTGGCCATTGCCGGCTCGCTGGTGCCGAAGAAAACGGTTCCGGCTTCCGCCGGCACCTTCCCGACCGATGGCCCGCTGTTCGTCGGGCTGCTGGTCGGCGTCATCCTGATCGTCGGTGGCCTCACCTTCTTCCCGGCGCTCGCCGTCGGGCCGATCATCGAGCACCTGGCGATGGCTCACGGGCAGACCTTCTGAGACCGTCATGTCCTGGTTCAATGCCATGCGCCGCAAGGTCGGCCACAGGGACGATCACGGAAAGGAGGAGAGACCTCCTCCTTTCCCGACCCTGTCGACGTTTCTCGGCCTTGCGGCAGTCATGCTCGTCCTCTGGCTGCTGGCCTACGGGCCGCCGCATTTCCTTTCGGCATCCAATCATCGGGTGCCGTCCAACAACACCGAAGCCGGAGCTTCAAAATGAGCAACTCGAAATCAGCCAGCATCATGGATGCCCGCATCTTGGTTCCCGCCATTGGCGGCGCCTTCCGCAAGCTCGATCCGCGCACGCTGGCCAGGAACCCGGTGATGTTCGTCGTTGCCGTCGTCTCGGCGCTCACCACGGTGCTGTTCGTCAAGGACCTGGTCACCGGAGGCGGCAATCTCGGCTTCACGCTGCAGATCATCATCTGGCTTTGGTTTACCGTGCTGTTCGCCAACTTCGCCGAAGCGGTCGCAGAAGGCCGCGGCAAGGCGCAGGCGGATTCGCTGCGCAAGGCACGCACCGAGACCCAGGCCAAGCTTTTGACCGGTGAAGACCGCACCAAATACAAACTCGTGCCCGGCACCAGCCTCAAGGTCGGCGATGCCGTGCTGGTCGAGGCCGGCGACATCATCCCGTCCGACGGCGAAGTGATCGAAGGCGTTGCTTCGGTCAACGAGGCTGCGATCACGGGCGAATCCGCGCCGGTCATTCGCGAATCCGGTGGCGACCGTTCGGCGGTCACCGGTGGCACCCAGGTGCTGTCCGACTGGGTCCGCGTCCGCATCACCGCCGCCTCCGGCCATACCTTCCTCGACCGCATGATCTCACTGGTCGAAGGTGCCGAGCGCCAGAAGACGCCGAACGAGATCGCGCTCAACATCCTGCTCGTCGGCATGACGCTGATCTTCGTGCTGGCCACCGCGACGATCCCGAGTTTTGCCTCCTACTCGGGCGGCTATATCTCGGTGACCGTTCTGGTGGCGCTGTTCGTCACCTTGATCCCGACCACGATCGGCGCGCTGCTTTCGGCCATCGGCATCGCCGGTATGGACCGTCTGGTGCGATTCAACGTGCTGGCCATGTCGGGCCGCGCCGTGGAAGCCGCAGGCGACGTCGACACGCTGCTGCTCGACAAGACCGGCACGATCACGCTCGGTAACCGCCAGGCGACGCAGTTTCGCCCGGTTAAGGGTGTCACCGAACAGGAGCTGGCCGACGCGGCTCAGCTTGCCTCGCTCGCCGACGAAACGCCGGAAGGCCGCTCGATCGTCGTGCTGGCCAAGGAAAAATACGCCATCCGCGCCCGCGACATGGCAACGCTGCACGCAACCTTCGTGCCCTTCACCGCGCAAACCCGTATGAGCGGCGTCGACATCGATGGTTCGTCGGTGCGCAAGGGCGCCGTCGATTCCGTGCTTGCCCATGTCAACCAGTCGACGGTCGCAGCCCACGCCACGCGGCCCGGCAGCGATACCGTCAGGGATCTCCAGGCCATCGCCGACGAGATCGCCAAGTCCGGCGGCACGCCGCTGGCGGTCGAACGCGACGGCCGCCTGCTCGGCGTCGTCCACCTCAAGGACATCGTCAAGGGCGGCATCAGGGAGCGCTTCACCGAACTGCGCCGCATGGGCATCCGCACGGTGATGATCACCGGCGACAATCCGATGACGGCAGCAGCCATCGCCGCGGAAGCCGGCGTCGACGACTTCCTCGCCCAGGCCACGCCGGAGGACAAGCTCAAGCTGATCCGCGACGAACAGGCCAAGGGCAAGCTGGTGGCCATGTGCGGCGACGGCACCAACGATGCGCCAGCCCTCGCACAAGCCGATGTCGGTGTCGCCATGAACACCGGCACGGTTGCCGCCCGCGAGGCCGGCAACATGATCGATCTCGACAGCGATCCGACCAAGCTCATCGAGATCGTCGAGATCGGCAAGGCGCTCTTGATGACGCGAGGTTCGCTGACGACCTTCTCGATCGCCAACGACGTGGCCAAGTATTTCGCCATCATTCCGGCGATGTTCGCCGTCTTCTACGTCGCACCGGGACAGACGACCGGCCCGCTGCAGGCACTCAACGTCATGCATCTGGCGACGCCGCAAAGCGCCATCCTGTCGGCCATCATCTTCAACGCACTGATCATCATCGCGCTGATCCCGCTGTCGCTGAAGGGCGTCAAATACCGCGCCATTGGCGCCGGCGCGCTGCTCAGCCGCAATCTTCTCGTCTACGGCCTCGGTGGCCTCATCGTGCCGTTCGTCGGCATCAAGGCGATCGACATGATCGTCACCGCGCTTGGCCTCGCTTAACTCTTTGTTTTAACGCAATTCCGGACGGAAAACCGCTTCACACTTTTCCTGGAATTGCTTTGAGGAACATCTCCATGCTCACCCAGCTAAGACCCGCGATCATCATGATCGTCTTCTTCACGGTCCTGACCGGCCTGATCTATCCCTTGGGCATGACCGGCATCGCCCAGGCGATCTTCCCGCGCCAGGCCAATGGCAGCCTGATCGAGAAGGATGGCAAGGTTATCGGCTCCGAACTGATCGGCCAGGGCTTTGCCAGCGACAAGTATTTCCATGGCCGCCCCTCGGCCGCCGGCGACGGCTACAACGCCGCCGCCTCGAGCGGCAGCAATCTCGGCCCGACCAATCCCAAGCTGATCGACCGCATCAAGGGCGATGCGGAAAGACTGAAGGCGGAGAATCCGAACCAGCCCGTCCCGATGGACCTGGTGACGACGTCCGGCAGTGGCCTCGATCCCGATATCAGTCCCGAAGCAGCCTACTTCCAGGTCGCCAGGGTGGCCAAGGCCAGGGGGATCGATGAAGCCAAGGTCAAGGCGCTTGTCGACAGTCAGGTCGAGGGCAGGGAACTCGGCTTCATGGGCGAACCGGTGGTCAATGTGCTCGGTCTCAACCTTGCGCTGGACGCCGCGAAACAGTGAATGGTGCGGGCTGGGGATCGACAGTATCTCCGGCGCCATCCATGATCGGTCCCGATGCCGGACGACAGAAACAACGACGCCAGACCTTCTCCCGACGCACTGCTTGACCATGCCGAGCGGGAAGGTCGCGGCCGGCTGCGGATATTCCTGGGTGCCGCTCCCGGCGTAGGCAAGACCTATGAGATGCTGATGTCGGGCCGCGCCAGGCTGACCGACGGCGTGGATGTGGTGATCGGTGTCGTCGAGACGCATGGGCGCAAGGAGACACTGGCCCTGGTCGAGGGTTATGAGGTCATTGCCCGCCGCAAGGTCGACTACAAGGGGCGCATCCTCGACGAGATGGACATCGACGCCATCCTCGCCCGGCGCCCGGCGCTGGTTCTTGTCGACGAACTCGCCCACACCAATGCGCCCGGCAGCCGCCATCCCAAGCGCTATCTCGACGTCCAGGAAATCCTGACGCACGGCATCGACGTCTACACGACGCTCAACATCCAGCATGTCGAAAGCCTGAACGACGTTGTCGCCCAGATCACCAAGGTCAGGGTTCGCGAGACGGTTCCCGATTCCGTCATCGACCAGGCCGACGATGTCGAGATCATCGATCTCACTCCCGACGACCTGATCAAGCGGCTCGAGGAAGGCAAGGTCTATTTCCCCAACACCGCGCAGCGCGCGATCGAGAACTATTTCTCGCCGGGCAATCTGACGGCGCTCAGGGAGCTGGCGCTGCGCCGCACCGCGCAGCGCGTCGACGACCAGTTGCTGATCCATATGCAGGCCCACGCCATTCCTGGACCGTGGGCTGCGGGGGAAAGGGTACTCGTCTGCGTCGACGCGCGTCCGGGCGGGGCGGCGCGTATTCGCTACGCGCGCAGGTTGGCCGACCGGCTCCGTGCCCCGTGGACGGCGCTGCATGTCGACAGCCCTCGCTCGGCCAGCATGCCCGAAGCGGACAAGGATCGGCTCGCTACGAACCTGCGGCTTGCCGAACAGCTCGGCGCCGAGGTGACCACCATTCCCGGTCAGAACATCGCGCAGGACATTGTTCGCCATGCGACGGCGAACAATTTCACCCATATCGTGGTCGGCAGGCCGACCCGGTCGCGCTGGCGGGAATTGATCGAAGGCTCGCTCACCTACGATCTCATCCGCAACGCCGGTGACATCAGCGTCCATGTCATTTCAGGAACCGAACGCAACGCCGAGGTGACGTCGAGGAGTGTCAAGGCGGCGGACGAGCAGTGGCAGTTCGAGATCTGGCCCTATCTCAAGGCCACGGCCTTTGTCATCGGTTCGCTCGCCTTCGCCGTCGTTCTCGACCAGTTTCTCGACGTTCGCAACCTGGCGATCATTCTTCTCATCGGCGTACTGGCATCGGCGGTAACCGGCGGTCTGTGGCCGGCTCTGTACGCTTGTTTCGCCAGCGCCCTTGCTTTCAATTATTTCTTCCTGGAGCCTCGTTATACGCTGACGATCCGGGATCCGGAGAGCATCGTCGCGCTTGGCGTCTTTCTCGTCGTTGCGGTCATCGCCAGCAATCTGACGGCGCGCGTGCAGCGCCAGGCGGTCGCCGCCCGCTCGCGGGCGCGGGCCACGGAAGACATCTACCTCTTTTCAAAGAAGCTCGCCGGCGCCGGCACGCTCGACGACGTCCTTTGGGCCACGGCCTTCCAGATCGCCTCGATGCTGAAGCTGCGGGTGGTGCTGCTTTTGCCGGAAGACGGGACCATCACCGTCAAGGCCGGCTATCCGCCCGACGACACGCTGGCCGAAGCCGACATCGCCGCCGCCCGCTGGGCCTGGGAGCACAATCGTGCCGCGGGTCGCGGCGCCGACACGCTTCCAGGCGCCAAGCGCCTCTATTTGCCCTTGCGGACGGGGCGCACGGCCATCGGGGTCGTCGGCCTGGACAACGACAAGCAGGGTCCGCTGCTGACGCCCGAGCAGCAGCGGCTGCTTGACGCACTGGCCGACCAGGCGGCGGTCGCCATCGAACGTATTCAATTGGTTGCCGACGTCGACCGTGCCAAGCTCGCGGCCGAGGCGGACAGGCTGCGCTCGGCGCTGCTCACCTCCATTTCCCATGATCTGAAAACGCCGCTCGCTGCCATCATGGGCGCGGCTGGCACGCTGCGGGATTTTTCAGTCGCGCTTCCCGAACCGGACCGGGCCGAACTGCTGTCGACGGTGCTGGACGAATCCGAGCGGTTGAACCGCTTCATCGCCAATCTGCTCGACATGACCAAGATCGAGTCCGGCGCGATGGAGCCGAACTACGCCTTTCACTATGTCGGCGACATCGTCGGCTCCGCCTTGCAAAGGGCCAGGAAAATCATTGGCGAGCACAAGATCGAGACCGACATCCCCAAGGATTTGCCGATGTTGAAGGTCGACCCGGTGCTGTTCGAGCAAGCGTTGTTCAATCTTCTCGACAATGCGGCGAAATATGCCCCGGCAGGCTCGACGATTCGCATGCAGGGTTGGACCGACAATGGCTCCGTCCTGCTGCAAATCATGGATGAAGGGCCAGGCATTCCTCCCGGCGATCTGGAACGGATTTTCGACACGTTCTATCGAGTGCGCAAGGGCGACCAGATCCGCGCCGGTACGGGGCTCGGCCTGTCGATCTGCCGCGGCTTCGTCGAAGCGATGGGTGGCACGATCATGGCGGCAAACCGGACCGACGGTTCGGGCGCGGTGTTCACCATCAAAATGCCCAGGCCGGCAAATCCGCCCAATTTCGACGCTTCGAATACCGACGACCACGATGTGGGTGACCTGGCATGACAAACTCGAACGTCAGAATATTGGTCGTCGATGACGAGCCGCCGATCCGCAAGCTGCTGCGCGTCGGGCTCGGCAGCCAAGGTTATGCGGTCAGCGAGGCGCCGAACGCGAAGGTGGCGATCGAGCTGATGGAGGCGGAGAAGCCGGACCTCGTCCTGCTCGACCTTGGGCTGCCCGGCATGAGCGGCCATGAACTGCTGCGCAAATGGCGCGACGATGGTCTCGACATTCCAGTGGTCATCCTGTCCAGCCGGACCGACGAGGCCGGCATCGTCCAGGCCCTGGAACTCGGCGCCGACGACTATGTCACCAAGCCTTTCGGCATGAATGAGCTGGTGGCGCGCATTCGCGTGGCGCTCCGCCACAAGTTCCAGCAGCAGGGCGAGAAGCCGATTTTCCAGACCGGCGATCTCAGCGTCGATCTGGTCAAGCGCATCGTCAAGGTCGAGGGCAAGGAGGTAAAGCTCTCGCCGAAGGAATACGACATCCTGCGCATGCTGGTGCAGCACGCCGGCAAGGTGCTGACCCATCATTTCCTGTTGAAGCAGGTCTGGGGCGACTCGACGGACGTGCAGTATCTCAGGGTCTATGTGCGGCAGCTCAGGCAGAAGATCGAGAAGAGCCCCGACCAGCCGCGCTACATCACCACCGAGACCGGCGTTGGCTACCGCCTGCGCGAGGTCGAGTGAGCAGGCCAGGTTTTAGCCGATAGCTTCCCGTGGCTGGCCAAGCGGTCTGGAAACTCGCAAGGCCGCGAGGCAGCCGACAATGCCGAGCGGCACGAAGGCAAGAAACAACCACGACGCGACATTCGCCGCCGCGTCGTGGTTCAGACCTTGCGAAAAGCCGCTGGCGTTGGCGACGATGCCGGCGAGTGCGGCGCCCACGGCATAGCCGATGCGTTGCATGGTCGGCACCGCCGCCGAGGCGATGGTCTGCTCGCCCTCCGGGGCGGAGGCGACGATGACGCGCGTCAGGAAGGGCCAGGCGACGCCGAAGCCGCCGCCCTGCAACAAGGCGCACATCAGGATCAGCGGGATGGAGCCCGCCGGTATCGTGTAGGCAAAGCCGGCGATGCCGGCCGCGATCATCACCGCGCCGCCAACGATGATCAGCCGCTCGCGTCGCGGCGGCGCGTTGGCGACCAGGATCGACAGGATCGACCAGGCGATCGATTCGGCGGCGATGATGTAGCCGGTGGTCAGCAGCGGAATGTCGTGAAGACTGGTCAGCAGCAGCGGCCCGTAGACGCCGAAGGAACAGGTCGCCACCGAAAAGGCGGCAACCATGGTCATGCCGGCGCCGACCGGCGTGCGCCATGAGAACAGCCGCGCCGGGAACAGCCGCGAACGCGGCTTCAGCGCGTCGATGGTGAAGAACAGCACCAGGCCGATGAGGCCGAAGGCCATCAGCAGCGAAGAGCGCAGCAAGGCGATGTCGACGCCGGCCGAGGCAATCAACACCACGGCGACGGCAAGGCAGCCAAGGGCCGCGAACGGGAAGGGCGGCGCCTTGCCCGTGCTCGTCTTGGGTTTCGTCGCCTGCGGCGTGTCGAGCACGAGGAAGCTTGCCAGCGCCATGGCGGCGCCGCCGAGTGTGAAGATGCCGAAGGCCCAGCGCCATGACAACAGCTCGGTCATGATCGCGCCGAGCAATGGTCCGCTGAAGGCGGCGACGCCCCAGATCGCCGACATGATGCCGAAAAGCTGCGGCCAGATGGCGCGCGAGAACAGTCGTTCGACCGAGACGAAGGCCAGCGACACCAGCGCACCGCCGCCAAGTCCTTCGATCAGGCGGCCGGCGAGGAACAGTTGCATGGAAGGCGAGGTGGCGCATATCAGCGCGCCTGTTGCGTAGAGCAGCGCGGCAACCACCATGTTGGTGCGCAAGGGGACATAACTCACCAGTCGTCCGGCGGCCGCGCCGGCAACGATGGCGCCGAGTTCGTAGATCGCCAGCGACCAGCCGACGAGCTGTACGCCCGCCAATTCGCCGACCATGGCCGGCATCACCGTTGCCACCATCGTTTCGTTGGTGGCGTGCAGCAGGATGCCGAGGCTGATGAAGCAGAAGCGCGCCAGGTCGCCGCTTGCCCACAATACGCGCCAGTCGACCCTGTTCGTGCTGATCTCGGTCATTTCCACCCCTGTCTTGCATATCTCGACGCCAGCGCAGCACGCCAGAAGCCAGTACGGGTTTCCGGCAGGACCATGCGAATCGACAGCGCCGGATCGAGGCGTTGTGGCGTTCGGGGCAGGCTTGTAAAACCTCAACCGGGGTTGAGCTCAAGCGGTTTTTTTGAAGATCGTTCGCGCGGCAGCCTTTCCGGTTGCGGGTTCGTTGCGCGATCAGTTCTCGGTGCTGCGCAGCTGGAATTGGCTGACGCCGATCGCGAGGTTCATGCCGGTCTGCGTCTGCAAGCTGAGCGGCTGCAAGGTGAAGGCCTGAGAGGAGCCGCCGACCAGCAGATTGGCGCCGGCGCCGACGGCGGCCGTCACCTCCGCGCTGGCGCCGATGTAGTCGCCGGCCAGCGCACCCGGCGCATAGATGTTCTTCAGCGGCGTCAGCACGATCCACTGCATGACCGTCTGCTTCGTCGTGCCGATGTCGAGGCCGTATTTGTTGACAGCGCCGAAATAGGCTTCCGGCGCGAAGCTTTTGTCGGCGGGGTTAAAGGTGCAGCTCAGATCCTTGCTCGAGCCGAAGATGAAGCCGGTGCCGCCGCCTATGGCGCAGTCAAGCGTACCGACTTCCATGCCTCGGTCCTGCGCCTGCACCGCTCCGGATAGCGTGGTGAACATGGCGGCAGCTATGGCTGTCTTCAGCATGATGGTTCCCCTCCAAAATCAAACGGCGCGAAACCATCCTATCTGGTTCCGCGCCGCGGGTGAGGGGTCATGGAGCGCACGGCTCCATGCAATCACTTGAATGAGTGGATCAGCTGGAGCGAGGTCACGGCCACGGCAAGGTTGACGCCGGTCTGCGCCTGGACGCTGAGCGGCTCCAGCATGAAGGCGCTGTCCAGGCCGCCAACCAGCAGATTGGCGCCGCCGCCGGTCACCACGCTCGCTTCGGCGTTGACACCGTAGTAGCTGCCGGCGAGATCGCCTCCGTCACGGTCCCGGGTCGCAGCCAGCACGGCCCAGACGAGCTGGCCCTGATGCGTCTGGCCGACATCGAGGCCGATCTTGGAGATGACGCCTGTGTAAATCTCGGACGGCCCGTGATGATGAGGCCGGAAGACACAGGACACGCCCTTGTTGGAAGCGACGATATAAGCGGTGCCGCCGTCGATGGTGCAATCGAGCGTGCCGAGTTGCAGCTTGCCGGCGCTGGCCGGAGCCACCGCGAACATCGTCGTGGCGAGGGCAGCGGCGCAGGCGAGTTTCTTGATCATGGGAGGGTCCTTTCGCAAAATACTTTCAACAACGGCTTGGGTGGGTAGACCGTTCCGCCGAAAACTTGGCGCGATCAAGGCAGGGGCCGAAAGCCTCCTGCCGGGGTTAATGCGCGGTTGCGAAGTGCGTCCTTTCGGACACGCAAAGAATCCCGCAGCACTTGGATGTCATGCGGATTTGTATGGGAAGCCGAAACCGAGATCAGCTGACGCGGGCGAGGCCATCCTTGGCCGGCTGGTAGGTAGGGTCGAGGCGAACGGCTTCCTTATAGGATTTCGCGGCCTTCGCCTTGTCGCCGCGCCGCTCATAGATCAGCGCCTGGTTGGACCAGGCCTCGGCATTCCTGCCGTCGAGCTTGATCGCCATGTTGAAATCGGAGAAGGCATTGTCTTCGTCGTTGGTCGCCAGATAGGAGAGGCCGCGGCCATTGTAGGGTTCGGCGGCGTCCGGCGCCAGCGAGATGGCGGTCGAGAAGTCCTCGATGGCGAATTTGTGCTGGCCCTGGCTCTGATAGATCAGGCCTCGATTGTGGTAGGCGCGCGCGTCGGTCGTATCGAGCTGGATCGCCTTCTGAAAGTCGTTGAAGGCGTCCTGGGTGCGACCCGCCTTGCGGTAGAGATTGCCGCGGCCGATATAGGCGGCGTCATAGTTCGAGTTGATCTGGATCGAACGGTTGTAGTCCGCCAGCGCGGCTTCCTGGTTGCCGAGGAAGCGCTGGATGAGCGCGCGATTCGAATAGGCCTGGAAGAAATTCGGATTGAGCTGGATGGCTTGATTGAAATCCTTGAGCGCCGCCTGGTACTGACCGCCACGGCCATAGGCCGAGCCGCGCACATTGTAGCCTTCGGGATCCTGGGGATTGCGCTGGATGACCCCCGACAGCGAGGAAATGTTCTCGCTCGACCCTTGCGCCTTGTCGATGTTGTTGAATTCACCGGTCGGGCCTGCCGTTTGGCAGCCGGCAAGCGCCAGTCCGGAGAGCAGGGCTGCTGTCAGGGCGAAACCACGCAATGCGGTCCCGCGCTCCACGCTTGTTGCGTTCATGTCTGCCCTGTCCTCACTTCAAGCCGCGTCGTTCAGGTCCGGCTCCCCCTCCGGACCGGTCACATCAAACAAAAAGGTGGCGGCGATTCCACATCGCGCCACCTCTGATATCCTTCGAAAAGGACGAAAAATTGGCGTTAGAACCGCGGCGGACGCGGAGCGCCACCTGCACCGCCGGCGGCGCCAGCAGCGACCGGGCGCGGCGTCATCGGCAGCAGGCCTTCGCGCTGGGCGCGCTTGCGGGCCAGCTTGCGGGCGCGGCGAACGGCTTCAGCCTTTTCGCGGGCGCGCTTCTCGGACGGCTTCTCGTAGTGACCGCGCATCTTCATTTCACGGAAAATGCCTTCGCGCTGCATCTTCTTCTTGAGAGCGCGAAGCGCCTGATCAACGTTATTGTCGCGGACGAGTACCTGCACGGGCAATCCTGTCTTTCGGGTTTGATATCAACAGGCAAGCGGCCATAGCCACTAGCCTCCGCGGCGGTTTACACCACGAATTGTGGCGGCTGATAGCAGAATCATGCCGCGCTGTCCACAGCGGAAATGAATTTGCGGGGCCAGCCGCCGTCTGTTTGCCTAGATATAAGGAGCCGACTAGGCCGTCGCGAGGTGCAGCAGCTCGAAATCCTCGAAGAACTCGCCGTAGTCGCAGGTGATCTCCTCGCCCACGGCGATGTCGCGGGTCGCGGTGGCCCCGCCATATTGCGAAAAATCCGTATTCGGATTGCTGGAATGGTTCATGAAGCGGCCATTGTCGACTTCATAGACCAGGAAACCTGGCCGGTCCGGGCTCGGATAGGCATAGCGGTCGAGCAGCTCCCTGAGATGCGGGGGTGCCGTCTCGTATTTGTCCATGGGGATCAGCCGGTCGAAATCCGGATCGAGCCGCCAGATCGAAGCGCCTTTCCTGATCGGCTCCGCGGCGAACACGCCGACACCTTCGATCGCACTCGCAGTCACATAGGTTCTGATCAGCATCATGGTTCCAGACCCGCTTTTGGACATAAACGGAATCGCCAAATCGCGGCGAAAAATCAAGAGCGGCCGTTTGCCTGGCGGTTATGAGCATGCGTCCCGCCGCTGGAATCTTCACGTCCGGTTGATCGACACGCCGCCATCGGCAAACAGAGCCGCTCCGGTGGTGAAGCTCGAGGCGTCGGAGGCGAGATAGAGCGCCGAGCGGGCAATCTCCTCCGGCATCGCGATACGCTTCAAAGCATGCAGGCCTTCGACGAAAACCCGTGATTCCGGGGTCTTGAAGGTTGCCGCCGGTGTGTCGGTGCCGCCGGGCAGCAGCGCGTTGACCCGCACGCCTTTCGGGCCGTATTCGGCGGCCAGCACCTGTGTCAGTCCGATCAGGCCGGCCTTGCTCGCGGCATAACTAGTCATGCCGGGCATGCCGACTGTGTGACCAACGAAGGTGGAGGTGAAGATCAGCGAACCGCCGCCGCGCTCGATCATTGCCGGCACCTGGTATTTGGCGCCGAGAAACGCGCTGGTGAGATTGGTGTCGAGCGTCTCGCGCCATCCCTCCAGCGGCAGGTCCGAAATCGGCCCCATCCGGCCGACAGCGCCGGCATTGTTGAAGGCGATGTCGAGCCCGCCGAACTTTTCGACCGCCAGATCGACAAGGGCCTTCGCATAGGCTTCGTCCCTGACATCGCCGGCAAGCGCGATGGCCGCGCCATCATTGTCTTCTATCTCGGCGACGAGCGTATCGAGCTCGGCCTGACGGCGGGCGGCGACGATGACCTTGGCGCCTTCCTCGGCAAAGAGTTTTGCCGAGGCCCGGCCGATGCCGGAACTGGCGCCGGTGACGATGGCGATCTTGTTTGCGAGTGCGAACATTTTTGCATCCTTTTCTTCGCGCCGGCCTGACCGGCAGTTGGGGTGCTTGGTCGCAGATCGAGGCAAGGCGAGCCACCCGATACGTGCGAAGATGCTGGAAAGCGCCGACGCACCGGATGCGTCTTTTTCACCACGGCGCAAAACGGCAAGCGCCGTCGCAAACAGCGCAAGGGTGGAAGCGCTGTTTCGCTAGTGATACACCTCGCGCGCCGGGACCGAATGAACGCCGGCCGCCATTCGCGAAGCCTTTTTGGGGCGAGGTTGGGACGTTGAAGAAATATTCGGTATTCGCCATCGCCCGGGAAGCCATGCGCGGCCACAAGGGCTGGGAGGAACAGTGGTCCTCGCCTGAGCCCAGGAAAGAATACGACGTCATCATCGTCGGCGCCGGCGGCCATGGCCTGGCCACCGCCTATTACCTCGCCACGGTGCACGGCATCACCAATGTCGCGGTGTTGGAAAAGGGTTGGCTCGGCGGCGGCAACACCGGCCGCAACACCACCATCATCCGCTCCAACTATCTCTATGACGAGAGCGCCGGCATCTACGACCACGCGCTGAAGCTGTGGGACGGGCTCAGCCAGGAACTCAACTACAACGTCATGTATTCGGCGCGCGGCGTCATGATGCTCGCGCACAATGTGCACGACGTGCAGGTGCTGAAGCGTCACGTTCACGCCAACCGGCTGAACGGCATCGACAATGAGTGGCTGACGCCGGAGCAGGCGAAGGAATTCTGCCCACCGCTCAACACCTCCAAGGAGGCGCGCTATCCGGTGGTCGGTGCGTCGCTGCAGCGGCGCGGCGGCACGGCCCGTCATGACGCCGTTGCCTGGGGCTATGCGCGCGGCGCCTCCGCGCGCGGCGTCCACATCATCCAGAATTGCGAGGTGACCGGGGTCAAGCGGGCGCCCAACGGCGCGGTGATGGGCGTCGACACGACGCGCGGCTTCATCGGCGCCAAGAAGGTGGGCGTCGTTGCCGCCGGTCATTCCTCCGTCATCATGAACATGGCCGGCGTGCGCATGCCGCTGGAAAGCTATCCGCTGCAAGCGCTGGTGTCGGAACCGGTTAAGCCGGTGGTGCCCTGCGTGGTGATGTCGAACACGGTACACGCCTATATCTCGCAGTCCGACAAGGGCGAGTTGGTGATCGGCGCCGGCACCGACCAGTATGTCTCCTACTCGCAGACCGGCGGGCTGCACATATTGCAGCATACGCTGGACGCCATCTGCGAGATGTTCCCGATCTTCACGCGCATGAAGATGCTACGCTCGTGGGGCGGCATCGTCGACGTCACGCCCGACCGCTCGCCGATCCTGGCCAAGACGCCGGTGCCCGGCCTCTATGTCAATTGCGGCTGGGGCACGGGCGGCTTCAAGGCGACGCCGGGTTCGGGCCATGTCTTTGCCCATACGATCGCCAAAGACGATCCGCATCCGATCAACGCGCCTTTCACCATCGAGCGCTTCCGCACCGGCCGGCTCATCGACGAGGCGGCGGCGGCGGCGGTGGCGCACTGATGATGGCGCAGATGGCTGTCGCGATGCCGCTGATGCTGGCGGGGGAACAAGTGCTGGCGGGGGAACGGGGCATGTTCCATTTTCCGTCGGCGGACGAAGTGCGCACGCAGCCGATCAGCCGCACCGGCAACGAAACCGTCTGGCCGTTTTCGGTCGATGACGGCACGCTGGCCTGCGTCTGGAGCGGCGGCCAGAGGGTGGTTGTCTTCTTCGAAAACAGGCCTTCCGATTTAGACGAGGCCGAGACATTCCAGCCGCGTCAAGTCATCGTCACCACCGATCCGATACAGCTCACCCTCGGCAACATGGCGTCCCGCGATCTGTTTCGTCCCGCTGCAAGCGTGGAAGAGCGCATCCGGCTCGTCGCACCGTTCGCGACTTTGGGACAGAAGCTTTGCGATCAACCGGCGGGCGCCCGCGTCGGCCACGGCGAATTGTAGGAACCAGGACAATGCTTCTCATCCGCTGCCCCTATTGCGAGGAAGAGCGTCCGGAACTCGAGTTCCGCAACGCTGGCGAGGCGCACATCGCGCGCTCGGCCAATATGGCCGGCGAGAGCGACGACGATTTTGAAAAGTTCTTCTTCATCCGCTCCAACCCCAAGGGCATCATTTATGAGCGCTGGCGGCACATGCATGGCTGTGCGCGCTTCTTCAATGCCGTACGCGACACCGTCACCGACAAATTCGCCATGACTTACAAGGCCGGCGAGCCCAAACCCTCCAAGCTGCCGAAAAACTCCAACGAAGTGGTTGCCAAATGAGCGGCGCGTCCTACCGCATTTCCGGCGCTGGCCGCTTCAGCCAAGCCAAGACCGCGCGGTTCAGCTTCGATGGCCAGTCCTATGCCGGCATCGAGGGCGACACGCTGGCCTCGGCGCTGCTCGCCAATGGCGTCCATCTCGTCGGCCGTTCGTTCAAGTACCACCGTCCGCGCGGCATCCTGTCGGCGGGCGCCGAGGAGCCGAACGCCCTGGTCGAAATCAGGCGCGACGCGGCACGCAAGACGCCGAACGTGCGGGCGACCTTGCAGGAGCTCTATGACGGGCTTGATGCGCAGTCGCAGAACCGCTGGCCGTCACTGTCCTTCGACCTCGGTGCGGTCAGCGATATCGCCTCGCCGCTGCTTTCGGCCGGCTTCTACTACAAGACCTTCATGTGGCCGAAAGCGGCGTGGAAGACGCTCTACGAGCCAAAGATCCGCGCCGCGGCCGGTCTTGGCGTTTCCCCGGACCAGCCGGATCCCGACCATTATTCATCGCGCTATGCGCATTGCGACGTGCTGGTGCTCGGCGGCGGCGCGGCAGGCATCGCGGCAGCGCTTGCGGCGGCCGAGACCGGCGTGCGCGTCATCCTCGCCGACGAGCAGGCCGAGTTCGGCGGCAGCCTGCGTTTCGAGAGCGGCGCGAAAATCGACGGCCAGGACGGTTTTGCCTGGGCGCAAGCTGCCGTGGCGAAGCTCGCCGCGATGGACAATGTCCGCGTGCTGTCGCGCACGACGGCGTTCGGCTACTATGCGCAGAATTTTATCGGGCTGGTCGAGCGTGTCAGCGAACATCTGAGGACCCCCGGTCACGATCTGGCGCGCGAGCGGCTTTGGCAGGTCCGGGCCAAGCGCGTGGTGCTGGCCTCCGGTGCGATCGAGCGCCACATGGTGTTTGCCGACAATGACCGGCCCGGCATCATGCTGGCGGGTGCCGCGCGCACCTATCTCAACCACTATGGCGTCGCCGTCGGCAGGAATGTCGGCGTCTACACCGCCAATGATTCCGCCTATGCAGCGGCGATCGACCTGAAGAAAGCCGGCGTCAACGTGGCGGCGATCGTCGATCTGCGCGACAATCCGACCGGACCGGTGATCGACGAGGCGAGGGCGCTCGGCATCGAGGTCAATTTCGGCCGCGCGGTGATCCGCGCCGGCGGCAAGCTCAGGGTCTCGTCGATGACCGTGCAGCCGAAGAATGGCGGCGGCGAACGCACCATCCCGGTCGATGCGATCCTGATGTCGGCCGGCTGGACGCCGTCGGTGCATCTGTTCTCGCAGTCGCGCGGCAAGGTCGCCTTCAACGACGAGACCAAGCGCTTCGTGCCGGGCATCTATGCGCAGGACTGCGTCTCGGTCGGCGCCTGCAACGGCACCGACGGGCTGTCTGCGACGGTCGATGAGGCCTATGCGGCAGGCGCCAAGGCGGCCAGGGATGCGGGTGCCAAAACCGCCAAGGGCAGCAAGCCGAAGGTAGACGCCTCGGAGAGCTGGTCGCGCGGCATGCTGGGTGCAGCGCCCGGCGCCGGGTCGGATACGACGGTGAAGGCCTTCGTCGATTTCCAGAACGACGTCACCGCCAAGGACATCCGCCAGGCGGTGCACGAAGGCATGCGCTCGATCGAGCACGTCAAGCGCTTCACCACCAACGGCATGGCGACCGACCAGGGCAAAACCTCCAACATGCACGGCTTGGCGATTGCCGCCGAGACGCTGGGCAAGCCGATCCCGGAAGTCGGCCTGACCACGTTCCGGGCGCCCTATACGCCGGTCACCTTCGGCGCGATCGTCAGCCATGCGCGAGGTCCGCTGTTCGACCCGACACGCAGAACCGCGATCCATCCCTGGGCCGAGGCGCAAGGTGCCGTGTTCGAGGATGTCGGCCAGTGGAAGCGCGCCTGGTATTTCCCCAAGGCGGGCGAGGACATGCACGCGGCGGTCGACCGCGAATGCGTCGCCGTGCGCAAGACGGCTGGCCTGTTCGATGCCTCGACGCTGGGCAAGATCGAAGTGGTCGGGCCGGACGCGGCCAAATTCATGGAGCTGCTCTACACCAACCCATGGGAGAAGCTGGAGCCCGGCCGCTGCCGCTACGGCATCATGCTGCGCGAGGACGGGTTCATCTATGATGACGGCGTCGTCGGCAGGCTGGCCCCCGACCGTTTCCACGTGACGACGACGACCGGCGGCGCGCCGCGCGTCATGAACCATATGGAGGACTATCTCCAGACCGAGTTCCCGCATCTCAATGTCTGGCTGACCTCGATCACCGAGCAATGGGCTGTTATCGCGGTGCAGGGACCCAAGTCGCGCGACATCATCGCGCCGCTGCTCGAAGGCATCGACATGTCGGACGAGGCGCTGCCGCACATGTCGGTGCGCGAAGGCAAGATCTGCGGCGTGCCGACGCGGCTGTTCCGCATGTCGTTCACCGGCGAGCGCGGCTTCGAGGTGAACGTGCCGGCCGACTATGGCCAGGCGGTCTGGGAAGCGCTGTGGGCCGAAGGCCAGAAGCATGGTGCGGCTGCTTATGGCACCGAGGCGATGCACGTGCTGCGCGCCGAAAAGGGCTACATCATCGTCGGCCAGGACACCGACGGCACGGTAACGCCGAACGACGCCGGCCTCGATTGGGCGGTCGGCAAGAAGAAAACCGATTTCGTCGGTATCAGGGGTTTGACGCGGCCGGATCTCGTTGCCAAGGGCCGCAAGCAATTGGTCGGCCTGAAGACCAGGGATCCCAAGGTGGTGCTGGAAGAGGGCGCGCAGATCGTCGAGGACCCGAAGCAGGCGATCCCGATGAAGATGATCGGCCATGTCACCTCGAGCTACTGGTCGGAAAATTGCGGCCGCTCGATCGCTCTGGCGCTGGTCGCCGGCGGCCGCGACCGGATGGGCGAGACCCTCTATGTGCCGATGCCGAACGGGGTGATCGAAGTGGAGGTTACCGGCATGGTGTTCTTCGACGAGACGGGAGGGCGCCTCAATGGCTAAGGCCGCTGCAAGAAAGACGGCTCCGGCTGCATCGCCTTCGGTCGAACGCCGTCCGGCGCTGGCTGGGCGCAGCACCACTGCCGCCAGCGTCAAGGTCGAGGTGCTGCCGCCGGCCGAGCGCGTTTCATTACGGGCGCCGGAGGCTTCGGTCGCAGCGCTTTCAAAGGCGCTCGGCGTGACCTTGCCGAACAAGCCGAAAACCGCTGCCGCGAACGGCGGGCGCACCGCTCTGTGGCTCGGCCCCGACGAATGGCTGGTCATCGATGAGGCCGACAACGATCCGCTCGCCGATTGCGCCAAAGTATCCGCGCTGCATTCGGCGGTCGGCGTCTCGCATCGCAACATCGCGATATCAGTGACGGGTGCCGGAGCGGCGGCGACCATCAATGCGGGCTGCCCGCAGGACCTGTCGCTCGACGCCTTCCCGGTGGGAGCAGCGTCGCGCACCATCCTGGGCAAGACCGAGATCGTGCTGCTGCGCACGGGTAACGACGCCTTCCGGGTCGAATGCTGGCGTTCCTTCTCGGACTATGTCTTTACTTTGCTGTCCGAGGGATCGCGCGACGCGGCGGTCTGAACTCGGGAACGTTTTGCAGGGCACGCTCGTTCTGCATCCGCACGCCGAGGGAGAATGCCGATGCCGTCGAATTCCGCGCCGAAGTCGCCGGTCATAAAGACATCGGCTGTCCGCTCGCTCGAACACGAGCGGCACGAAGCGCCGAGCGCCGAAGACGAACTCGAGGAAGGCCTCGAAGACACGTTCCCGGCCAGCGATCCGATATCCATCACTGGAACGGCCATTCCTGGAGCTCCGGCAAAACCAGGCAAGGCCAAGACCGTGCCCGGGCGCAAGAGGCGCAAGCCGTAGTTTCCATCGGGCAAGATCTCATCGGGCCTTCTCAATCCCCTTGGACATGCTATTTAAAGCGCTTTGGGAGATGAAAATGCCGACAAAAGCGATCGTATGGGGCGAGAACGTCCACGAGCAGACCAATGAAGCCGTGCGCGACCTCTATCCCTTGGGGATGCACGGCACCATTGCCGCCGCCCTCAACCAGGACAAGGGCATCGAGGCGACCACCGCCACCTTGCAGGAACCCGAACATGGCCTGAGCGAGAAGCGCCTGGCGGCCACCGACGTGCTTTTGTGGTGGGGCCACGCGGCGCATGGCGAGGTCAAGGACGATATCGTCGAGCGGGTGCAGAAGCGGGTCTGGGAAGGGATGGGCCTGATCGTGCTCCATTCCGGCCACTACTCGAAGATATTCAAGCGGCTGATGGGCACGCCCTGTTCGCTGAAATGGCGCGAGGCGGGCGAGCGCGAGCGCGTCTGGGCGATCAACCGCGGCCACCCGATCGCGCAAGGCATCGGCGAGTGCCTGGAGATCGGCGAGACGGAAATGTATGGCGAGCCGTTCGCCGTGCCGGAGCCGCTCGAGACGGTGTTCGTCTCCTGGTACGAGGGTGGTGAGGTGTTCCGATCCGGGCTGACCTACCAGCGCGGTGCAGGACGGATCTTCTACTTCTCGCCCGGCCACGAGACCTATCCGATCTATCACAATGAGGGCGTGCAGCAGGTGCTGCGCAACGCCGTCCATTGGGCGCACAACCCGGCGCCGGCCTGGTCCGGCATCACCAACGCGCCGAACGTGCCGACGGATGCGGCCAAGGAGAAGATCGTGCAGAAGGGGCTGCGCCTGCATGCCGACGGCGACAAGGGCCTGAGTTGATTCGGGCCTGAGCTGATCGGGGCCTGAATTGCTTAAGGCGTGAGTTGATTGGGGCTTGGGGCTAATGCACCGAATTCTTCTGCTCGGCACCGGCGGTATCGCCGGGCATCATGTCGAGGAGTTTGCCGAGATCCCGGGCTGCAGCATCGTCGCCTGTGTCGACCAGGTGCCCGGCCGCGCCGCAGCGTTTGCCGCCGTCAGCAAGATCGGCGAATCTTTCGAGAGCCTGGAGGCGGCGATCGCCTGGGGTCAGTTCGATGCCGCCATCAACGCGACGCCGGATGGTGCGCATATGGCGACGACGCTGGCGCTGCTTGCCCAGGGAAAGCATGTGTTTTGCGAAAAGCCGCTGGCGCCGAACCACGCCGACGCGCTTGATATGACCGAAGCGGCCGAGGCTGCAGGGGTGGTCAACATGGTCAACCTGACCTATCGCAACTCACCGGCGATTCATGAAGCGCGGCGCATGGTGCTGGCCGGCGAGATCGGCGAGCTGCGCCATGTCGAGGCGAGCTACCGGCAAAGCTGGCTGGTCAGCCAGTCATGGGGCGACTGGCGGGTCGAGGACAAATGGCTGTGGCGCTTGTCCAGCCGGCACGGTTCAACCGGCGTGCTGGGCGACGTCGGCATCCACATCCTGGACTTCGCCACCTATGGCGCCGATCAGGACATCGTCAGCCTCCACGCCGATCTGGTGACGTTTCCGAAGGCCGAGGGCGAGCGCATCGGCGACTATCTGCTGGATGCCAATGACAGCGTGGCGATGACGGCCCGGCTCAGTTCCGGCGCGCTCGCCACGATCGCGGCGAGCCGCTACATGACCGGCCACGCCAACGATTTGTCGCTGGCCCTGCACGGCACCAAGGGCGCCATCAGGGTCGAGACCGACGGCAAGGCATCTAACCTGTCGGCCTGTCTCGGCGGCGATGTCGATCTTCAGCAATGGCGAACGCTGGCGCTGCCCAGTGTCAAGCGCAATGCGCGACGCTTTGCCGATGCGCTGGATACAGGCCGGAATGGCGATCCGTCGTTCCGGCGTGCCGCCGACATGCAGAAGCTGATTGACGCGGCCTTCGAGAGTTCAGCGGCGAAGCTGCCGGTTTCGGTCAGCTGAAGTTTCCACCTGACCGGCTTGTGCCGGCCAGAAGTGATGTCCTGCAAATATCAGAACGAGCTCGGCACGATCCAAGGATTGATGTCGATGCCGAGGCGCGGACCTTTGCCTTCAGCGGTATTTTCCGTGGCGCCCTTCTTCTCGACCGAACCGGTCGAAGCGCAATCGAGCTTCACGTTGGTCTTGGTGTCAACGCAGGCCGCCACCGGCGCATGCTTGACGGGGTGGGTGGTGTTGGCGGCGAAGGCCGAGCCCGAAAGTGCCAGCACGGCGGCGAGGGTGAGGAGTGTCTTTTTCATTGTCAGTCTCCGTTTTCGACGGGTAAATTTCTCTCGTACATGTACGATACACTGTACATATACGCCCGTCGATCGCGAAGTTCAAGGAAAACCGTACGCGTACAATAAATTTTTTGTTAACCAAGAAACCCCCAGTCTGGAGGGGATACACAAACCAAAGGAAACGGGGTTCAGCAGTTGACCTGTGTCTCGGTCAGCGGCGGGACGTTTTGCGTGCTGAGCGTGGCGAGCGTGAAATCGCACATCCGCTTCACGAAGGCCTGCGGATCGCCGAAAGGGTAAAAAGGAAAGGTGATGAGCAGCGAGATCGTGCCGTGTCCGACCGCCCACAGCATGGTGGCGATGGCGCGCGGGTCGCCCTGCAATTTGCCGGCGGCGACGCAGGCCTCGACCCTGCTGATCAGCACCTTCATAGCGGGGTTGCTCTCTTCCATTTCGTTGTAGCCTTCTGGCAGCTTGGTCTTTTCGGTCATGAACACGGTGCGGTATTCGTTGGGATTGCCGAGCCCGAAGGCGGCGTATTCGGTCATCACCGCCTGCAAGGCCTCGATCGGATCGTCGGATGGATGCCCCTCGATGCGGCGGGCGAGTGTCTCGAATGCATCCTCGGCCAGAGCGAACAGGATGTCCTGCTTGTCGGCGAAGTAGGAGTAGACCGACATCGGGGCATAGCCGACCCGCTTGGCCAGCTTGCGAATGGTCAGGCCTTCATAGCCTTCTTCCTGGACGAGCTTGTGCGCGGCCTCGACCAGTTCGGAGCGCAGTTCGGCCTTTTGTTTCTCGCGGCGTGTCTGGACGCTCTGCGGCAAGATCTGGTGCCTTTGGTTGGTTGGTGGCTGGCTAAATTATATACGCTGTACGGAAACGGACAAGGGCACGGGAAGTTCCCAAGCGGTATGCTTCGGATCGTGCCCACGCTCGTCGAAGTTGGCGGCACCCGTGATCAGCACCTTTGCTCCGTCAAAGCGGCCATCACGCCTCCTTGTCGATCAGCTTCGCGGCAAGACGCGAAAGCAGCTTCACCGCCTCGCCATAGGTCCGGGCTTTTTCCGGATTGGAGGCATTGCCGTCCAGCGCCCGCTTGAAGACGCCTTGGCAGATCGCAGCCAGCCGGAAGAAGGAAAAGGCGAGGAAGAACGTCCAGTTGCCGATACTGGTGAGTCCGCGCCGCCGGCAGTAGCTGGCGACATAGTCTTCTTCGGAAGGCAGGCCGATCGCGGACCGGTCGACACCGCCCAGGCCGCGAAAGCCCGAGCTATGCGGCAGCCGCCATTGCATGCACTGATAGGCGATATCGGCGAAGGGGTGGCCCGATGTCGACAGTTCCCAGTCGAGCACCGCCAGAACCTTTGGCCGGTCCGGCGCGAAGATCAGATTGTCCAACCGGTAATCGCCATGCACCAGCGAGACGCGGCCGTCATCGGCGGGCATATGCGTTTCCAACCAGGCAATCAGCCGGTCCATGTCGGCGACGGTGCCGGTTTCCGAGGCATGGTACTGGCTCGTCCAGCGCGCCAGCTGGCGCTCGAAATAATTGCCCGGCCGGCCGAAATCGCCGAGTCCCACTGTTTCGACATCGACCTCGTGCAGCGCCGCGAGGGTTTCGTTCATGGCATCGTAGATGGCGGCGCGTTCATCGTTGTCGCGAGCCTCCGGCAGTGCCGGATCCCAGAAGATGCGGCCGTCGAGGAAATCCATCACATAGAACATGCGGCCGATGGGCGAGTCTTCCGCCGACAGATGCAGCATGGCAGGCACAGGCACGGCGGTGCCGGCAAGCGCGCTCATCACCCTGAATTCTCGGTCGACCTGGTGCGCCGATTTCAGCAATTGCCCCGGCGGCTTGGCGCGCAGCACGTAACGGCCGCTTGCCGCCGTCAAAAGGTAGGTCGGGTTCGATTGGCCGGATTTGAACTTCTCGACTGCCTCAAGGCCGGAAAAGCCAGGTATGTTCGCCTCGAGGTAAGGCGCAAGCGCTGCCTGGTCGAGAACGGGATCACTCATGCCGTCTCGGGCTGGCGTTCTATCAAGGTCAGCGTCAGCCAGCGCGCGGTCAGCGCCGGCTTCTTCGAACCCTCGATCTCGATCGTCACGTCATGCGCGGTCTGCACCCAGCCCGACGGCCTGACCTTGACGTCGGCCAGCACGAAACGCGTGCGGATGCGCGCGCCGGTCTTCACCGGCGCCAGGAAGCGCAGCGAATCGAAGCCGTGGTTGACGCCCATCTTGCCGTTTTCCAGCGGCGGCATGGTCTCGAAAGTCATCGCCGACAACAGCGACAGCGACAGGAAGCCGTGCGCGATGGTGCCGCCGAACGGCGTTTCGCGCATGGCCCGCTCCGGATCGCAGTGGATGAACTGGTGGTCGTCGGTGGCGTCGGCGAACTGATCGATCATGCGTTGCGTGACCACCCGCCACGGCGACACGCCAACCTCCTTGCCGACACTGGCCACAAGCACATCGAGACTGATCGGTTCCACGCTCATGTCCTCCAGTTCACCCCCGGCTTCTGTGGCCGGAAAATGTTCATTCCTTGAACAAGGTCAGCCCGTGCTGCACCGACTGTCCGCCGTCGATCGGCAGGATGGCGCCGGTGATGTAGCTGCCTGCACGGCTGCACAAATAGAGCGTTGCGCCGGCAATGTCATCCGGTGCGCCGATACGGCCGATCGGAACATGGCTGCCGACATGCCTGGCCTGCTCATCCGTACTGGTGGCGAATGCCGTCATCCGGCTCTGGAAGGGGCCGGGAGCGAAGGCATTGACGGTGATGCGGCGGCCGGCGAACTCGAGCGCAAGGGTGCGGGTCAGATGATGCACGGCTGCCTTGGACGCCGTGTAGGAATAGGCGTCGTCGGCCAGCGGCTGCGTGCCCATCACCGAACCGAGATTGATCACCCTAGCCGGATCGGCGTCGCTGGCGGCAGCGTCGAGCAGTGGCAGCAATTCGCGGGTCAGATGGAAGACTGCGGTGACATTGACGCCAAACACCTTGGCCCAAGCCGAATAGGGGAAGCTTTCCAGCGGCGCACCCCAGGAGACGCCGGCGTTGTTGACCAGAATATGCAGTTTCCCGGTCCGCGCTTTGACCTCGGTAACGAGTGCGGCAATGCCGGTTTCGCTGGAAACGTCCCCGGCGAAGCCTTCGGCCCGGCCGGATGCGCCAAGCTCGTTCAACTCTTCGGCGACCTGGATGCAATCCTCGCTCTTGCGCGACGCGATCATCACGCTGGCGCCGGCCCTGACCAGCGCGGTCGCCGCCATGCGGCCTATGCCGGTCGCGGCACCCGTCACCAGCGCGGTCTTGCCGGCCACCGAAAACAGCTCGTCCAGATAGCTCATCACAATCCTCCGCGCTCGGCATGCGGGCAAACAGTTCGCGTTGACAAGGCTATCCGAAGTACGGTCATCCTTGCCACTGACAAAATGCCTGGCGTGTATGAAGGGTTAGCGACCGATGACGGAGATGAATCTCGGCATGACCGAGCGGCTGAAGCCGATCCACGCGCGCGTCGCGGCCATGGTGCGCGACGAGATCATGCCGCTCGACAAGGAATTCCTGGGCGAGGTGGGCGAGGCAGGCGACCGCTGGGTCTATAGTGCGCGCCAGAGCGAAATCCTCGAAGGGCTGAAAAAGACCGCACGAGAGCGCGGCCTGTGGAATTTCTGGCTGACCGGTTCGGAACGCGGCTACGGCCTTTCCACCGTCGAATATGCCTATCTGGCCGAGGAGATGGGCAAGGCGCATCTCGGCGCCGAGACCTTCAACTGTTCGGCGCCCGACACCGGCAATATGGAGGTGCTGGAACGGTACGGCTCGGCCGACCACAAGAAAGAATGGCTGGAACCGCTGATCGAGGGCAAGATCCGCTCGGCCTATCTGATGACCGAGCCGGATGTCGCGTCGTCCGATGCCACCAACATTGCCATGCGCTGCGAACGCCAGGGCGACGACTACGTGCTCAACGGCGAGAAATGGTGGGCTTCGGGCGCCGGCGATCCGCGCTGCGCCATCTACATCGTCATGGTCAGGACCGGCGGCGATGACGAGCCGCAGCACCGCCGTCATTCGATGATCCTGGTGCCATCAGGCACAAGGGGTGTGACCAAGGTCCGGGCCATGCAGGTTTATGGCGATGACGACGCGCCGCACGGCCACATGCATCTTCGCTTCGACAATGTGCGGGTACCGACATCGAACCTGATCCTCGGCGAGGGCAGGGGGTTCGAGATCGCGCAAGGGCGGCTCGGTCCCGGCCGCATCCACCATTGCATGCGCGCCATCGGCCAGGCCGAGATGGCGCTCGAGATGCTGTGCCAGCGTTCCTTGCGCCGCGAGGCCTTCGGCCAGAAGCTGGCAAAGCTCGGCGCCAATTTCGACATCATCGCCGAATGCCGCATGGAGATCGAAATGGCCCGGCTGCTCTGCCTCAAGGCGGCGTGGATGATCGACCAGGGCGACGCCCGCGCCGCAGCCCCCTGGATTAGCCAGATCAAGGTGGTGGCACCCCGCGTCGCGCTCAAGGTCACCGACGAGGCGGTGCAGATGTTCGGCGCGCAAGGCATCAGCCAGGATACGCCGCTGGCGCGGTCGTGGACGCATCTGCGGACCTTGCGCCTTGCCGACGGGCCGGACGCCGTGCATCGCCGTCAGGTGGCGCGCACCGAGCTGAAGAAATACACGCAAGAAAAGGTCTGAGCGCCGGCATCGTCATCTGGCGATGCCGACAGTCCAAGCACGGAGTGTTCCAATGGCCGTCCCCTCCGAAATGAAGGCGCTGCTGCTGGTCGGCGACGGCTACACCAGGACGCCGAGCGGCAGTGTGCTGGAGGCGATGGAGCCGTATCTCGAGCCGGGCAACATCGCGGTGCCGACACCCGGACCGACGCGGGTGCTGATCAAGGTCAGCCTCGCCTCGATCAACCCCTCCGACATCGCCTTCGTCAAGGGCCAGTACGGCCAGCCGCGCGCCAAGGGACAGCCGGCCGGCTTCGAGGGCGTCGGCATCGTCGTCGCGAGCGGCGACGAGACCTATCCCCAAAGCCTGATCGGCAAGCGCGTCGCCTTTGCCACCGGCGTCACCAACTGGGGCTCGTGGGCCGACTATGCCGTCGCTGAAGCTGCTGCATGCATTCCGCTGCTCGACACGGTCCGCGACGAGGATGGGGCGGCGATGATCGTCAACCCGCTCACCGCGCTCGCCATGTTCGACGTCGTCAAGGAGGAAGGCGAGAAGGCCTTCGTCATGACCGCCGGCGCCAGCCAGCTCTGCAAGCTGATCATTGGCCTGGCCAGCGGAGAGGGCTTCCGGCCGATCGTCACCGTGCGCCGCGACGACCAGATCGCGGCGCTGAAAGCGCTCGGCGCGGCGCACGTCCTCAACGAAAAGGCGCCGGATTTCAAGGCAGCGCTGCGCGAGGTGATGAAGGCCGAACAGCCGCGCATCTTCCTTGACGCGGTGACCGGGCCGCTGGCTTCCGCCATCTTCGACGTCATGCCGAAGCGTTCGCGCTGGATCATCTATGGGCGGCTCGATCCCGAACACACTGTTATCCGCGAGCCCGGCCAACTGATCTTCCAGCACAAGCATATCGAAGGGTTTTGGCTGAGCGAGTGGATGCGCCAGTTCCGCGATCGCCGCGGCCCGGCGATCCTGGAAGCGCAGAAGCGTTTTTCCGATGGGCGCTGGTCGACCGACGTGACGGCGGTGGTGCCGCTTGCCGAGGCGATGGCGCGGGTGCCAGCGGAACTGGCCAAGCCGAACGGCAAGGTGTTCATCCGGCCTTAGGCCAATTCGAAAGATTCGAGCAGCTTGGACGGGAGGGGCCTCGGAGGGCTTTGCGGGCAGAGATTGCCGGTTATCCGCCGACGCGGGACCGTCAGGCCGATATCCTGGTCCATCAAGCCCCCTATGCCACGCCGCTGCGTCCGTGATATGCCGCCGCCATCGAATGCCGGGACAGGCTGGACTGAGCCTGTTCCGGGATTGTGTGGGGTGCCTTGATGACGATTTCCAAGCCGGTTTTCGACCGTTTGGGGTTTGGCCTGTGGATCGGAGCGTTCCTGGTCGTTCTTGCCATGGTCCTGTGGTCGCCGTACACGCGGACGGTATGGAAGGCCTATATAGATGGCAGCGAGGCGCTTCTGGCCGGTCTGCCACTCTACGACACCCAATCCGAGATGGGGTATCTCTACGCGCCGGCCTTCGCCGCGCTCTACACTCCAATAGTCAAGCTCGGTCCGCATCTGGGCGGCGTGATGTGGCACTCCCTCGGGTTTGCGGTGCTGACCTATGCCGCGATGCGGCAGGTGCGCAAGCTCGGTGGTGACGAGTTGATGTGGCTGCTTTCTTTCGGCCTCTTCCTCGCTGTGCCGATGGCGCTCGGCGCGATCCGCAACGGCCAGGCGACGATCCTTTTGACCGGCGCTTGCTGGCTTCTCACATTGTCGGCGCTGGAAGGACGACGGGCGGAGACGTTCTTCTGGGCTTCGCTCGCCATCATCGCCAAGCCGACCGCGATCATAATGCTGTTGTTGGTAGGAGCCCTTCGGCTTCGGTTGATACCGGTGCTGGTGCTGGCGGTGCTGTTCGTGCTCGCACTGCCTTACGCTTTTGCTCCCGCCGGCTATCTCAACGATCAGTATCGTGTCTTCGCCCAGATGCTGACCTCCATGGCCGTCGAGAACACCAGCCATTTCGTGTCCACCGATTTCACGGCACCGTTCACCACGATAGGGCTGCCGATACCGGAATTCGGCGCAACGATCGTGCGCATGGTCATGGCCCTGCTTACGCTTTCTGCCGTCATCTGGTTCGACCGCAGACTCGAACAGGGAAAGGCGGCGCTGGCGATCTTCCTGACGGCCACCTTCTACATGTGCGTGTTCAACCCGCGCGTCGAGCCCAACACCTTTGCCATGATCGCGGTACCAGCCGGTCTTGCCATCGCCCTGTTGTGGCGCGAAGAACGGGGCGGCGTCCTCGCCTCGGTGCTGTCGATGACGCTGTTCGTGACCGGGCTGAGCGGCGTGGAGCGCCATGTGCACGATTTCCTCTTCCCCTGGTTCCGGCCGGTCGCCGTCACTTTTATCGCCGGTTCGCTGATCTGGTGGTTCTGGGCCAAGGCACGGGAAAAGGTGGTGAATGCGGGAGTCGCGAATGGCTGAGTTGCGACAGAGCCTCGATATCGTTGCGCCATTCTTCAACGAGGCTGCATCGGCATCGGCCTTCGCGCGCCTGCTCGGTGAGCTCGAAGCGGCCGTGGCACGGCGCTTCGGCATGACCGTGCACAAGATCCTGGTCGATGACGGCAGCCGTGACGACGGCGCCGGACGATTTTCGCAAGCGCTGACTGGATCGTGGGAGATCGTCCGCCTCAGCCGCAATTTCGGCAAGGAAGTCGCTGTGCTCGCCGGCCTCGACCAGTCGCGCGGCGACATGGTGCTGATCATGGACGCCGACCTCCAGCATTCCCTGGACATCAGCGTGAAGCTGATCGCCGAGCTGGTGGACCATCCCGACATCGATGTCGTCTATGCCCAGAATGACCGCCGCGAGGCGAGCTGGCGGCGCAGCCAGCTTGCACGGCTTTTCTACAGCCTGATCAACAGCAGCCAGCGTTTCGACATTCCCGAAAATGCCGGCGACTTTCGCGTCATGCGCGCCGCCGTGGCGCGCGCACTGACCAGCCTGCGTGACAAGCGTCGCTTCAACAAGGGCCTGTTTGCCTGGGCGGGCTTTCGCCAGAAAGCATTGCCCTATTCGCCGGAAGGCCGCGCCAGCGGCACATCGAAATGGAGCCGGCTCAACCTCATCGCCTTCTCGCTCGAAGGGTTCACCTCGTTCTCCGTCATTCCGCTGCGCCTCATCAGCCTCAGCGGTCTGCTCGCGGCGCTTGCTGGCGCGGTCTATGGCGCCAAGGTGTTCTTCGAGGTGATCTTCTACGGCATTGCCGTTCCGGGCTACCCCAGCCTGCTGGTTGCCGTCGTTCTGCTCGGCGGCCTCAACCTGACCCTGCTTGGCCTGATCGGCGAATATGTCTGGGTGACGCTCAGCGAGAGCAAGGATCGGCCGGTCTATCTCGTGCGCGATGTCGTGCGCAGCGAGGCCCCCGCCGACCGGCCGGAGCCGGGCACTTCGAACAGATGACGCGGCGCATTCGCCTGATCGCCGACGATTACGGCCTGGCGCCTGGCGTTTCCGCCGGGATTCTCGATCTTCTCGATCGGGGGCGCCTGACCGGCACCAGCTGCATGACCGGCTTTCCCGAGTGGGCAAAGGAGGCAGAGCGCATAAAACCGCTGTGCGGCCGGGCCGCGGTTGGGCTGCACCTCACCTTGACCGACCAGTTGGCCGTCACCGGCCGGTCGGCCCTGGCGCCGGAAGGCCGGCTGCCACCGCTCCGCGCACTGGCCTTGCCTGTTCTGCGCGGCCGCATCGGCGACCGCCATGTCCATGCCGAGCTTGACGCCCAGTACAACCGCTTCGTCGAGGCGCTTGGCCGCCGCCCCGATTTTGTCGACGGGCATCAGCATGTGCATTTCCTTCCCGTCGTGCGCACATGGCTGCGCACGCGTTTTCCAGAAGGCGCCGACATGCCGGTCCTGCGCGGCGCCCCGGCGCTGGCCGCGGGTGCGAAAGTCGCTGCGATTGCCGCGCTCGCCGCCGGGTTCAACCGCTCGATGCAGCGCGCGGGCTTCATCGTTTTCCAGCCGCTCGCCGGCATCTATGACTGGCGGCAACCCGAAAAGTTCGCTGCGGTTCTGCAGGCCGCCGTCGAAGGGTTGCCGGAGCGAGGGCTGTTCATGTGTCATCCCGGCCATGTCGACGAGACGCTGCGCGCGCGCGACATGATGCAAGGTGTGCGCGAGGTCGAATTCGCGGCCCTGGCATCGGACGCGTTCGGAGCCAGCCTGGCCCGCGCCGGCGTCGAAATCTTGGACGGCAAGAGATGAGCGACGCCGATCGGCCCCAGCGTTCGGCCGGCAGCAAGATCGTCCGCTTCGCCATTGTCGGACTGGCGAACACGGCCATCGACCTTGCCAGCTTCTTCCTGCTGCTCAAGCTCGGGGTTGCGCCGGTGCCGGCCAACATCGCTGCCTGGTTCGTCGCCGTCACCTTTTCCTTCGCGGCGAACGGCTTGTGGTCGTTCGAGCGCAATCGAGCCATCCGGCTGCATGACGCGTTCCTTCGTTTCGCCACGCTTGGAGCGCTGATTTCGCTCGGTGTCTCCAGCCTTTCGATCGCGCTGCTCGCCGGCATCATCGGGGTGTGGTCGGCGAAAATCGGCGGCGTCGTGGTGGCGGCGGTGCTGAATTTCCTCGCCGCGCGCTGGTCGATCGAAGGCCGATTCTTGAGATAGGCGGAATTATTTTTCTTACGAAATACCGGACGAAAAACCGCTACACACTTTTCCTGGAATTTCTATTCTGCCGGCTCCACATTGGTGTAGGCGGCTTCCTCCAACTCGCGCTTCAGTCGGGCTTCCTCGTGGGTCTTCGGCGTGACGAAGCGGCCAAGCAGGAGATAGGCGACCGGCGTCAGGAACAGCGTCGAGACGGTGGCCAGCCCCAGGCCGCCGACGATGACCCAGCCGAGCGCGACGCGCGCCTCGGCACCGGCGCCGCTCGCCAGCACCAGCGGCAGGCCGCCGAGCACGGTGCAGATCATCGTCATCATCACCGGCCGCACGCGGATGATCGAGGCCTGTTCGATCGCCTCGCGCACCCCAAGCCCGCGGTCGCGCAACTGGTTGGCGAATTCCACGATCAGGATGCCGTTCTTGGCCATGACGCCGACCAAAAGCACCAGGCCGATCTGGCTGTAGGCGTTGAGACTGGTGCCCGAGAGGAGAAGCGCGAAAATCGCACAGGCCAGCCCGAGCGGCACCGTCGCCATGATGATGACGGCGCTCACAAAACTTTCGAACTGGGCGGCCAGCACCAAAAGGATGATGACCAGCGCGAAGCCGAAAATGGTGACCATGGCGCTGTTGGTCTCGCCCAGCGTCGCCGCCTCGGCCAGGGGCAGGATGCGGCTGCCTGGCGGCAGCAGCGGCGTGGCGATTTGCTCGGCGCGGGCGAGCGCATCGCCAAGCGCTAAGTCGCCGCTGAGGTTGGACGTGATTGCCACCGAGGGCTGCTGCTGTTCGCGCGACAGCGACGGCGGCACGGCGCGTTCGGTCAGCGTGGCGATGGTCGACATCGGCACGAAACGTCCGTCGGCTGTTTTCAGGAAGATGTTTTCCAGATCCGTCGGATCGTTGATCGGATTGGTGGTCGAGACCAGCTTCACGCCGTAGCTGCGGTCGGCGATGTAGACGTCGACGACATCGTTGCCGTCGAGCATGGCCTGCAAGGTGTTGGCCAGTCCTGATATGTCGATGCCGAGGTCGGAGGCGCGCTCGCGATCGATGGCGACGGCGAGCTGCGGCTGCGTCGGGTCGATGGACAGGCGCGGTGTCTGGAAGCGCGGGTCCTTCTGCATCTCGGCGATGATCTTCACGGCGGCATCGCCGAGCGCCTTGCGGTCGTTGCCGACCAGCGCGAACTGCAGGCCGTTGCCGGCGCCACGGATACCCAGGCTGTTGGGCTGCACCGGGAAGATGCGCACGCTCGGCACCTGCCTGGTCAGCTGGCTGATCTCGGCCATGATCTCCTGCTGGCTGCGGCTGCGCTCGTTCCACGGCGCCAGCGTCATCACCATGAAGCCGGAGTTGTAGGAGCCGTTCTGGCCGGCATTTTCGAAAGTGCTGCGGATCTCGCCGGAATCGCGCATCGGCTGGATCAGTCTCTCGATCTTCTGCATCTGCTGCGTTGTGTAGTCGAGGCTGACGCCTTGCGGCGCGCTGATGCGCAGAAGCACGGCGGCGCGGTCCTCGGTCGGCGTCAGCTCCTGGCGGATGGTGCCGAACAGCGTGAAGGCGGTGCCGGCGAACAGCACCGCGACCAGAAGCACGATCCATGGCGCGTCGAGGCAGGCGTGCAGGCTGCGCTTGTAGGCCGTATTGAGCGCGCCGCCGATGCGGGCGCCGATGCCATGGCCACCTTCGTGGTGGAGCGATGCGCCGGTCAGCATGCGCGAGGCGAGCATCGGGCACAGCGTCAACGCCACCACGCAGGACAAGAGCACCGACATGGCAAGCACGAAGCCGAATTCGCGGAACAAGCCGCCAGTCTGGCCGGGCAGGAACGAAATCGGCACGAAGACGGCGACCAGCGTCAAGGTGGTGGCAATAACGGCAAAGAACACTTCCTGCGCGCCAAGCACAGCGGCCGCACGCGGTCCCATGCCTTCGTTGCGTCGTCGCACGATGTTTTCGAGCACGACGATGGCGTCGTCGACGACCAGGCCGGTCGCCAGCACCAGCGCGAGCAGGGTCAGGATGTTGACCGAGAAGCCGGCCAGATAGATGGCGGCGATGGTGCCGATCATGGCGACCGGCATCGCCAGGCCGGGGATAAGCGTCGCGCGCCAGTCGAGGAGAAACACCCTTGGGCAGGTTTTCCTGCAACTTGGCGACGGCGGACTGGACGCCGGTCGAGATGTCCAACGTGTTCGATTCCGCCTGGCGGATGATGCCGATGCCGATGCCGGTCTTGCCGTCCGAGCGCAACGTGGTCTGGCCGACGTCGGGGCCGAGCGTGACGGTGGCGACATCGCGGATGCGCGTCGTGCCGCCGACAATTATGTTTTCGAACTCTTCAGGCGTGGTCACGTCGGCAGTCGTGCGGACGATCAGGTCCTGGTTGGTCGTGGTGATCGAACCGGCGGGGGAATCGAAGGCGACCGAGGCAAGGGCGGCCCTGAGGTCGGCGACCGTGAAGCCGAGGCTGGCCAGCTTGTTCTGGTCGACATCGATGCGGAAGATCTTGTCGCGGTCGCCATAGACCTGAACGTCGGCAACGCCGGGCACGGCGGCCAGCTCGTCCTCGATCTGGTCCTGGACCACCACGGTCATGTCCTGGATCGACATGTTGTACGAGGTCACCGCCAGTCGCATCACCGCGTCGGAATTGGCGTCGGCCTTGACGATGCGCGGCGGATCGGCGGTGTCCGGCATCTGGTTGGCGACGCGGCCGACGGCATCACGCACGTCCGAGGCGGCGACATTCAGATCGACGCCATCGTTGAACTCGATGGTGACGCGGCTCGAGCCGAATGAGGAAGACGACGAGATCGACTTGACGCCGGAGACGCGGGCGACGGCGCCCTCGATGGTGTCGGTCAGTTCGCGATCGACGGTCTCGGCCGCCGCGCCCGCGAAGGTGGTGGAAACGGTGACCACCGCGCGATCGACGTCCGGCAGTTCGCGGATCTCGACGCCGTAGAAGGCGGCCAGGCCGGCGACCGCAATCAGTGTGTTCAGCACGAAGGCCATCACCGGCCTGCGGATGAACAGGGCGGTGAAGCCGGTCTCGCTGGCAGTGTTGGCGGGGCTGGTCATGTGCCTGCGGCGGCGTCCGCGGCGCGCTGCTCTTCGCCGGCGAGGCGGACCGCGCCGCCCTCGCTGACGCTCTGGGTGCCTTCGGTGACCACCATGTCGCCGCTGTCGATCCCGGCGTCGATCAGCACGGTCTCGGTGTTGCGCTGGATGATGCGCACCGGGACACGCTTGGCCTTGCCGTCCTCGATCTGCCAGACATAGGCGCCGTCCGAACCCCACAGGATCGCCAGCGGGCTGACGGCCGGATAGGTCTGCCCCGGGAATTTCATGGTGATGCCGAACGACATGCCGGCGCGCAGGGAATCGGCCGGATTGGCGATCTTGGCCTTGACCAGAAGGGTGCGGCTCTTTTCGTCGATGTGATTGTCTATGGCCGAAACCGTGCCGGTATAGGCATTGCTGGGATTGGCGATCGGCGTTGCCGTCAATTGCGCGCCGACCTTGACGGCGGCGGCGAAACGCTCCGGCACCAGGAAATCGACCAGGATCGAGGACCGGTCGTCGAGCGTGGCGATCGCCGACTGATTGGTGACATAGTTGCCGGCGGAGATCGGCAGAATGCCGACAGTGCCGGCGATCGGCGCCAGAATCGACCGGCGCTGCAGCGCAAGTTCCGCGTCCTGAAGCGCCAGCTTGGCGCCTGCCAACACAACCTCGGCGTCGGCCACGGCGACCGGTGTCGCGGCATTGGAGGCACGAAGCGACTTGACGCGGTCGAGCTTGGCCTGCGCATCCTGCAAGGCGAGCTTGGCCCGGTCCTGAGAGATCACTTCGGTCTCGGAATCGAGGGTCGCGATGATCTGTCCCTTGTCGACATGGCTGCCGGATTCAACCAGCAGTTCGGCGAGGCGGCCGGAACTGTAGGGATTGACGGTCACCGAGGCATTGGCACGGCCGGTGCCGATCGCCTGCAGGCGGTCGTTGATAACAGCCGCAGTGGCCGCCAGGGCGACCACGTTCACCCGCTGATTGCCGCCACTGCGGCCGTTTGCCTGCTTCGTGTTAGCGGCGCTGCTTTCCGCCGGCGGCGTTGCCGCGTAAGCCCAGTCTATGCCCCAGCGTGCGAGCACGTCCGGCGCGCTGGGATAAAAGCGCAGCCAGGCGGCTGCCGCCGCCACCAGCACAACAAGCGCAAAAAGTATCTGTTTCCAGGCGGCCATCGGCACTCCGGTTGGTAAGACAATCCTTCCGTCTACCAGTTTCCCGAAATGAAGCAGACGCAGCGAGGCTATTGTAAGGCAAGAAGCCACCCCGATATCGCGCCTTTATGACAACTCTCCGGGGGCTGCGCACATTAAATATATGTAACGTTTGAGAAAATATGCGTAACGCTTTGGATCATCGCACAGGCGCTAACGCAGACTTTCCATCTCGCGAATGCGTTTGGCGCCTTCTGCTTCCAGTTGCCTGGTGACGGCGCCGATCAGCGTTTCGGCGACGACGAAAAGGGCAGCCGATGAATCCCATGCCGACGGCACCGCGGTTCGTCCGGCGATAACATGGCGGGCGAAGCGGGCGATCGGCGACAGCCACTGGTCGGTGAAAAGCACGATCTGCACGCCACGCTGATGCGCCTTTTCGGCGAAGCGGAGGAGGCTGTCCTGATAGCGCCTGATGTCGAAAATCACCAGCACGTCGCGCTTGCCCATGTCGATCAGCCGGTCACGCCACATGCTTTCCTGGCCGGCGAGGTGAAAGACATCCGGCTGGATGATGGCGAGGTGGGCGGCCATGTAGCGCGCCAGCGGATCGGTGAAGCGACCGCCAATCAGGAAGGTCTTGCCGCGCCGGTCCGCTAGCCGGGCGGCGATGTCGGCAAGCTGTTTGTCGGACAGGTGCCTGAACGTCTCGCGCATATTGTCGAGCGTCGCTTCCAGCATCGGCGACACCGTCCCACCGCCAGGCGAGGGCGGATTGAGCGTCCTTGTCGCCGGCGATTGCAGTTGCGCCGCCAGTTCGTCCTGCAGGCTCGACTGGAATTCCGGATAGTTCTGAAAACCCAGCCGGGCGACGAAACGCAGGATCGTCGGCGAGGAGACGCCCGCCGCGGCCGAGAATTCAGCGACCGTTTTCAGGCCGATCATCGGATAGTTGGCGATCAGTGTCTGGGCCGCGCGCCGTTCGCCGGCCGGCATCGTGCCGAGGCGATCGGCGATCAGTTCGGCAATGCTGGAAATCATGTTTTCCCCACCCCTGGCCCGGCCGAAGGCCTTTTCCGAGATCGCATTTGACAAAGCCGGACAAACTGTATGAAATCATCCACAGGGACGCAATGAGGCAAAATACGTAACATACGATACAGCGCTCCCCGGGGACGGCACAGTATGGAGAAAGCACGGCCCGCCAGCCTTGCATCGTCTGATACCGTAAGGGTGACGAACCCCGGCGGATCGAGCCCTTTCGTGCTGACTTGCGATCACGCCTCGAACTTCCTGCCGGCCGAATTCGGTACGCTCGGCCTTGCCGCCGAGGACCTGTCCCGTCACATCGCCTGGGATCCCGGCGCGCTGCCGGTTGCCCGCCGCATGGCGCAGGCGCTCGACGCGACGCTGGTGGAAACTCGTATTTCTCGCCTTGTCATCGACTGCAACCGGCCACTCGACGCGCCCGACCTGGTACCGCCGGTCAGTGAGACAACGGCCATACCGGGCAATGCCGGCCTGTCGGAGAGCGAGCGGGCGGCGCGTGTTGCCCTGTCATGGCAGCCGTTCCACAACACGATTGCCGGTATCATCGACAACAGGCTGTCACAGGGTCAGCAAACCCGGCTGGTTTCGGTCCACTCCTTCACGCCGGTCTACAAGTCCATGAGCCGGCCCTGGCATATCGGCATCATCCACGACGAGGATCGCCGGCTGGCGGCGCCGCTGATATCGGCGCTGAAGCGGCTTGCCGGCGTCACCGTCGGCGTCAACGAGCCTTATTCGCCTGATGACCGCGTCTATTTCACGCTGGAACGGCATGCGCGCTCGCGCGGCCTGCCCTGCGCGATGATCGAAATCCGCAACGACGAAATCGCCGGCGAGACCGGGCAGCGGAAATGGGCGGATCTGCTCACGGGCATTTTTTCGGATCTGGAGCCAGAGGAGGCCGGATATTCCAGATCGCATTCAGTCGGAAAGTCAGTTCAATCGGCCAATTAGAACCACAGGGGAATGAAAATGGCAGGACCGGATTATACGGACGTTGACAAGAAGGAGGACCTGAAGGTTCTCCATGGCATGGGCTATGCCCAGGAACTGTCGCGAAGCATGAGCCGCTTCTCGAATTTCGCGATATCGTTCTCGATCATCTGCATCCTTTCGGGCGGCATCAACTCCTTCGCGCAAGCCACATCGTCGATCGGCGGCGCAGGTGCGGGCATCGGCTGGATCGTCGGCTGCTGCGTGTCGGGCTTCTTCGCCCTTGCCATGGCGCAGATCGCCTCGGCATTTCCGACCGCCGGCGGCCTCTATCACTGGTCGTCGATCCTCGGCAACCGCTTCACCGGCTGGCTGACGGCCTGGCTAAACCTGTTCGGCCTGATCACCGTGCTCGGCGCCATCAACATCGGCACCGCTTTCTTCTTCGTTGGAACGTTCGGAAGCTGGTTTGGCATCACCGGCACGCCGGGCGAAATCGTCGGGTTCGTCGCCTTCATCACCGTGCTGCAGGCGCTGTTCAACCATTTCGGCATCAAACTGACGGCAATGCTCACCGATGCTTCGGGCTTTCTTATCCTGGGCGCAACAGCAGTGCTGATCGTGGCCTGCCTGGTGTTCGCACCGGCAATCGACATCAGCCGGCTGTGGACGTTCACCAACTATTCAGGCGATGCGGGCGGCGGTGTTTTTCCGCAAACCGACTCCATGAGCTACCTGTTCCTGCTCTGCCTGCTTCTGCCCGTCTATACCATCACCGGCTATGACGCCTCGGCCCACACCTCCGAGGAGACCGTCAAGGCAGCACACTCCGTCCCGCGGGCGATCGTTTCGTCGGTGCTGTGGTCGTCGCTGATCGGCTGGGTGATGCTGTGCGCAATCGTTCTCGCGATCCCGGACCTGGCTGCCGGCGCCAAGCAGGGATGGAGCGTATTCTTCTCGACAATGGATGCAATCCTGCCGGTGTGGCTGAAGGAACTGCTTTATTTTGCAATCCTGATCTCGCAATTCCTCTGCGGCCTCGCCACCGTGACCTCGGCTTCGCGCATGCTGTTCGCCTTCTCTCGCGACGGCGGCATGCCTGTTGGCTCCGCGGCTCTCGCCACGGTCAACCCGACCTGGCGCACGCCGGTCAATGCGATCTGGACGGCCGCGATCCTCGAGATCCTTTATGTGTTCCTTGCCCAGTTTATTTCGATCGGCGGCACCAACATCTACACCATCGTCGTCAATTCGACGCTGGTGTTCCTGTTCCTGTCGTTCACCATCCCGATCGCACTCGGCATGGTCGCATTCGGCACGGCCAAGTGGCCCAATCCTGGCCCGTGGAACCTGGGCGCCGGACTGTTCAAGCTCTTCTGTGCGCTGTCGATTGTCGGCATGGTGATCATCTTCTACATCGCCATCCAGCCGCCGAACGACAAGGTGCTTTACATCACCATAGGCTTCATCTTGCTGACCGCCGTGCTTTGGTTCGGTTTCGAGAACCGCCGCTTCCAGGGGCCGCCGATCGGTGACCAGATTGCCAAACGCCAGGCCGCGATCAGGGCAGCCGAGGTGGCTATCGGCGAAGCTGGCGCCTGATATCGCCCTATATGGCCATGGCCGGCCTCGCGCCGGCCATGGCTACGTTTATCCCTTTCAATCGACAAGTGCTGGAGTGCCAAAGGAATGGCCGGAAATTTCTCGTTCGATCAGTTGAAGAAAGCGGTCTCCAGCGGTGAGATCGACACCGTGCTGGCCTGCATCGTCGACATGCAGGGACGGCTGGCGGGAAAACGCTTCCTGGCGCAGTACTTCGTCGATTCCGCGCATGACGAAACGCATGGCTGCAACTATCTGCTGGCCGCCGACATCGATATGGAGCCGGTGCCGGGCTACAAGGCGGCGAGCTGGTCGAAGGGCTATGGCGACTTCGTCATGAAGCCGGATCTCGCCACGTTGCGGCGCATTCCCTGGCTGGAAAAGACCGCACTCGTGATCTGCGACGTGCTCGACCACCACACCCATGACGACCTGCCGCACTCGCCGCGCGCCATCCTGAAGAAGCAGGTCAAGCGGCTGAGCGAGCGCGGCTATATCGGCTATTTCGCTTCCGAGCTCGAATTCTATCTGTTCAACGAGACATACGATTCTGCCCGCAAGAAGCACTGGCAGGGTCTCGACACCGCATCGCCCTATATCGGCGACTACCAGATCGGTATCACCACCAAGGAAGAAGGCGTCATGCGCCGGCTTCGCAATGAGATGGAAGCGGCCGGCATCCCGATCGAAAATTCCAAGGGCGAGTGGGGTCCGGGCCAGGAAGAGATCAATGTGCGCTATGCCGAGGCGCTCGACATGGCCGACCGCCACGTCATCCTGAAGAACGGCGCCAAGGAAATCGCCGAGTCCGAGGGCAAGGCGATTTCGTTCATGTCCAAGTATAATTACGGGCTCGCCGGCAATTCCAGCCACATCCACAATTCGCTGTGGAGCGCCGACGGCAAGACACCGCTGTTCTTCGACAAGACGGCCGACTGGACGCTGTCGACGCTTGGCCAGCAATGGGCCGCCGGCCAGCTCAAATACGCCAAGGAATTCACCTGGTTCCTGGCGCCCTATATCAACTCCTACAAGCGCTTCCAGGCCGGCACCTTCGCGCCGACTAAGATCATGTGGAGCGAGGACAACCGTACCGCCGGCTTCCGCCTGTGCGGCGAGGGCACCAAGGGCATCCGCATGGAATGCCGCATCGGCGGCGCCGATCTGAATCCGTATCTTGCGTTCGCAGCGCTGATCGCCGCCGGCCTTGCCGGCATCCACGAAAAGCTGGAATTGCAGAAGCCGTTCGTCGGCGATGCCTATCAGGCATCTCGCCTGCCGGAGATCCCGAAGACGCTGCGCGATGCCACCGACACGCTGGCGAAGTCGAAGATGCTCAAGCAGGCGCTCGGCGAGGATGTGCTCGAACACTATGTCCACACCGCAAAGTGGGAGCAGTTCGAATACGACCGCCGCATTACAGATTGGGAACTGCACAGAGGGTTCGAGCGGTACTAGTTATCGACTGTTCGTCGGCGCCGTCGGCGCCGTCCCTTACCCTTCCTCTCCGTGTGAAGAAAACGGAGAGGAGGCGAAGACGCTGGAGCTCCATCCTTCTCCCCGTCACTATGCGGGGAGGGGTGCCGGCAGGCGGATTAGGGGCAGCGTCAGCCCACAAGACTTTGTTGTAGAATGCGAGGACTTCCAAAATGACCGAAACGGTCAAACTCATATCCCCCATCGATGGCTCGATCTATGCCGAGCGGCCGATCGCGACCGACCAAGCGATCAACGCCGCGGTCGAGCGTGCCAAGGCGGCGCAGGAGAAGTGGGCTGAGACGCCGATCGTCGAGCGCGGCAAGTTTATGCTGGCCATGCTGGAAGCGCTGGTCGCGATGACCGACGAGATCGTGCCGGAGATCGCCTGGCAGATGGGGCGGCCCGTACGCTACGGCGGCGAGTTCGGCGGCGTCAGGGAACGCACCACCTATATGGTCGAGATCGCCGAGCAGGCGCTCAAGTCGGTGCCTGCCTCCAACCCGAAGGACGGCTTCCGCCGCTATGTGAAGAAGGACCCCCTCGGCGTCGTCATGGTGATCGCGCCGTGGAATTATCCCTATCTCACCGCCGTCAACACCATCGTGCCGGCGCTGATGGCCGGCAACACCGTCATCCTGAAGCATGCGGCGCAGACCCTGCTGGTCGGCGAGCGCTTCCAACAAGCTTTCGACAAGATCGGCCTGCCCAAGGGCGTGTTCCAGAATGTCGTGCTGAACCACGCCCAGACCGAAAGGCTGCTCGGCTCGGGGAAGATCGACCATGTCAATTTCACCGGTTCGGTCGCCGGCGGCCGCGCCATCGAAAAGGCAGCGGCTGGCACTTTCATGACGCTCGGCCTGGAGCTTGGCGGCAAGGATCCGGCCTATGTGCTGCCCGACGCCAAGATGGACCATGCGGTCGCCAATCTGGTCGACGGCGCCTTCTACAATTCCGGCCAGTGCTGCTGCGGCATCGAACGTGTCTACGTGCACGAGAAGGTCTATGACGAATTCGTCGAAGGCTTCATCGCCGAGACCAAGAACTATGTCGTCGGCAACCCGCTCGACCAGGCGACGACGATGGGACCGATGGCGCAGGCGCGCTTCGCCGACCTGATCCGCGAACAGAAGGCCGAAGCGCTGCGCAAGGGTGCCAAGGCGCACATCAATATGAAGGTGGCTAACGACAAGGCGGGTTCGCCCTATCTGGCGCCGGAAGTGCTGACAGAAGTCGACCATCAGATGAGCGTCATGCGTGAGGAAAGCTTTGGCCCGATCGTCGGCATCATGAAGGTGCGCAACGACGAAGAGGCGATCGCGCTGATGAACGACAGCCCCTACGGGCTGACCGCTTCGATCTGGACGCGCGATACCGAGCATGCGGTGGCGATCGGCAACCGCGTCGAAACCGGCACGGTGTTCATGAACCGCTGCGACTATCTTGACCCGGCCTTGGTCTGGACCGGCGTCAAGGACACCGGCAAGGGTGCGGGCTTGTCGGCCATCGGCTACGATAATCTGACCCGGCCGAAATCTTTCCATCTGCGCGAAGCCATCTGATTTATTGAAAGACAAAAATGTCCAAGCTGATCTCCAAATGGAACTATCCCACCACCGTCCGCTTCGGCGCCGGTCGCATCAAGGAATTGCCCGAGGTATTGACGGCCACCGGCATCAAGCGGCCGTTGTTCGTCACCGATCCGGGCCTGGCGAAACTGCCGGTCGTCGCCTCGACCTTGAAGATCCTCGACGATGCGAAGGTCCCTTACGGCGTTTTCTCCGAGGTCAGGCCGAACCCGGTCGAATCCAACCTGACCGCCGGCATCGCCGTGTTCAAGAAGGGCAAGCATGACGGCGTCATCGCCTTCGGCGGCGGCTCGGCGCTCGATCTTGGCAAGCTGATCGCCTTCCAGGCCGGGCAGACGCGGCCGGTGTGGGATTTCGAGGATGTCGACGACTGGTGGACGCGCGCCAACTCGGATGCCATCGCGCCGATCATCGCCGTGCCGACCACCGCCGGGACCGGATCGGAGGTTGGCCGCGCCGGCGTCATCACCAATGAGGCCACGCACACCAAGAAGGTCATCTTCCATCCCAAATTGTTGCCGGCTATCGTCATTGCCGATCCGGAGCTTTCGGTCGGTATGCCGGGCTTCATCACCGCCGGTACCGGCATGGATGCGCTGGCCCATTGCCTCGAAGCCTATTGCGCGCCCGGCTACCATCCGATGGCCGACGGCATTGCTGTCGAAGGTGTCCGGCTGGTCTTCGAGAACCTGCCCAAGGCCTATGCCAACGGCAGGGATCTCGTTGCGCGCGCCCATATGATGAGCGCCGCCGCCATGGGCGCCACCGCCTTCCAGAAAGGGCTCGGCGCCATCCATTCGCTGTCGCACCCGGTCGGCGCGCTCTACGACACCCATCACGGTATGACCAACGCGGTGTTCATGCCCTATGTTCTGGCCTTCAACCGTGACTCCATCGAGGAGCGTATCGGCCGGCTCGCCGCCTATTGCGGCATCAAGGGAGGCTTCGACGGCTTCGCCAAAGCCATCATCAAGCTTCGCAAGGAACTGAAGGTGCCGCATGCACTGCCCGGCCTTATCAAGGGGCTCGACATGGACAAGAAGCGCAAGGCGCTGATCGCCGACATGGCGGTGGTCGATCCGACTGCCGGCGGCAACCCGGTCAAGCTGACTAAAAAGGCGGCGCTGACGTTGCTCGAAAACGCCATCGCCGGCACGGTCTGAGGCGTTTTCCGCACGCAAAGTGATCTGAAAAGGGGCTATGAAAACAAAGGGGGAGGATGACGGGCAAGGCAAAAACTAGTTAGCCGGAAAAAGAATCCCGAAGCGATTGCTACATCAGGTTAAAAAGAGTTTACTTTTTCGCACTGCGAGCAGCCGCTTTCACAAAGCTTTCATCTGGCTGTCACATGAAAACGATACCGCATCGCAGGCGTCCAACGGCGTCAGTTCAACGGAGAGAACACATGTTCAAATTCACGGGGAAAGTGCTTTCCCTTTCGGCCGCGGCGCTTTTCGCGTCGACGGTGATTTCGTCCGCGGATTCGCTGGACGATCTCGTCAAGGCCGCCAAGGCGGAAGGCCAGCTCACCACCATCGCGCTACCGCATGACTGGTGCGGTTACGGCGACGTCATCGCCGGCTTCAAGGCGAAGTATCCGGAAATCACCGTCAACGAACTCAATCCCGATGCCGGTTCCGGCGACGAGATCGAGGCGATCAAGGCCAACAAAGACAACAAGGGCCCGCAGGCGCCTGACGTCATCGACGTCGGCCTGTCCTTCGGTCCGACCGCCAAGGCCGATGGCCTGATCCAGCCCTACAAGGTGTCGACCTGGGACTCGATCCCCGACAGCGCCAAGGATGCCGAAGGCTTCTGGACCGGCGACTATTACGGCGTGCTTTCCTTCCAGGTGAACAAGGACCTCGTCAAGGAAGCTCCGGCCGACTGGGCCGACCTGCTGAAGCCGGAATTCGCCAACTCGGTAGCCCTTGCCGGCGATCCGCGCGCCTCGAACCAGGCGATCCAGGCGGTTTATGCCGCGGGCCTGTCGTCAGGCGCCGCCGCCGGTGAGGCTGCCGGCACCGCGGGCCTCGACTTCTTCAAGAAGCTCAATGCCGCCGGCAATTTCGTGCCGGTCATCGGCAAGGCCGCGACGCTAGCCCAGGGCCAGACCCCGATCCTCGTCACCTGGGACTACAACGCGCTCGCCGGCCGCGACACGCTGAAGGGCAATCCGCCCGTCGACGTCGTCGTGCCGAAGACCGGTGTTGTCGCCGGTGTCTATGTGCAGGCGATCAGCGCCTACGCGCCGCATCCGAATGCAGCCAAGCTCTGGCTCGAATACCTCTACTCGGACGAAGGCCAGATCGGCTGGCTGAAAGGCTATTGCCACCCGATCCGCTTCAACGATCTCGCCAAGAACGGCAAGATCCCGGCTGACATCCTCGCCAAGCTGCCGCCGGCCGAAGCCTATGCTTCCGCCGTGTTCCCGACGCTTGACGAGCAGGGCAAGTCCAAGGAAGCCATCACCAAGAACTGGGATGCCGTCGTCGGCGCCAACGTCAAGTAACTCACACCATGCCGGGCGGCCTCGCGGCCGCCCGGTCCTTCTCTCGAAGACGGTAGCCGGCGCATGACCGATATCACATTGTCCGACCACGCTGTTACCGGGAAGACCGCGCCTCCCGCCGAGGCACGCAGCATGCGGCTGCCGACCCAGTGGCTTGGCGTTGCACCGTTCTTCATCTTCGCCATCATGTTCCTCATCCTGCCCACGCTCTATCTGATGCTGGGTGCATTCCAGAACGATGCCGGCGAATTCACTCTCGAAAACATCGCAGCGCTGGCGCAACCGTCCATCGTTGCCGCCTACTGGATTTCTATCAAGATCAGTCTTGCTTCATCGCTGATTGGCGCATTCGCGGGCCTGGCGATTGCCATTGCCATCGTGCGCGGTGGCCTGCCGGACTGGATACGTTCGGCGACACTGACGTTTTCCGGCGTGGCCTCCAATTTTGCCGGCGTGCCGCTGGCCTTTGCCTTCCTCGCCACGCTCGGCCGCCTCGGCCTTGCGACGGTGATCCTGAACACCGTGTTCGGCCTTAACATCTACGCGCATGGCTTCAACATCCTGTCATTCTGGGGCCTGACACTGACCTATGTCTATTTCCAGATACCGCTGATGGTGGTGATCATCGTGCCAGCCATCGACGGGCTGAAGAAGGAATGGGGCGAGGCAGCCGCGACGCTGGGCGCGACCATGTCCCAGTACTGGCGCATGGTGGTCATTCCGGTGATCTGGCCGAGTTTCCTCGGCACCGTGATCCTGTTGTTCGCCAACGCCTTCGGCGCCATCGCCACCGCCTATGCGCTGACCGGCTCGTCGCTCAACATCGTGCCGATCCTGCTTTATGCACAGATCCGTGGAGATGTGCTGCACAATGCCCATCTCGGCTATGCCATCGCCTTCGGCATGATCGTCATCACCGGTCTTGCCAATGTGTTCTACATCTGGTTCCGGACCCGTTCCGAGAGGTGGCTGAAATGAAGTCGGGAAAGTTCTGGGCCTGGCTCGTCTTCGCTCTTGGCGCGGCCTACTTTTTCATTCCGCTGATCGCGACCGTGGAGTTCTCGATGCGCATGCGGCGCGGGGAGTACTCCTTCGACGCGTACAAGGTCGTGTTGGGCGACGCCCGTTTCCAGGCTACCTTCGGCTATTCGGTACTGGCCGCCGTTTTCACCATCATTCTCGGTGTGCTGATCGTGGTGCCGGCCGCTTATTGGATCCGGCTTCGGCTGCCGCAATTGCGGCCGATCGTCGAGTTCATTACCCTGCTGCCGCTGGTTATCCCAGCCATCGTCATCGTCTTCGGCTACATCAGAATGTACGGGTCGAATTCGCCGCTGCCGTTCCTGGCGACCGATACAGGCACCAATGCCTTGCTGGTCATCGGCTATGCGACACTGGCGCTGCCCTATATGTATCGCGCCGTCGACACCGGGCTTCGCACAATCGACGTGCGCACCTTGACGGAGGCGGCACAGATCCTTGGTGCTGGTTGGGGAACGATCATCACCCGTGTCATCCTGCCCAACGTGCTGATCGCGGTGCTCTCGGGCGCCTTCCTCACCTTCGCCATTGTCATCGGCGAGTTCACCATGGCAAGCCTGCTCAACCGGCCCGCCTTCGGCCCGTATCTGCAGAACATCGGCGCCAACCGCGCCTATGAGCCGGCAGCGCTCGCCATCATCGCCTTCGCCATCACCTGGGGCTGCATGTCGCTGATCCAGATCCTGTCCCGTTTCGCGCCGAGATCGGCGAACCGCCCCAACTGATCGAAAAGTACTGATCGAAAGAACAACACCATGGCCGACCCGTTCCTCTCCATCCAGCACGTTCGCAAATCCTTCGGCGCCACCACGGTCGTGGAGGATTTCAATCTCGACGTCGAGCGTGGTGAGTTCGTTTCGTTCCTCGGCCCGTCCGGTTGCGGCAAGACCACCGTGCTGCGCATGGTGGCGGGCTTCGAGGAGCCGAGCGCCGGCACGATCGTCGTCGGCGGCAAGGACATTACAAGGCTGAAGCCCAACCAGCGCAATGTCGGCATGGTGTTCCAGGCCTATGCGCTGTTCCCGAACCTGACCGTAGCGCAGAATATCGGCTTCGGCCTGAAGGTCGCCGGCATGCCGAGGGCCGACATCGATGCCCGCGTCGCCGAGATGCTCGGCATCATCAAGCTGCCGCAGATGGCCGATCGCTATCCCTACCAGCTTTCGGGCGGTCAGCAGCAACGCATCGCGCTGGCCCGCGCCATCGCGCCGAAGCCGAAGCTGCTGCTGCTCGACGAGCCGCTGTCGGCGCTCGACGCCAAGGTGCGCGTGTCGCTGCGCGAGGAAATCCGCTCGATCCAGAAGAAGCTCGGCATCACCACCATCTTCGTCACGCACGACCAGGAAGAGGCGCTGTCGATCTCGGACCGCATCGCCGTGATGTATGGCGGCAAGGCCGAGCAGGTCGGCACGCCATTCGAGATCTACAACCGCCCGGCGACGAAGTTTGTCGCCAATTTCGTCGGCACGCTGAACGTGCTGGAAGGCACCGTCACCGATGCGGCTGCAGGCACGGTGCGGGTCAATTCCGAACAGGTCTCGCTCAAGGGCAAGCTCAACGGTTCCAAGTCAGGCGACACGCTGTCGCTGGCGTTGCGGCCTGAGGCAATCTCGCTCGGACGACAGCCCGGCCGCGATTCCAGCCTTTCGGGAGAGATATCCGAGGTGCATTTCCTCGGCTCGGTCATCCGGGTTCGTGTCGGCATCGGCGGCAACACGGTCTCGCTCGACACCTTCAACAGCCCGGCAACCCCGCCCCCCGCAGTCGGTGAAAAGGCCGAGATCTCGTTCTCGTCGAGCGATATGCTGGTGCTTCACTAGGCTGATGCGCTTGTTCAAAATGAATGGCTGCATCCCGGTCTGCGAAGACGGGAGGATGCTTCCGTCCGCGTGGCATGGGCTGCAATGCAGGGAAGTCCGTGTTTAAGCGAGCCCTCTATCGGTGATTTCGATGTCAGTGCGGTCGGCGCATTTGTCGATTTGGCAGGGCATCGGCGGAAGGCAATTCGCGGCATATTCCTGCCGGCTCGAGCGGGCTGGGCTATCAATAGTTTCCAGCCGCTTTGCCGCTGCCAGAATCTCGCTTCCCGGCTATAACAGGCCATGGTTCTTTTCGAACTGACACTCGTTCTGCTGTTGATCGCCGTTGCGCTTACGGCGCTGTCGCGGCGCGTGCAGGTTCCCTATCCCTCTTTGCTGGCGCTGGCAGGAGTGGCCATCGCCTTCGTGCCTGGCGTGCCGACGATCGAGATCGATCCGGAACTGGCGCTTGCCCTGTTCATCGCGCCGGTGCTGCTCGATGCCGCCTATGACACGTCGCTGCGCGATCTCAACCGTTACAGGGTGCCGCTTGTGCTGCTGGCGCTTGGTGCCGTCCTTTTCACGACAGCGACGGTTGCGCTTGCCGGCTGGGCGATGGCAGGTCTGCCGATCGCCGCGGCCATAGCGCTTGGCGCCATCGTGGCGCCGCCCGATGCGGTTGCTGCATCGGCCGTGCTTGGCCAGTTCAAGGTGCCGCATCGCATCACTGCCATTCTGCAGGGCGAGAGCCTGCTCAACGACGCCACCGCCTTGCTGATTTACCGGATGGCGATTTCGGCGGCAGCAGGTTCCATTCTGCTGAGCAGCGCCGTTCCGATGATCCTGCTGTCCACGCTCGGCAGTCTTGCGGCCGGCTACCTGCTTGGCCGGGTGTCTCTGATAACGCTGGGCCGGATCGAGGACCCGGCGAGCGGCACCGTGGTGCAATTTGCCGGCACATTCGGGGTCTGGATCCTGGCCGACAGGATCGGACTGTCGGCCATCATCACCATAGTCGTCTATGCCATGACCATCGCGCGCACCGCGCCGCGCCGCATGCCGGCCAGAAACCGCATCAGCTCTTATTCGGTCTGGGAAACGGCGGTCTTCGTGCTCAATGTGCTGGCCTTCGTGCTGATGGGCCTGCAGGCGCGTACGATCGTCGGCCGGCTTGCCGGGCAGGGGCAAACCGATGCGTTCGTCCTGGCCGGTACAGTACTTGCCATCGTCATCGTCTCACGCCTCATCTGGGTGCTGGGGTGCGGCGCGATCATCAGGTGGTTTGGTCGCTTCGGCGTAGCTGATCGTCAGCGTGACGCTCCGTCGTTTCGTGGCGGCGTGCTGATCGGCTGGTGCGGGATGCGCGGTTTGGTGACGCTTGCGGCGGCATTCGCCCTGCCGGCTGAATTCCCGGCCCGCGACCCGATCGTGCTCGCTGCCTTCACGGTCGTGCTCGGCACGCTGGTGCTGCAAGGCATGAGCCTGAAACCGCTGCTGCGCCTGCTGAACCTCGACCCTGACGAAACCGTCGACCGCGAGGTTGCGCAGGCGCGCGTCGTGGTCATGCAGGCCGCGCTGGACATATTGAGCGGCAAGACATCGGACGCGGCGGCCGCGGTGCGCGAGCAATATGCCGCTCAACGCAAGATCGCCAAAAATCCCGACGATGCCCAGGCAGCGACCGAATATGACCGCTTGCGTCTTTATGCGATCAAGAGCCAGCGCGACGCGCTGGAGGAATTGCGCCGCAATGGGACGATCGGCGACGAAGCCTATCATCGCCTTGAGGAAGAGATCGACTGGACCGAACTGGCGGCGTCGCCACCCGGCCGGTTCCAGCCGCTGAATACTTAAGACATCGCACGCCGTTTTCCGGCGCACGGAAGATACCGAAGTGCTTCGGAATCGGTGCATGATCCCGGTGAAGGGCAAGGCTGGTCCAAGCCACATCCATTCTCCTGCACATTGCAACCGCGGCATCGAACCGCTACTGCCAACACGAAATTGAGCCGGATAAGCAATGAAGCTGGTCAGCTACAACATCCAGTACGGGTTCGGCGGCGACGGCCGCTACGATCTTTCGCGCGCCGCGCGCATCGTTGCCGGTGCCGACATCATTGCCCTGCAGGAAGTCGAGCGGCACTGGCAACGCAGCAATTACGACGACCAGCCGGAGCTGCTTTCCCGTCTGCTGCCCGAACATCACTGGGTCTACTGCCCGGCCTTCGACATGGATGCCAGCGAAAGGCGCGACGGCCGTCTGGTCAACCGGCGCCGCCAGTTCGGCACCATGGTGCTGTCGAAACTGCCGATCGTCTGGTCGCGGCTGCATGCGCTGCCGATGCGCCGTACGCAGCGGCCGCTCAACACCCGCAACGCCGCGCTTGAATGCATGATCCGCACGCCGGCAGGGCCGGTGCGGGTGCTGTCGCTGCATCTCGCCCATATCGCGGCCGAGGAGCGGCTGGAGCAGATCGACTATCTCCTGGCCGAGCATCGCCGGGCACCGTCCGATGGCGGGCCGTGGAGCGGCGTCGACGACGAGCCCACGCGCAACTGGACCAGCGGCGAAGCGGAGCCGGAAAACCCGCTGGCGGCGATCTGGATGGGTGATTTCAACATGGAGCCGGGCAGCGCCGAATATCGCCGCATCGTCGGCAGCACACCCTACCATCGGGGTGCCGCCTATCTTGATGGTTTCGTCGATGCTGTCGCCGTTGCCGGGGAGCCGGTTCCGGACTTCCACACCCATGTGAAGACCATCGACGGCAAGCTGGCAAAGCGCCGGCTCGACCATTGCTTCGTCGGCGGCATGTTCGCCGGGCGGGTGCGTTCGATCAGTGCCGACATCGGCGAGGTTGCGTCGGATCATTTTCCGCTGCGGGTCGACATCGACCTGGAAACGCCCGGAATTGCCACATGACGCTTTTCGTCTTCTTCGCAGTGCTTGCCGCCGCCGCCATGCACGCGATCTGGAACGCGCTGGTCAAGGTCCATCTCGACCGCTTCCTGTCGATCACGCTGATGACGCTCGGCATGGGCGCTGCAGCACTCGTGGTGCTGCCTTTCGTCGAAGTGCCGAAGGCGGAAGTGTGGCCTTACATCATCGCCTCCGTCATTTTCCACATGGGCTACCGGACCTTCCTGATCGGCGCCTACAAGGCCGGCGATTTCGCCCAGATCTATCCGCTGGCGCGGGGTACCGCACCTCTGCTCTCGGCCTTTGGCGGCATGTTCGTCGTTGCCGAAATCCCCGGCCCGTTCGCCATGCTCGGCATCTTCCTGTTGTCGGCCGGCACGCTGGTGATGTCGTTTCGTGGCGGCGCGCATCTGGAAAAGCTCAATCTGCGCGCGGTCGGCTTCGCGCTGGGCACTTCTATCTTCATTGCCAGTTACACGCTGTCCGACGGTAGCGGCGCGCGGCTGGCGGCAACCGCGCAGAGCTATGCAGCCTGGCTGTTCATCTGCGATGCTTTTGGCGCCTTGGTGCTGTGCCTCATCTTCCGCGGGCCGAAGGCGCTGCCGGTGCTGGCGCGCGACTGGAAGGCAGGGCTGTTCACGGGCGTGCTCAGTGGGGCCGCCTACTGGATCGTCATGTGGGCGATGACCAAGGCGCCGATCGCCTCCGTGGCCTCGCTGCGTGAAACCTCGATCCTGTTTGCCATGATGATCTCGGTCTTCGCTCTCGGCGAAAAAATGACCGGCTGGCGCGGTGCTGCCGCGCTCAGCATCGTTGCGGGTGTCGTTGCGCTCAGGCTCGGCTGACCTGGACCCTAGTTGAGCACGGTCATCACCTGGCCACGTCGTTCCGGGCTGAAGCGGATGACGATGATGATGCAGACGGCGACCACGCCTGCGAACAGCGCCAGAGCATAGCCATAGCTGCCTCCGGCGCTTTCAGCGATTCCTGCTTGATAGGGGCCGCCATAGGACGCGGCGAGATTGCCCGCCTGATAGATAAAGCCGGGCAAGGTCGCCCGCACCGCTCCGGGCGAAAGCTCGTTGAGGTGCACGGGGATGACGCCCCAGGCGCCCTGGACCGCGACCTGCATGACGAAGGCGCCGATGGCGAGCATGAACGGCGTGGTCGAGTAGGCCCATAGCGGGATGGACGGCAAGGCGATCAGGCATGCCAGCGTGATGGCGTTGACGCGGCCGATCTTCTCCGACAGCGCGCCGAATGCCAGGCCACCGACGATGGCGCCGATATTGGCAACGATGGTGATCCAGCTCACTGTGTGCGGATCAAAGCCATGCTGCTTCTTCAGGAAGGTCGGATAAAGATCCTGCGTGCCATGGCTGAAGAAATTGAAGAACATCATCAGCACGACGGCATAGAGCGCGACGCCCCAGTGTTTCTGCAGGGTTTCCCACATGCCCGGTCTCGCGGTCTTCTGCGCTTCGACGAAGGCCGGCGATTCCGGTACATGCGAGCGGATGAAGAGCACGATCAGCGCCGGCACGAAGCTGAGCAGGAACATGGCACGCCAGCCGATCGTGTAGCCGCCGATCGTCTGCTGATAGAACAGACCATAGACCACCGCCGCCAGCAGATAGCCTGCCGGATAGCCGCATTGCAGGATGCCGGAGACCATGCCGCGGGCACTGGGCGGAATGGATTCCATGGCCAGCGAACTGCCCAGCCCCCATTCGCCGCCCATGGCGATGCCGAACAGCGCGCGCAGCGCCAGGAAAATGCCAAGATTGGGCGAGAAGGCGGCCAGCGCGCCGATCACCGAATAGCTGACGATGTTGAGCATGAGGATCGGCTTGCGCCCGTATTTGTCGGCAAGCATGCCGAAGAAGAACGCTCCGATGAAGCGTGTCGCCAAGGTCAGGAACAGCGCCTTGGAGACCGCGGGCACGTCGGCGTGGAATTCGGTCGCGATATCGGTGAGCAGGAATGTCAGAAGGAAGAAATCGAAAGCATCGAGCGTCCAGCCCAGGAATGAGGCGAGGACGGTCTTCTTCTGCTGCGAATTAAGGGGCAAATCTTCCTCCATCATCATCGATGGGGGGAATTATCGGCCAGTTCAGTGAAGACCGGTGGTCACGTTTTCGCGTGGCTCATTTGATCGAACGCCCGCTGGAATGGCGGAAGGTGCGATGACACCGACCGGTGCCATCTGTCGATGAACTCGATCGTGGCTTGAGGGTAGGTTTAGATTTCGAGATCAAACACCAGCAGTCCGTCCGTGCCGCCTTCCAGGGCAGCGACCAGGCGCGCGCCGGCGCGCTGGTGCGCTTCATGCACAAGATAGGCATCGCGCGCGGCAGCATCGCGGAAATCGATGGTGAAGCCGTGGGTGAAGCCGCGTGCGAACGGCTCCGGGCTGACATTGGCGCTGAATTTTACTGCGTCCATGCCGTCGATCACCTGTCGCAGCGCCTTGAGATCGGCATGGATCGCCGTGCGCTCGGTGGCGGCGACATCATTGCGGAATCTAGCGAAAACACAGTGCCTGATCATATCTTACCCCTCAGTGGCTAAGCAGCCCGGTTTCCGGAAAACACCGCCGGCGGCAGCGGCTCGCGTCCAAGGACCAGGTCGGCGCCCTTTTCACCGACCATGATGGTCGGCGCATTGGTGTTGGATGAAGGCACGCGCGGCATCACCGAGGCGTCGCAGACGCGCAGGCCCTCGATGCCGCGCAGCCGCAGATCCGGCGTCACGACAGCCATCTCGTCATGACCCATGCGGCAGGTGCCAACCGGGTGATGGTCGGTCTTGGAGGCGCGGCAGGCATAGGCGAACAGCTCGTCGTCGCTGACTAGTGACGGGCCGGGCAGCACTTCGCGCAGCACATAAGGGGCAAGCGCCTTCTGCCGCATGATCTCGCGGGCCAGCCGCAGCCCCTTGATCGACATGGCGCGGTCATAGGGATCGGACCAGTAGTTCGGGTCGATCAGAGGATGATCGGCCGGGTCGGCACTCTTCAGCCGCACCGTGCCGCGCGAACGCGGCCGCAGGAAAGCCGAGTTCAGGGTGACGCCGGGGTTTTTCAGCTTCTCGACGCCAGCCTCGATGCCGGAGCCCAAGCCGAGATGAAACTGGATGTCGGGCGAGGCGGCGGTCGGGTCGGCGTACCAGAAGCCGCCGGTCTCGAACAGGCTGGAGGCCACCGGCCCTTTCTTCAGCAGCAGATACTGCAGGCCGGCCCAGGCCGTGCGGTGCAGCTTGGCGTAGTTGTCATAGGTGTGATCGCCCGTACATTCGGCGATGACGAACAGATCAAGATGGTCCTGCATGTTGGAGCCGACGCCGGGCAGATCGTGCACCGGCGTGACGCCGACCGACTTCAGATGGTCGGCGGGGCCGATGCCCGACTGCATCAAGAGTTTCGGCGAGCCGATGGCGCCGGACGAGACGATCACCTCGCGCTCGGCGCGCAGGATTTTGTTCTCGCCGCCTGGCCTGTCGACCACCTCCACGCCGATGGCGCGGCCGTTCTCGACGACGATGCGCGTCACCAGCACATCGGTTCGGACGGTCAGGTTCTTGCGGGCGCGGATAGGCCTCAAATAGGCGACTGAAGCGGACGAGCGCCGGGCATCCTTCTGGGTCAGCTGGTAATAGCCGACGCCTTCTTGGGCAGCGCCGTTGAAGTCCGGGTTGAAGGGGATGCCCATCTCCTGGCCGGCACGGAAATAGGCCTCGCAGATAGGCAGTGGCGCAATCGGGTTCGAGACGCCGAGCGGCCCCTGGTCGCCGTGAAAATCGTTGGCGTAGCGCTGGTTGTTCTCAGCGCGCTTGAAATAGGGCAATACATCGCGATAGCCCCAGCCGGCGAGGCCTTCTTCCTTCTCCCAGGCGTCGTAGTCGCGGGCGTTGCCGCGCGTGTAGATCTGGGCGTTGATGGACGAGCCGCCGCCGACCACCTTGGCCTGCGTGTACCAGAAGACGCGGTCCTTCATGTGCTTCTGCGGCACCGTCGACCAGCCCCAGGAGGCAATACCCCTGGTCATCTTGGCGAAGCCCGCGGGCATGTGGATATAGGGATGCCAGTCCTTGCCGCCGGCTTCCAGCAGCAGCACCGAATTTGCCGGATCCTCGCTCAATCGGTTGGCCAGAACGCAGCCGGCAGGACCGGCGCCGACGATGATGTAGTCGGTCATGAAACCATCCACTTAAAGCCGCGGCACGGAGAGCGCCCCGTCGACATTGATGATCGAGCCGGTCGAAAAACCGAGCCTGCCGCCGGCGAGCGTCGCCACCACCGCACCGATGTCCGATGCTTCGCCCCAGCGTTTGGCCGGCACCAGTCCACTGTCGATGAGGGCATCGTATTTGGCGGTCACGCCTGAAGTCATGTCGGTGCGGATGATGCCGGGCCGCACCTCGAACACGCCGATGTTTTCGGGCGCCAACCGCAGCGCCAGGTTCTTCACCCACATCGAAAGCCCGGCTTTCGAGATGCAGTAATCCGGTCGCTCCGGCGACGCCATTTCGGCGCTGACCGAGGTGATGGTGATGATCGACCTCTGGTGATCGCCTGGCGCAGCCAGCATCGCCTTGGCGACGGCCTGGCTGAGGAAGACGGTGCCGCGCAGATTGATGCCCAGCGTGCGGTCGAAATTCTCCGGCTTGAGGTCCAAGAGGTCACCGCGCACCACGGCGCCGATGCCGGCATTGTTGACCAGGCAGTCGATACGGCCGAAGGCGCGCATCGCGGCATCGACAAGTGCGGTGTGGCTGGCGAGATCGGCGATGTCGCAACGGACATAGGCGAACTTCGCGCCACGCTTGGTGATGTCGGTGGCAAGTCCATCAGCGGCTGTTTCGGCAAGATCTGCGATCAGAATATCGAAGCCGACATCCGCCAACGCCTGGGCGCAGGCAAGGCCGATGCCGCGCGCGCCGCCGGTGACGATGGCGGAGGGGCGGGTCATGCGGCGAGGTCCGTCTTGCGGATGTGGTCCGCGACGCGGAGCGCCTGCGCGGCGATCGACAATGCCGGATTGACCGCCGCCGAGTTCGGAAGGAAACTACCATCGACAACGAACAGGTTCCGGTGATCGAAGGAGCGGCAGAACGGATCGAGCGCCGCCGTCGCCGGATCGTCCCCCATCTTTATCGTGCCGCATTGGTGCGACGGCGTGCGCTTGTCGAAGGGGCGTGAGAGAACGATGGGATAACCGCAGGCGCGGAAATTCTCGCGCATCACCTTGGTCAGCCCGTCGAGCGACTGCATGTTGGAGCGCCGCCATTGCATGACGATGTCCTTGCCGTCGACCATGATGCGGCTTTCCGGATCGGGCAGGTCCTCGCACATCAGGTACCAGTCGACGGCGTGGCCGGCCATGAAGTCGAGCGCGAATTTCGGCGTGTACCTGACGTTGGCCCGCAGCATGTTGCCGTCGATCTTTCCGAGAAGCTGGACATTGCCGAGCGGCTTGCCACCCTTGCCGTCGGACAGGTAATAGTCGTTCAGCATCAACGTCTTCTGGTAGACGGCATCGTTGCGGCGGCGCGGGTCGATCGCCAGCATGGCGCTGGAATTGTGGTTCATGAAATTGCGGCCGACCTGGTCGGAGCGGTTGGCGAGGCCTTTGCCATCTCCCTTGCCGTTGTTGGGCGAGGGCGAGCGCAGCAGGATGACGGCGGAATTGACCGCGCCGGCGGAGAGGATGACCAGCTTCGGCGACACCTTCTTCAGTTCGCCGTTCTGGCGATAGCGGATGGCAGCAATGGTTTTGCCGTCGATCGAGGCCTCCAGGTACTCGACGTAACAGCCGGTCTCGAGCCGGATGTTGGTGTCCTTCAGCGCCGCCGTCAGCGGTCCGGTCTGCGCATCGACCTTGCCCTGACCGGTGTTGGGAAACGCGTCCCAGCCGGTCTTGCCCTCCTTCAGCCAGGTTTCGATGTCGACACCGAGCGGCAGCGAGGCGGGATGCAGGCCGAGCCCCTTAAGTTCGGCGCGGGCGCGGGCAATCGGTGCCTCGTCGGGCACCGGCTTATAGGCGTAGGGGACCGAATGGAACGGCTCGGTCGGATCTTCGCCCAGCGTGCCGCGCACGCGAAACAGCTGTTCGGCTTTCGAATACCAGGGCTCGAACTCGTCATAGGAAAACGGCCAGGCCGGCGAGACGCCGCCGAAATGCTCCATGGCGGCAAAATCCTCTTTGCGGTAGCGGATCAGCACCGCGCCGTAGAATTTCGAATTGCCGCCGACATAGTAGTAATTTCCCGGATTGAAGGCGGCACCGCCGGCTTCGCGCCACATCTCCTTCGGCCGATAATGGCCATCGACGAAGATCGAGCGCGTGTCACGTGTGTGCGGCGTCGCCGGCAAAGGCTCGCCGCGCTCCAGCATCAGGATCGAGGCGCCGCTGCCGGCAAGGCCGGAGGCGATCGTGGCGCCGCCAATGCCGGAGCCGATGATGACGATGTCCGGATTTGTCATGGCCTAAATCGCGTCCCGACGCGCTTTAGTTTCTTGTTTTGATGCATGTCGTTGCCCCAAAACCGGATCCACTTTTGGGCGACATACATTAGCGAATACGGGTCTCGGTCGCCGGATCGAAGAACACCGCCTTGGTCAGGTTGAAGGCGAGCGGCGTGTTGGTGCCCGGCTGGATGTTGGCATCGGCGCGCAGCCGCGCCACCACGCCCTTGCCGCCGAGATTGGTGACGGCGAAGGTATCCGAGCCGGCCGGTTCGACGACCTCGATGTGACAGTCGGCGGTTGCGATGTGCGAGGCGTTGCGCTCGGCACCTTCCGGATCGGTCAGGGCTTCGGGGCGGACACCGAAGATAATCGGCTTGCCCTGGAATGCCGACAGGCCCGCCGGCGCATTCGCCATCGGCAGCGAGATCGGCTCGCGCGCCTCGCGCTGCAGCACGACCGACAGCGCATTGCCTGACGTGCCGATGGTCGCCGGGATCAGGTTCATCGCCGGCGAGCCCATGAAATCGGCGACGAAGAGATTGCTCGGGTTGTTGTAGATCTCGGCCGGGGTGCCGAACTGCTGCACCTCGCCATCCCGCATGACCGCGATCTTGGTGGCCAGCGTCATCGCCTCGATCTGGTCGTGCGTGACGTAGACGATGGTGGTGCCGGTGGTGGCGTGCAGGCGCTTGATTTCGATGCGCATGTCGACGCGCAGCTTGGCGTCGAGGTTGGACAATGGCTCGTCGAAAAGGAACAGTTTTGGGTCGCGCACCAGCGCCCGGCCCATGGCGACGCGCTGGCGCTGGCCGCCCGAAAGCTGGCTCGGCTTGCGCTGCAAGAGGTGGCCGATCTGCAGCACCTTGGCCACCTTGTCGATGGCCTTCTGGCGCTCCGCCGCCGGCACGCCGCGCATCTCCATGCCGAACGAGATGTTTCCGGCCACCGTCATGTTCGGGTAGAGCGCATAGCTCTGGAACACCATGGCGATGTCGCGCTTGGAGGGGTGCAGATCGTTGATGGTGCGGCCGTCGACACGGATTTCGCCAGACGTGATCGTCTCCAGGCCGGCGATGGTGTTGAGCAAGGTCGACTTGCCGCAGCCGGAAGGGCCGACCAGCACCAGGAAGCCGCCTTTCTCGAGTTCGACATCGATCCCTTTGAGGATCTCGACCTGGCCGAAGCGCTTTCTCAGACCATCAATTTCCAGAAAAGCCATCAGATCATCCTTTGACGGCGCCAGCCATGAGACCACGCACGAAGTAGCGGCCGGCGAGCACATAGACGAGAAGGGTGGGCAGTGCCGCGATCATCGCGGCGGCCATGTTGACGTTGTATTCGACGACGCCGGTCGAGGTGTTGACGACGTTGTTGAGCGCCACCGTCATCGGCATCGCGTCGCCGGTGCCGGCGTAAGCCGAGGCGAACAGGAAGTCGTTCCAGATGTTGGTGAACTGGTAGATCACCGTGACGACGAAGATCGGCATTGAATTCGGCAGCATGATGCGCCGGAAGATCTGGAAGAAGGAGGCGCCGTCGACCTGTGCCGCCTTGACCAGTTCGGTCGGGAACGCCTCATAGTAGTTGCGGAAGAACAGCGTGGTGAAGCCGATGCCGTAGACGACGTGGACGAAGACGAGGTTGACCGTCGGGTTGCCGAGGCCAAAGCTGGTTCCCGTTGCATTCTGCAGCGTGACGCCGAAGCGGCCGAGGCTGCCGAGGATGGTCGCCATCGGCAGCAGCACCGACTGGAACGGGATGAAGCAGGCGAACAGCATCAGCCCGAACACCAGCGTTGCCCCGCGAAAACGCCATTTGGTCAGCACGTAGCCGTTGAGCGCGCCGAGCATCGTCGAGATCAGGACGGCTGGGACGACCATCTTGATGGAGTTCCAGAAATAGCCCTTGATGCCGGCGCAGGTGAGGCCGACGCAGGTCTCGCCCCAGGCCTTCAGCCACGGATCGAAGGTCGGCGCCCTGGGCAGCGCCAGCATGTTGCCGTTCTGGATCTCGTCCATGGTCTTGAACGAGGTCACCAGCATGACGAACAGCGGCATCAGATAAAATAGCGCAAACAGCGCCAGCAGCCCGTAGATGACGATGCGGTTGATAACCTTGACGTTGACGCCGCCGGAGGCCTGGCGGGCGGGAGTGGTGACGGCGCTCATCGCGGCTTCTCCCGCAGTTCCGAATAGAGATACGGCACGATGATTGCGACGATGGTCATCAGCATGATCACGGCGCTGGCCGAGCCCACGGCCATTTCGTTGCGCTTGAACGTGTACTCATACATGAAGTTGGATGGCAGCCAGGCCGAGCCGCCGGGGCCGCCGCTGGTCAGCGCCACGACCAGATCGTAGGACTTGATGGCGAGGTGCGCGAGCACGATGAAGGCCGACAGGAAGATCGGCCGCAGCAGCGGGATGACGATGCGGCGGTAGAGCTGGAAGGTGGTGGCGCCGTCGATCTGCGCCGCCTTCATGATCTCGCCGTCGATGCCGCGCAGGCCGGCCAGGAACATCGCCATGATGAAGCCGGAGGCCTGCCAGACGCCGGCAATGACCACCGTGTAGATGACGAAATCCTTGTTCTTGATCCAGTCGAAATGGAAGCTCGTCCAGCCCCATTGATGCAAGGTCTGCTCGAGGCCGAGGCCGGGATCGAGGAACCATTTCCAGGCGACGCCGGTGACGATGAAGGACAGCGCCATCGGGTAGAGATAGATCGGCCTCAGCACGCCTTCGCCGCGGATCTTCTGGTCGAGCAGGATGGCCAGGAACAGGCCGAGCGCCAGGCAGATGAAGATGTAGAGAAAGCCGAAGATGCCCATATTGGTGATCGACGTGTACCAGCTCGAGGGCGGGTCGGTGTCGAAGGTCCAGCCCCACAGTCGCTGATAGGCGCGCGAGCCGGTGATGACATAGGATGGGAAGGTCTTGGAATTGGTGAAGGACAAATAGATCGTCCACAGGATGAAGCCGTAGACGAAGACGATGGTGATGGCAAAGCTGGGCGCCAGCACGATCTTCGGCAATGCGTCCTGCAGGCGTGAGCGCACCGAGGCGCGTGGCCGCGCATGCTCCGGCGTCAGCTTGATCTGGCTTGTCGCTACCGTGCTCATGGGGCTCCTCCCGTCGACTCGCGGCCAACCAGCTTCGCGGATCTAAGTTCGCGGATCTGGGCCTTCCCCGCCGGAGCGGGGAAGGCGTTTTTGGCGCGTGGCGCTTACTTGGCGTCGTCGATCGCCTTGACCAGCTCGGTCACGGCCTCGTCCGAGGTCTTGATCTGCCCATGGACGAATTTGGAGACGACGTCCTTGTAGGCATTGGCGACCGCCGGGGGCGCGCCATAGCCCTGGGCGAGCGAGCCGAACAGCGTGCCGCCTTCGTTGGCTGCCTTCAGGTCGGCGATGCCCTTCTTGCCGCACGCGTCGAAGTCGGTGTCCGGAACGTCGGTACGGGCCGGAACCGAACCCTTGACGACGTTGAAGGCCGACTGGAAGCTCTTCGACAGGGTGGCGGTGGCCAGCGCGACCTGGGCGGCCTTGCGGTCGTCCGGAACGTTGAACATGCCGAACATGTCGGAGTTGTAGATCACTGAGCCGTCGGTGCCCGGGAAGCGATAGCACAGGAAGTCGGTGCCCGGCGTTTTCTTGGCGGCGTTGAACTCGCCCTTGGCCCAGTCGCCCATGACCTGCACAAGGGCATCGCCCTTGATGACCATGGCGGTGGCAAGGTTCCAGTCGCGGCCGGAGAAGTTGGGGTCGACAAAGGTGACGAGCTTGGCCAAATTGTCGAACGACTTCTTCATCGTGTCGGACTTCAGGGACTCGTCATCGAGGTCGTTGAAGGCCTTCTTGTAGAACTCGGGTCCGCCGGTCGACAGCACGACGGAGTCAAACATGGTGGCTTCCTGCCAGTTCTGGCCGCCGAGAGCGAGCGGGATCACGCCTGCCGCCTTGGCCTTGTCGAGCAGTGCAACGAAGTCGTCGAAGGTCTTCGGCTCGGTACCGCCGATCTTGTCCAGGACGGCCTTGTTGATCCACAGCCAGTTGACCGAGTGAACGTTGACCGGAGCCGCGACCCACTTGCCCTCATAGACCGAAAACTTCTGCAGGGCTGCCGGAACGGACTTGTCCCAGCCTTCTTTCTTCGCCGTTTCGGTCAGGTCGCCCATGACGCCGGCGGCCGCATAGTCGAGCACGGTGTAGCCGAGCATCTGCGAGGCGGTCGGGTAATTGCCGGCCGCGACCATTGCCTTCAGCGCGGTCATGGCGGCATCGCCGCCACCGCCGGCCACCGGCACGTCCTTCCAGGCATAGCCTTCCTTGGCCAGGTCGCCCTTGAGGACGTTGAGAGCAGCCGCTTCGCCACCCGACGTCCACCAATGCAGCATCTGGACTTCCTTGACGTCCTCGGCGTGGGCTGTGAAAGCCAGGCCCGACGCGAGAGCCGTTCCGATAAGCAGTTTGCGCAACATGTACTTCCTCCCTTGTTGCATTACACGACCGGTGAAGCCCACCGGGTTCTTCTCAACTCAGCCGACCCACCACCCGGTGCGCTGGCCGCGATGAAACTGGATTGTCTTTTCCTCGGTATAGTCCTCGACGGCGCGTTTGCCGAGTTCGCGTCCGAGACCGGACTGCTTGTAGCCTCCGAAAGGCAGCTCGGGATAACCTTCCATGAACGTGTTCACCCAAACGGTTCCCGAACGCACCCCACGCGCCACCGACATGCAGGTGTCGATGCTGGCGCTCCACACGCCCGCCGACAAACCATAAGGCGTGTCGTTGGCGATGTGCAACGCCTTTTCAATCGATTCAAATGTCAGCACCGAGAGCACCGGGCCGAACACTTCCTCGCGGGCGATGGCCATCTCCTCGGTGACGTCGCGAATGATGGTGGGATCGAGATATTGGCCGACATTGGAGGCCAATTGCTTGCCTCCGCTGTAAACCTGGCTGCCGTCGCCTTCAGCGGCAGAAACATAGCCGGCCACCTTCTTCAGATGGTCGGACGAGATCATCGCGCCGACTTTGGTTTGGTCATCGAGCGGATCGCCGACCGTAACCCTGGCGGTAAGCGCCTTGACAGCGCTGAGAAAATCGTCGGCGATCGCCTCGTGCACGATCAGCCGGCTGCCGGCATTGCAGCACTCGCCGGCATTGAAGAAGCCGCCGAACACCGCCGCATCGGCGGCCGCTTCGAGGTCGGCGTCCGGGAAGACGACCTGACCGTTCTTGCCGCCGAGCTCCATCGAGACTTTCTTCAGCGATTGCGCGGCCGAGGCCATCGTCATCTTGCCGACGCGGGTCGAGCCGGTGAACGAGACCATCTCGACCAGGGGATGGCTGACCATCGGCGCACCGACATCGGCGCCGAGACCTGCAAGGATGTTGACGACGCCGGCGGGCAGGCCGGCCTGCATCAGGATATCGCCGAGTACGAAGGTCGAGGCCGAGGTCATCTCACTCGGCTTGACCACCGCCGTGCAGCCGGCGGCGAGCGCGAAAGGCAGTTTCTGGCTGACGATCAGGAACGGGAAATTCCACGGCGTGATGATCGAGACGACGCCGATCGGCTCGCGCAGCACGACGCCCAGCATGGCATCGCCGAGATTGGCATAGCTTTCGCCGTGCAGCGTGCGGGCGAGCGAGGCGGCATAGCGCCAGATATCGACGGCGCCGCCAATCTCACCGCGCGCCTGGGCGATCGGCTTGCCCGATTCCAGTGCGTCGAGCCGGGCGATCTCTTCCAGCCGGCCCTCGATCAGGTCAGCCGCCTTGAGCAGGATCGCGGCACGCTCAGCCGCCTTCATGCGCGGCCATGGGCCGGTCTCGAACGCCTTGTGGGCGGCCCGCACAGCGGCTTCCACTTCGGCCGCGCCGGCCTGCGCGTAGTGCGAGACGGTGAAGCCGTGGCCGGGGCTATTTCGAGCAATCGTGCGGCCGTCGCGGGCATCGACATGCTTGCCGTCGATCAGCAGTCTGTACGCTTTCGGTGCCGCAGCCGCCTCGGCCGGCATGGCGATCTTGAGGGGGGCGTTCATCTGTTTTCCTCTAGGATCTCGAAAAGGCCGGCTTCTGCTTGGCCTTGAAGGCATCGACGCCGGCCTTGAGATCTCCGGTCAGGGCGATGAAGCCGCTGGCCAGCGCTTCGGTGGCGGCGGCACTTTCCTCGCCTTCGGCGACCGCGATCATCAGCTTGGCGGCTTCGGTCGCCAGCGGGCCGCGCTCGGCGATCTTTTCCGCCCAGGCCTGTGCATTAGCCAGCGCCTTGCCGGTCTCGACCACCCGATCGACAATGCCCAAGGCCAGTGCTTCAGGGGCGAGAAAGATCTCGCCGCCCAGCGCCATGCGCCGCACCGTCTGCGCGCCGAAGCGGCGCACGGCGCGCTGCGTGCCGGACCAGCCCGGAACGACGCCGATCGAGGTTTCGGGAAAGCCCAGTTTCACTTGTGTTTCCGCGATGCGGAAATCACAAGCCACAGCCAGTTCCAGCCCGCCGCCCAGCGCATGGCCGGACAGGACGGCGATGGTCGGCTGCCGCAGTCGCGCCAAGCGGTCGAAGACGCGGTGGCCATAGCGGACCCATTGCACCTGGAAATCGGCGGCACTCATCCGCGCCCACGCCTCGACATCGCCGCCGGCGCAGAAGCCCTTGCCTTCGCCGCGCAGCAGCACGACGCGGACGCCCTCGGCCATCTCGGCTGCGTCGAGCGCCGTCTCCAGCGCCCGCAGCATGGGGATATCCAGCGCGTTGAATTTCTCCGGTCGGCGCAGCGTGACGATGCCGATGGCGCCATCCTGCTCGAAAGTGACGAGAGGTTCAGCCATGCGCGCCTCCGAGCGAGGCGCCGCCATTCAGCGACAGGCCTATCGGTTGCTCTTGATAGAGGGCTGCCGGTGTCGTCTTGAGGTCCTTGGCAACGCCCAATGGGATCTCCGACTGCGCCAGCACATCGCGCTGCAGATCGATGCCGGGTGCGAGTTCTGTGACGACCAGGCCCTCCGGCGTCAGCCTCATCACGCAGCGTTCGGTGACATAGGTGATGTCTTGCCCCTGCGCGACTGCCCGCTTGCCCGAAAACGAGATGTGCTCGACCTCGTTGACCACCTTCTTGACCTTGCCCTCCTGATCGATGCGGATGGCGCCATCGGCCAATGAGAGTTTTGCCCCGGCGTTGAAGAAGCCGGAAAACACGATCTTCTTCGCCCGCGCGGTGATGTCGACAAAGCCGCCGGCGCCGGCGGTAACATGCGGGCGCGCCGAAAGCTTCGAGACATTGACCGAGCCATGGCGGTCGATCTGCAGGAAGGACAATAGCGAGGCGTCGAAGCCGCCTGCCTGGAAATAGATGAACTGGTGCGGCGAGGGCATGAAGGCGTCGGCGTTCGACGAACAGCCGAATTTGAAGTCGAGCAGCGGCACGCCGCCGACCGCGCCCTGTTCGATCACCCAGGTAATCTTGCCGTGCTGTCCTTCCTCGAGAAGGATGCGCGGGACATTGGCGGAAATGCCGAAGCCGATGTTGACGGCCATGCCGTCGCGCAACTCCATGGCGACGCGGCGCGCGATCACTTTCTGGACGTTCATCTCCGGCGTGCGGAAGCTCGACAGCGGCCGGAAGATCTCTCCGGAGATCGCCGGGTCATAGGGTGTCAGCGTCGTCTGCAACTGGTCGGGCGCGACGACGATGTGGTCGACCAGGACGCCCGGCACGCGCACATCATGCGGTTTCAGCGTGCCGTTCTCGACGACGCGCTTGACCTGCGCGATAACGATGCCGCCATTGTTGCGGGCGGCGAGTGCCTGTTCGAGGCCGCCGAGATAGGCACCCTCATGCTCATAGGTGAGGTTGCCGCGCTCGTCGGCCGACGTGGCGCGGATGATCGAGACCTGCGGCACGATGGAGCGGAAATAGAGCCATTCCTCGCCGTCGAACTGCTGCACCGAAACGATCGGCTCGCTGGCGGCGGCGTTCATGGCGCAGCCCTGGTGGCGCGGGTCGGCGAAGGTGTCGAGGCCGACCTTGGTCAGCACGCCCGGCCGCTTGGCGGCCGCTTCGCGGTGCATGTCGAACAGGATGCCGGACGGCACGTTGTAGGCGGCGACCGAATTGTCGCCGATCATCTTCCAGATCTGCGGCGGTTCGGAAGAGGAGGGGCCGGACGGGTAGGAGCCGCACAAAGTACGCTTCAGCAGGCCGGGCTTGGCCAGATGGTCGATGCCTTTGATGCCGTACATGTCCCCGGCTGCGATCGGGTGCAGCGTCGTGATGTTCTTCGGATGGCCTTCCCCGTCGAAGCGTTCGCCGATCGCGGCAAGCACCGCGTCGGGGCAGCCGAGGCCGCTCGACGACGACACGGATACGACCATGCCGTCCTTGATCAGGCCCGCTGCCTGCGCTGCCGAAACGACCTTGCTCAATTCGTGCTCCCCGAACCGGCCGTCCTGTTTCGGGTGCGGCGATCCGGGCCACAGCTTTCCCTGACGACCAGATTGACCGCGCCAATATGGTCTTCGGCGCGTGTGGTGCGCGACTGGATCATTTTCAGCATGACATGGGCGGCGCGTTCGCCGAGGCCGGCCGAATCCACCGCGACGCTGGTCAGAGCCGGCATGTAATGTTCGGCCTCGGCCACATCGTCGAAACCGACGATGGCAAAATCAGTTCCCGGCTCAAGCCCGCGCTTGCGCAGCGCCAGCATGGCGCCAAAGGCGACAGCGTCGTTGAAGCAGAGCGCCGCGGTCGGCGGTTCAGCCATAGCGAGAGCGGTTTCGAGGCACGCGATACCGCCTCTGCGGCTGGTCTCTCCCTCGACGACCAGTGCGTCGCGGTCGGAGATGCCCTGCGTCTCGCAGGCTTCGCGAAATCCGCCAAGCCGATCGTGATAGACCACCAGGTCGGACGAACCGCCGAAGAAGACCAGCCTGCGATGTCCCTTGCCGATCAGATGGGCGGTGGCGAGATAGGCGCCGCGATGATTGTCGGGCGCGATAACCGGAATACGGCTCTCGGGAAGCCGGCGCATGGCGAAGACCACCGGCAGACCTGCCGTCTCGATCCGCCTGAAGGCGCCCGGCGTCGTGCCGCGAGCCGGCGACACGATGAGGCCGGCGACGCCTTGCTCCATCAACGACTTCAGCACTTCTTCCTGGCGTACCGGATTTTCCGCCGTGTTGGCGATGAACGGCACGATACCGGCCGACTGGAAGACGCGTTCCATGCCAACCGCCAGCTCTGCGAAGAAAGGATTGGTGAGATCGTTGATTACCATGCCGATGACATTGGAGTGAGCCTTGCGCAGATTGGCGGCGCCGCGGTTGTAGACGTAACCGACATCCTCGATCGCCTTGCGCACCTTGCTCGCTGTTTCGGGCCGGATCAGCCCGCTGCCCTGGAGCACGAGCGATACCGTCGATTTGGACACGCCTGCTTCGCGGGCGATGTCGAATATTGTCGCCTTGGCCCGGTTGGCCATCCAGATGCATCCTCCCCGAGTGCAGGCCCAAAGTTATTGGAACGTTCTAATCTCTGCCCCGCTCGTAAGTCAATCGGGATTTTTCCCGCGCCTCGAACGCCGATTGTGCGTACTCAAATGGCTTGCTCCACAAGGATTTGTGTTGCAATGCAGCATTCTTCCTGCCGTGGAGCCGGAATCTTAAAGGTTCTTGATTTATTGGAACGTTCCATTTAGTAGCGTTGCGAAGGGAGAGATGGATGGACATTTCCTTGCCTGGTGAGGGTGGCGGCAGCACCCGGTACACGCTGGTTGGCGAGCCCGTGCAGCCTGACATCGGCGCGCGATTTTCGCGTATCGCCTATGCCGCCGCGCACGTCGTTGCCGATCCGCTCGCCATGACCGATCCATGGTCCCGGCCGGTGGTCGACTGGGACAGGACGATGGCGTTCCGTCACCATCTGTGGCGGCTGGGATTCCGCATCGCCGAAGCGATGGACACGTCGCAGCGCGGCATGGGTTTCGACTGGGCAAACGCGCAGGAATTGATCCGCCGTTCGATCGCCGAGGCGCGTACCGTCGATGGCGCCGATCTCGCCTCGGGTGCCGGCACCGACCATCTGGCGCCCGCCACCGCCAGGACGCTGGACGATGTGATCACCGCTTATGAGCAGCAATTCGCTTTCATCGAAGGCTTGGGCGGCAAGGCGATCATGATGGCCAGCCGGGCACTGGCGGCTGTGGCCAAGGGGCCGGACGACTATGTCGGCGTCTACGACCGCATCCTGTCCCAGGCATCCGGCAAGGTCATCCTGCACTGGCTGGGCGACATGTTCGATCCGGCGCTCAGGGGCTATTGGGGCAGCGAGAATTTCGAGGCCGCGCTCGATACAGTTGTTGCCATCATCGAACGCCATATTGGCAAGGTGGAGGGAATAAAAATCTCACTGCTCGATGCCGGCAAGGAGGTCGCGCTGAGGAACCGTCTGCCGGACGGCGTCGTCATGTTCACCGGCGACGATTTCAACTATCCCGAACTGATCGCCGGCGACGAGAAAAGACACTCGCACGCACTGCTCGGTATTTTCGATGCGATTGCCCCGGTCGCCAATGCAGCGCTGGCGAAACTGGCGGAGGGTGACCGCGCCGGCTATGACACATTGATGGCGCCGACCGTGCCACTATCGCGAAAAATCTTCGAGGCGCCGACCGAGTACTACAAGGCCGGCATCGTCTTCATGGCCTGGCTGAATGGCCACCAGGACCATTTTGCGATGGTCGGCGGCATGCAGTCGGCGCGCGGCATCCGTCACTATGCCGACGTGTTCCGCCTTGCCGACCAGGCAGGATTGCTCGCCGATCCCGATCTGGCGGTGGCCAGAATGAAGAGCCTTTGCACCGTCGCGGGCATCTGAAGCGCGGAAAGGCTGACCGGTCGAAGAGGACGCGTCGCCACGCGATTGCTGCGCCTGCCCAGGTGTTTCCGCTGTCGAACGACCGCGAGGGTGGTTTTCGCGTCACCAATTTTCTTGTGAACCAATTTCTCTCGAGGCGCGACCAAGCGATGTGTCCAAACATGGTCCATCAAGGAGAACGTCTGATGTTTACTGTTTCAAGAAACGTCCTTTTGGCCGCCATCGCCGTTTCGGTGCTGGCCGGCTGCAAGACAACCGCTCCCAGGGAATGCGACAAGCTGAAGCCTGGCGTCACCTACAACGGCAAATGCTGCGGTCTCGGAGAGCCTTGTCGCGAAGGCAAGGGCGGCGGCGACAGGCCGGGAAATACGCCTGATCCAGCGCCGCAATGATCTGATCGAGTGCGGCCCGTTCCGGTCAAACGCCGGGACGGGCGCGTTGCGCTCGAAAAACTCGCCAGTGTCCAGCTTCCCTTGGGCGAACGAAAATTGTCCAGCTCGGGCGAGCGGGCCAGGATGCCGATTCAAGTCTGATCGTCTGGTTGGATGGTGGGCGTGACAGGGATTGAACCTGTGACCCCTGCAATGTCAATGCAGTGCTCTCCCGCTGAGCTACACGCCCATCCGAAGCCGCGCATACACCATTTTTGATCCAGCGCGTCAATAGCAGGAAAAAGGAAAGAAGGCGTCGTCTCGCCGCAGTGGCGAAGAGGTGCGGCGCCTCGCCTAGAAAACGGCTCAGGCCGCCTGCAGCATCTTCTCGACCTCGTTGACGAGGTCACGCAGATGGAACGGTTTCGACAGCACCTTGGCGTCTTTCGGCGCCTTGGAGTCCGGGTTCAGCGCAACGGCGGCGAAACCGGTGATGAACATGACTTTCAGATCAGGATCGATCTCGGTGGCGCGCCGTGCCAGTTCGATGCCGTCCATCTCCGGCATGACGATGTCGGTCAACAGCAGCGAGAACGGCTCCTCGCGCAACCGCTCATAGGCACTGGCGCCATTGTCGAAATCGCTGACCTGGTAACCGGCGCGCTCCAGCGCCTTGACGAGGAACCGACGCATATCGTCGTCGTCTTCCGCCAGAAGAATGCGTGCCATGATATCCCGTCCGAATCACCCGCCCGAGATTGCCGTTGGGCAAGCCCGTTAACCATCCTGTATATGAGGAGGTGAGGGTAAACATCAAGTGAACGCGGACGGCGATGATCCATATTTGCCAGGGCGTGTGCTGCCGCTGAAATGCTGGACACGCGGCCTGCAAGGTGGCACTTTCACATCATGATGCACTGGTGTTTTCGGGTTCGCTCAAATTGAAGACGGCAGCCGAGGATTTTTCGGTCTTTCCACCCTTCGAAATCCGGTCGGGCGCCGAGCAGCGCGTCCCCTTTCTCTTCAACTCGCCGCATAGCGGCCGCTACTATCCCGAACGCTTCCTGGCCATGGCAAGGCTGGACCGCAATGCCATCCGCCGGTCGGAAGACTGTTACGTCGATGAGCTGTTCGGCGGCGCCGTGGCGCTAGGCGCGCCGTTGCTGGCAGCGAATTTTCCGCGCGCCTATCTCGACGTCAATCGCGAGCCGTGGGAACTCGATCCGCGCATGTTCGCCGAGCCAGTGCCGTCTTTCTGCAACATCCGCTCGGCGCGGGTGGCTGGCGGGCTTGGCACGGTGCCGAAGCTGGTGGGCGAGGGGCTCGACATCTATTCCGGTCGCCTGCCGCTGGCCGAAGCGGTTGCCCGCATCGAAGCCGTCTACAAGCCCTATCACGAAACGCTGAAGCGGCTTTTGACCCGGACCCATGCGCGGTTCGGTTTTGCCGTGCTGATCGACTGTCATTCGATGCCGGCGAGCATCCGTGTCGGCGACAGCGGTCTGCGGCCCGACTTCATCATCGGCGACCGCTTCGGCATCTCGGCAACCGCCGCCCTGACCGAGACCGCGATCGGCCTGCTCAGCGCCATGGGCTATTCGGTTGCCCACAACAAGCCCTATGCCGGCGGCTTCATCACCGAGCATTACGGCCGCCCGGCGCGCCATCTGCATGCGCTGCAGATCGAGGTCAATCGCGGGCTCTACATGAACGAGCGGACATTCGAGAAGGCCGCCGGCTTCGATGCGCTGGCCGATGATCTGACGCGGTTCTCAGCCGACCTGATGTCGATGCCCGACCATCATTTCATCGACCTGCCGCTAGCCGCCGAGTGAGCGACCGGCCGTTGGCCGCAGAGTGAAATCGCGGCGTAAAAAAAGACCGCATCGTTTGCACGATACGGTCGAAGTCTAGGGAGGAAACGCCCAAGGAGGGCATGGACAGGAAACCCTGTCCGAGATCAAGGGTATTGTGCGCTGCACAAATGTCAAGCGACCTTGAGGCTTTTTTAATTCACTCTGATGTGGAAATTGCGTTTCGACGACGCTTGTGTGACATCCGGGCAACAGATGCCGTCGCGGAAAAGTCGTCGAACACTCTTGTTTTGGTACGAAATTGGCGGCAGAGCACGGCTCGGACATGCTGCAGTGCGGGAGAATCAGTTGGACATCAGTGTCGGTTTCATGCGCCGCATCGCGCAGGTGGCAGCGGCGGAGACCTTGCCGCGCTTTCGCAGCCAAGGTGCGGTCGCCAACAAGGAACAGGGCAGTTTCGATCCGGTCACCGAGGCCGATCGCGAGGCCGAGCGCGCCATCCGGGCGCTGATCTCTGCTGAGTATCCCGACCATGGCATTCTTGGTGAAGAGCATGGCAGCGAGAACATTTCGAGCCGGCATGTCTGGGTGATCGACCCGATCGACGGCACGCGCGCGTTCATTTCCGGCCTGCCGGTGTGGGGCACACTGGTCGGGCTGACGATCGACGGCGACGCCGTTGCCGGCATGATGGCGCAACCCTTCACCGGCGAGCTTTTCTACGCCAACGGCTCGGGCTCCCATTATGAGGGGCCAGGCGGGCCGCGAAAACTGACGACCCGCAAGACGACGAAGTTGGACCAAGCGACGCTGTTCACCACCACGCCGGCCCTGTTCAAGGGCGAGGCGCGCAACCGTTACGATGCATTCGAAAGACAGATCCAGCTCGCCCGCTATGGCGCCGATTGCTATGCCTTCGCCATGATCGCCTCAGGAAGCGTCGACATCGTCGCCGATCCCGGATTGAAGCCCTACGACATCGTGGCGCTGATCCCGATTATCGAAAAGGCAGGCGGCGTCGTCACCACATTCGATGGCGGGCCGGCGGAACAGGGCGGCGATGTGCTCGCCGCGGCGACGCCGGAGCTTCATGCCGCCGCCATGGCCGCCTTGCGCGGCTAAACGAGCGTCCGCTGCCATTCAAGTGATGCCGACCGCTTGAAGCAGTCGTTTTACTGCCGGCGCACCCCTTGGGGAGCGGGCCAGCGACCGGCGCCTGTCAGGCTGTGGGGTCGTCGCTCCCGGGAATGAAGGCGTCGAAAGCGGCGAGCAATTGCTCGCGATAAATGTCGGCTTCCTGCAGGATTTCGTGGCGGGAGCCATCGATCATCAGCAGCGAACCGAGCCGCAGACGCCTGGCGTAGGTTTCCACGGCCCTGGTCGAGACGACCTGGTCGGCGCCGGCGGCGATTATCAGCAGGGGGACCTGAATCCCTGCCATGAAGTCGGGGTCGCTGACAGCTTCGGATGCCTCGGCGGCCGCCTTCAGCCAGCGGATCGTGGGACCACCAAGTGCCAGTTGCGGAAACTCTTCGTAGATCCGTGTGTTGCGCCGATAGCGCTCCGGGTCCGATGTCAGCTTGTTGGTCTCGAAAGGGGCCGTTACCCTCGGCCGCGGACCCCAGGCGGCGTAGAGCCGGCCGAGGCTGAGAGCGCAGAACAGAGAACAGACGCGGCGAACCGTCGAGATCGAGACCGGCAGGTCGGGCAGCGTCAGGAAGGGCGCGATCAGCACCATGCGCCGGATGCGGTTCACCATCGACGGGGCGGCAAGCAGGGTGATCAAGGCACCTGCCGAATGGGCGAGGATGTAGTACGGTCCGCGGCAATCGGGCAGCACGATCTCCTCGAAGAATTGTTCGAGGTCGGCGGTGTAGTCGCGGAAGCTGCTGACGTAGCCGCGCTGGTGATCGCGGATCAGCCGGTCGGAATCGCCCTGGCCGCGCCAATCGAGGGTGGCGACGCCAAAGCCGCGATCGGCAAGGTTGCGGATGGTTTCGAAATATTTCTCGATGCACTCGTTGCGGCCGGTGAGCAGGACCACGGTGCCCTTCATCGGGCGAGCGACTGCGCCGAACAGGCCGTAGCGGATATTCTTGCGGTCACGCGTGGTGAAGAAGCCGCCGGTGGCATTTTCCGGCCGCGGATTGCCCTCGATTTCGTGAAAAAGGGAGTTTTCGGTGAAAAGATCCGTCATTCGGCGCTTCGTGCTCGGCGTCTCGCATGCCCGCCTGCGCTGGCCGGCTCCGCTAAGGTGATAGACGCCCATGCGCCAAAAGCCAAGGAATTCCCGGTGAAGGGGAGGCTGCACCAGGGAAGGCCGGAAGTCGCTCGAAAGCGTGCTTCCGGCCTCTGTCGATCCGGGAGGAAGGGACGTTACACCCGGTCGGCCTCGTTGCGGTGCCTGTTGTGCAATCGGCGCCGCCAGTCCTTGATCCTGAAATGCACCCTAGCGCCGGCTGCCTGAACGCGCGCCGAAGTGCCGGTTCATCTGCCGTTCATCAAGGGGCCGGCCGCCGTGGCCTTTGCCGCCAGGTGAAATCTTGAAATGCTTTCCTGCGCTCCCCAAATGTCTCGTGCGGTCGCCAATGTCGGGGCCGCTGGCCCACCCGAAACGCCGCTCAAGGGTTTCGCACCGGTCATACGCAAACCATGTTGCTCAAAAGGAGAACACCTCATGCGTCACGTTGATTTTTCCCCGCTTTATCGCTCTACCGTCGGCTTCGATCGTCTGTTCACGATGCTCGATTCGCTTGCGCAGCCGGATGGCGCGCAGACCTATCCGCCCTACAACATCGAGCGCACCGGTGAGGATTCCTACCGCATCTCGATGGCGGTTGCCGGCTTCTCGGACGAGGAAATCTCGATCGAAGCCCATCGCAACGTGCTGACCGTGAAGGGTGAGCGCAAGGATGAGGGTACCGGCGAAGGCTCTGAGCTGCTCTATCGCGGCATTGCCTCAAGGGCTTTCGAACGCCGCTTCCAGCTTGCCGACCACGTCGAGGTCGTTGGCGCCTCGCTGAAGAACGGCCTGCTCTTCGTCGACCTCAAGCGCAACATCCCCGAGGAGCTGAAGCCGCGCAAGATCGCCATTACGGCGTCTTCGGCCAAGGCCAAGCAGATCGAGGCCAAGACCGCTGCCTAAAGTACAAGTCTCCTCCCGAGACGGAAGCGGGGGCGGCGGGGCACGCCGTGTTTTTTTTGGGGGGATTAGGGTGGAGGGGCGCAGAGTGCCAAAACCCCGCGCATGGACTGGGGTGGGGTCCACCGGGTGGTGGCGCGGGGGGGGGCAGATGG
>NZ_JAMYQH010000007.1:0-216703 GCF_040320765.1 Mesorhizobium sp. M0618 | reverse complement strand
CTCGTCGAAACAATCGAGGCAGCCGAATGCAAGAACTACTTCGAAAACGCCGGATACGCTTCCGTCAAAACGTGAAAGGCTCTAGCCTAAAACAACCGCCCGCCATCCGGCACCTTGCGCTCAATCGCTCCGAGCACCACAGCGCCCTCTTCGTCGGGAAAGCCGAGCGTCAGCACTTCCGACATGAATGGACCGATCTGGCGCGGCGGGAAATTGACCACCGCGAACACCTGCCGGCCGATCAGCGTCTCCGGTGTATAATATTTGGTGATCTGCGCCGACGATTTCTTGATGCCGATGCCGGGGCCGAAATCGATCTTCAGCTTGAATGCGGGCTTGCGCGCCTCGGGAAACGGTTCGGCCTCGACGATCGTGCCGGCGCGGATGTCGACACGATCGAAATCGGCAAAACTGATCTCGGGCTTGCGCTCGCTGTTCGAACTCATCTTGGTCTTGTCTGCCTCACGGGGACTCAGGCGTTGCCGTAGGTCTCGAACAGCACGCCGGCCAGGGCGTCCTTGGCCGAGGTTCCCGACCAGACGACGAACTGGAACGCCTGGAAATAGCATTCGCAGGCTTCCAGCGCCGACGACAGCAACACTTCGACCTGCTGGCTCGACGGCTCGACCCCGCCGGCCAGCAGCAGCGACTGGCGGAACATAATCGCGCCCTCCTGCTCCCAGAGGTCGAAATGGCCAAACAGCATCTGCTCGTTGATCAACGACAAGAGCCGCATCACTTCCAGCGCGCGGGTCTCCGGCACCTTGATGTCGAAGGCACAGGCTAGGTGCAGCGCTTCGAAATCCTCCATCCACGAAAAGGAGACGTGATAGTCGGTCCAGCTTCCGGCAACCGAGATCGAAATCTCGTCGTCGCCTGCCCGCTCAAAGGACCAGTCGTTGTTGTGGGCCACCTGCTCGATAACATCCACCGGATGGATTTCGCGGGAGAATTCGAGTTCGAGAAGTTCCATGGAATGCTTCCTGTCGTTCTGTACGAGCGCCGCCACACGCTCCGCGGGAGGGCACACACAACGAACAATCTTGTCTAGAACTCGGACGGCCAGGACTTTCCTGCGCAAAAGACGACTTCTCGACGCAAAGACCCCAGACCGGACCCCACCGCCCGGTCGCATGACCCTGCTCCGAATCATGCAACAAATTCAGTCTATTGATCGGGAGTCGCGTGAACAGCCCAATTTTTCGCACTGCGTCATTCGCATGTGGAAAGCCGCTGTCACAAAGATTCATGCAATGCCGTTAAGCGATTCACGGCAAAGCGCTTTTCAGGATCGGGCTATGTGGAAAAGTTTAACGATTATTTTTTTGTGCGGGGCTTGGCCGCCGCCGGTGCGGCGTCACCGGCCAGTTCCGCAAGCTTCGCCTCGAGCACCTCGATACGGGCGGCAAGGCGGGTGTTTTCTTCCCGGGCCTTGGCGGCCATCTCGCGCGCGGCCTCGAACTCTTCGCGCTGCACCACGTCCATGGTGTTGAGGATGCGTTCGGCCTGGCCTTTGAAGGCGGTCTCCACCTCCCGGCGCACGCCCTGGGCAGCGCCGGCGGCATCGGTCATCAGCTTGGCGAATTCATCGAGAATGCGGTTCGGTCCGGTCGACATGGCAAATCCTCGCTTGCTCGAAATGAGGTAATGGCGCCGCGCGTCGAATGCAAGCATGTTGCGCCGCGCTGCGGCATCAAGTCGAGGGCGCCCACCTTGCCTTGACCCTGCCAAAACCCTGCCGCATGGTCCGCGCGCAAACACGTTCGCAACCGAGAGTTCCCCGTTGAACGAATATTTCCTGCTGCCTCTGGCCTCCCTACCCTTCCCCAACATCAACCCGATCCTCATCCAGATCGGGCCGCTGGCGGTGCATTGGTATGGCGTCGGCTATATCGTCGGCATCCTGTTCGCCTGGTGGTATGCCAAGCGGCTCGCCTCTAATGCCAAGCTATGGCCGAACGGCGTCCTGCCGATGAAGCCGGAGGATCTCGACGATTTCATCGTCTGGGCGGCCATCGGCGTCGTGCTGGGCGGCCGCACCGGCTATGTGCTGTTCTATGATCTGCCGCGCTACATCGCCCACCCGCTCGACATCTTGGCGGTCTGGCAAGGCGGTATGTCGTTCCATGGCGGCCTGCTCGGCGTCATCCTCGCCATGACGCTGTTTTCCATCAAGCGCGGCATCCGCATCTGGTCGCTGTTTGACGTCGTGGCGGCCGGCGTGCCGGTCGGCCTTGGCCTGGTGCGCGTCGCCAACTTCATCAACTCCGAGCTGTGGGGGCGCCCGACCGATGTGCCCTGGGCTTTCGAATTCCCCAATGGCGGGCCGTTTGCCCGTCACCCGAGCCAGCTCTACGAGGCGCTTCTCGAAGGCGTGGTGCTGTTCCTCGTGCTGCGCATCCTCACCCATTCGCGCCTCAAGTTGAAGACGCCGCGCTTCGTCGGCGGCGCCTTCATCTGCGGCTACGGCCTGTCGCGCATTTTCGTCGAGTTCTTCCGCGAGCCCGACCAGCAGCTCGGCTACCTCCTCGGCACCAACTGGCTGACCATGGGCATGATCCTGTCGACGCCGATGGTACTGGCCGGCATCTGGGCGATGCTGACCGCCAGGCCGGTGACGCAGCCGCAGCCGGCATGACAAGGCTGAAGACCCGCATCGTTGACCTGATCGAGGCCTTGGGGCCGCTTCCGATCAACGAATACATGGCGCTGTGCCTGTTCGACCCGGCGGACGGCTACTACACGACGCGCGAACCTTTTGGTGCGGCCGGCGACTTCATCACCGCGCCGGAAATCAGCCAGATGTTCGGCGAACTGGTCGCCGTGTGGATGTACCAGGCGTGGCAGGCGAGCGGCCGGCGGCTGCCGGCCACCATCGCCGAGATCGGCCCCGGCCGCGGCACGCTGATGAAGGACATGCTGCGTACGCTGTCGCGGCTCGATCCTGATCTGGCCAGCGGCGCCACCTTCGCCATGATCGAGACCAGCCCGCGCCTGACCGAGGTGCAGAAGCAGACGCTTGGTGCCACACCCTTCGCGGTTGGCTGGCATGAAACCATCGAGACCTTGCCGCAGCAACCGCTGTTCATCGTCGGCAACGAACTGTTCGACGCCGTGCCCATCCGCCAGTTCGTCCGCGCCGGCACCGGCTGGCGCGAGCGCATGGTCGGCCTCGACGAGACCAACGACCTTTGCTTCTTCGCCGGCGCCGGTTCGGTCGACCCAACGCTGCTGCCCGCCGATGCCACTCAAGCGCCGCAAGGTGCGATTGCCGAAGTGGCGCCTGCCCGCACCGCGCTCATGGCAACGATCGCCGAGCGCATATCCAGGCATGGCGGCGTTGGCCTGTTTCTCGACTACGGCCATCTCCAGCCGGGTGTCGGGGACACGCTGCAGGCCTTGCGCAGCCACGATCACGAAGATGTGCTGGCCAATCCCGGTGAGGCCGACCTCACCTCCCATGTCGATTTCGCCGCCCTTGCCATGATCGTGCGTGCACATGGCCTCGAAGCTCATCTGACGACACAGGGCGACTTCCTCCTCGGCATGGGTATCCTCGAGCGCGCCGGCCGGCTTGGCGCCGATGCCGGCCAGGCGGCGCGCGAAAGGATCGCCGGGGACGTCGAGCGCCTCGCAGGGCCGCAAGCCATGGGCGAGCTGTTCAAGGTGCTTGCGGTACTGCCCCGCGACGTGGCGGTTCGGCCCTTCGCCGGGGCGGATTGACTTTTTACCGCCACCCCTCCCAATCTCCCGTCCGCGCTTTGCAGCGCCTGTTCTCGACCAAGCACCTTCTTCTTGACGAAACCGCCCACACGGACAACAACGCCCGCATGCTGAATCAGACCAAACCGGATCCCGTTCGGTCGCCGCTGCTGGACAAGGCGCGGGCACAAGGCATTCGCCACGGCTATTTCACCCGCGTCGGCGGTGTCTCCGGCGGCATCTACCAGGGCCTCAACATTGGCACCGGATCGAATGACGACCCGATGCTTGTGGCGCAGAACCGCGCCCGTGTCGCGGCATGGATGGGCGTGCCGGCGAGCCATCTGTTAACCGCCTGGCAAATCCATTCGCCCGACGTCATCATCGCCAGGGAGCCCTTTGCCGGCGAGCGGCCCAAGGCAGACGCCATCGTCACCGACCGACCGGGCATCGCCATCGGCGCTTCGACCGCCGATTGCGGTCCCGTGTTGTTCGCTGATGCCGAGGCGCGCATCATCGGCGCCGCGCATGCCGGCTGGAAAGGCGCGTTCACTGGCGTGCTCGAAAACACCATCCTGGCAATGGAAAGCCTCGGCGCCCGGCGTCAAAACATCGTCGCCGTGCTGGGCCCCTCCATCGGCCCGCAAAACTACGAGGTCGGCCCGGAATTCGTCGCCCGCTTTGTCGATGCCGACGCCGAAAACATCCTCTATTTCGCGCCGTCCGCCAATGCCGGCCATGCGATGTTCGACCTCAACCGCTACACGGTTGACCGGTTGGCCAAGGCCGGCGTGACGGCTGAGGGCCTCGACCGCTGCACTTACGCCGAGGAGGGCCTGTTCTACTCCTACCGGCGCACCACGCATCGCAAGGAGCCCGATTACGGCCGGCAGGTTTCGGCAATTGTCTTGGAGAGGGAATAATGGCGCTGCATTTTGAACGATCTGAATTTGACGCGCGGCGCGACCGGCTGATCATCGAGATGGCCGAAAAGAAGCTCGACGCCATCCTGCTGTTCGCGCAGGAAAGCATGTATTGGCTGACCGGCTACGACACGTTCGGCTTCTGCTTCTTCCAGTGCCTGGTGGTGAAGGCCGACGGTTCGATGGTGCTTCTGACCCGCTCGGCCGACCTGCGCCAGGCGCGTCAGACCTCGATTATCGACAACATCGTCTTGTGGACGGACCGCAACGGCGCCAATCCGGCGGTCGACCTGCGCAATCTGCTCAACGAACTCGACCTGCTCGGCGCCCGCATCGGTGTCGAATACGACACCCATGGCCTGACCGCGTTCAATGGCCGACGGCTCGACGAACAGTTGCAGACCTTCGGCCAGATCGCCGATGCGTCCGGCATTGTCGGCCGTCTGCGCCTGTTCAAGAGCCCGGCCGAGGTCGCAAAGGCCGAGAAGGCCGCCAATCTTTCCGATGATGCGCTCGACGCGGCGCTGCCGCTGATCAAGCAAGGCGGCGACGAAGCCCTGATCCTGGCCGCCATGCAGGGTGCGATCTTTGCCGGCGGCGGCGACTATCCGGCCAACGAATTCATCATCGGCTCCGGCATCGATGCGCTGCTGTGCCGCTACAAGGCCGGCCGCCGCAAGCTCACCAAAAATGACCAGCTGACGCTCGAATGGGCCGGCGTCTTCAACCACTACCACGCACCGATGATGCGCACGGTGCTGACCGGCAAGGTGTCGAAGCGCCATCAGGAACTGTTCGACGCCGCCCGCGCGGCACTCCTGGCTGTCGAAAAGGCGATGACGCCGGGCAACAGCTTCGGCGACGTCTTCGATGCGCATGCCCGCACCATGGAGGCGCACGGCCTGACCAAGCACCGGCTGAACGCCTGCGGCTATTCAGTCGGCGCCCGCTTCACCCCGTCCTGGATGGACATGCCGATGTTCTACCAGGGCAATCCCGAACCGATCGCGCCCAACATGACGCTGTTCGCCCATATGATCATCATGGACTCCGATACCGAGACGGCGATGACGCTTGGCCGGACCTACCTGACCACCGAATCCCAGCCCAAGCCGCTGTCCCGCCATGATCTCGACTTGATCGTACAGTGAATCCACAGTGGGAGGCGTTCTTCGCCAAGGAGTTAGAAGGCAAATGAGACGATCGCATGTGACGACCGTGTCATTGCTTGTGGCATTGGCTCTTGCCGCCTGCACCAACGCAAAGGACGTGCTCGAACCGTCGGCGATCACGCCGCCGGCGACGTCGACCCAGACGCTGCCCGCCACCAGCACGGCGGGCGCTCCCGCAACCACCGCCGCACCGGTCACATCAGCCCAAAGCGCTGCCATCCTGTCGAAGACCCGCCTGCAGATCGCGCCGATCGTCGGCGCTTCGGTGGAAGCCGCGACACCTCTGACGGCGGAGTTGCAGACCCGCGCCAGGCAGCGCGGTATCACGCTCGCCGGCAGCGCCGACCAGACCGTGACACATGTGCTGAAGGGCTATTTCTCGACGATGTCGGAAGGCGCCGACATCACCGTCATCTACGTCTGGGATGTCTATGACCCCGCCGGCAACCGGCTGCACCGCATCAATGGTCAGCAGAAGGCCCCGTCGGTCAATTCCGGCGCCAGCGCGGGCGGCGACAGCTGGAAGGGGGTCTCGCCGGCCACCATGCAGACGATCGCCGACCAGACCATCGACCAATTCGCGGCCTGGCTCGGCGGCAAGGCGGGCTAGAGGCATCGGACCCAAAAGTGGAGACGGTTTTGGGAAAATCCGATGCCCGACGAGAAGAAGGGGCAGCGCAAGTCCGCTGCTCCCTGTTGCAGCCCGGCGATGGCGCGGAGCTTTCTTGAGTTTAGCCGGCGGATTCCCGATCTCGGCGCTTGCAATACCGGCGCGGGCCGCTAAAAGCCCGGTTAAAGGGCGCAAGCGAGTCCGTCAGGTCTCATCATCCTCCACCAGGAACCGTGCATGAAACTCTTCGCGGGCAATTCCAACAGGGTGCTGGCCGAAGCGGTCGCCCGGTACCTCAACGTCCCGCTGGGCAAAGCCACGGTCAGGCGCTTCGCCGACCAGGAAATCTTCGTCGAAATCCAGGAAAACGTGCGCGGCGAGGATGTCTTCATCCTGCAATCGACCTCGTTCCCAACCAACGATCATTTGATGGAATTGCTCATCATGATCGATGCCTTCATGCGTTCCTCGGCCAAGCGCATCACGGCGGTCATCCCCTATTTCGGCTACGCCAGGCAGGACCGCCGCGCCTCCGGCCGCACGCCGATCTCGGCCAAGCTGGTCGCCAACATGATCACCCGCGCCGGTGTCGACCGCGTTCTGACGCTTGACCTGCATGCCGGCCAGATCCAGGGCTTCTTCGACATTCCGACCGACAATCTGTTTTCCGTGCCGGTGATGGCCCGCGACGTGAAGGCCAAATACAAGCAGCTCGGCAACGTCGTGGTGGTCTCGCCCGACATTGGCGGCGTGGTCCGCGCCCGTGCGCTGGCCAAGCGCTTCGATGCGCAACTGGCCATCGTCGACAAGCGCCGCGAGCGTCCCGGCGAATCGGAAGTCATGAACATCATCGGCGCGGTCGCCGGCAAGGATTGCCTGCTTATCGACGACATCGTCGATTCCGGCGGCACGCTGTGCAACGCCGCCGATGCGCTGCTGGCCAACGGCGCCACCAGCGTCACCGCCTATATCACGCACGGCGTGCTGTCGGGCGGCGCGGTTGCCCGCATCAGCGGTTCGAAGCTCCAGGAACTGGTGATCACCGATTCCATCCAGCCGACGCAGGGCGTGCTCGATGCTCCCAACATCCGCGTCATCTCGATCGCCGACCTGATGGGCGAAGCCATTTCGCGCACCGCGACCGAAGAATCGGTGTCGAGCCTGTTCGACTAGAGCAATTCCAGGAAAAGTGTGAAGCGGTTTTCCGTCTAGAACCGCGTCAAAACAAAGAGTTAGAGCAGATCGCCGTTTCCGTGAAACGGTGAGATGCTTCTAGAACAGCACCTGCCGTTACGGCGCAGAGCTTTCCAACCGAACCGGCCCGATCAGGCGACGAGCGACCTCGACGCTCTCTCGTGCGCCGCGCATATAGCCGCGCGGCGAGGTCCCCAGCATGCGCTTGAACATGGTGATGAAGGCCGGCACGCTGTCATAACCGAGATCGAGCGCCACCCTGGTGATCGGCTCGCCGTCCGCCAGCCTGGGCAGCGCCGCGAACAGGCAGGCCTGCTGGCGCCATGTCGACAGCGACAGGCCGGTCTGGCGCTGGAAGGCGCGCGTGAACGAACGCCGGCTCATGCCGGCGGCATCCGCCCATTCATCGATCGTCGCGTGCGGCGACGGTGCGGCGACGAAGCGCCGGCACAGCGCCGACAGCCTCGGATCGGACGGGAATGGCAGCCCGAGAGGCCGTTCCGGCAAGGTCGGGATTTCGTGCAGCAAAAGGTTCATGATCAGCCCACCGCGTCCTTCCAGAACGCCGCCTTGCGGCAGCTTTTCCGATTCCACGATCAGGCTGTGCATCAGGTCGGTGACGCCGACGACGCGCAAGCCTTCGGGCAGCCCGGGGATCGCCTGTGGCATGACATAGACCGAACGCATCGAGACATCGCCCAGCATCTCGACGGAATGCTCGGTGCCGGCTGGAATCCACATCGCGTGGTCCGGCGGCACCATCCAGCGCCCGTAGCGCGTCGTCACCAACACCACGCCGACAAGCGCATGCAAGAGCTGGCTGCGGCTGTGGCGGTGCTGCGGCACACGGTAGCCATCGGGATATTCGGTCGGCAATGCCACCGCCGGCCCGGCCACTTGCTCAAGCCACTGCCAGCGGCTCTCGTGCAACTGGCCGAGATTGGCGTTGCCAGCGTGAAAGACTTCTTTGCCGTGCGGCATCCGATATGGCCCACTTGCGAAACTATTGGACCAAACCACGAAAGAAGTCATCCCGCAAGCAGCTTATAAGGCACCGTCCCCAAGCGCTCCACAGGAGCGTCCGACAAGGCGGCCGCAGGTGCGTCCGTCAACTGCCTGCGGGCCTGCCCGCCAAAAAGACCACGGAGCCTACCTTGACCGATACGATAGCCGCCAGCGTCGCCCCACCGGCGACCACCAGTCACGCTTCAGCCCAGGCGACGGCCTTCACCGTCATCCTGGCGGTGAGCTTCTGCCATTGCATCAACGATATCATGCAGTCGCTGCTGTCGGCCATTTACCCGCTCCTGAAAGAGAATTATGGCCTCGATTTCTGGCAGATCGGCTTGTTGACCTTCACCTTCCAGGTGACCGCGTCGCTGCTGCAGCCTGTGATCGGCATGATCACCGACAAGCGGCCGATGCCCTACTCGCTGCCCTACGGCATGGCGTCATCGCTGATCGGCCTGATTGTGCTCGCCTATGCCGGGCATTATTCGCTGCTGCTGATCGGCGCCTCGCTGATCGGCATCGGCTCGGCGATCTTCCATCCGGAATCCTCGCGCATCGCCCGCTTCGCCTCCGGCGGCCGCTTCGGCCTGGCGCAGTCACTGTTCCAGGTTGGCGGCAATTTCGGCCAGTCCATGGGGCCGCTGCTGGCGGCCTTCATCGTCGTGCCGTTCGGCCAGACCAGCATTTCCTGGTTCGCCGTCGGCTCGCTGATCGGCATCATCGTTTTGTGGCAGGTCGGCGGCTGGTACAGCCGGCTGCGTGCCGCGCAGGGCACCCGCAAGGCGGCGAGCTTCGTTTCGCCTTTCCCGCGCCGCAAGGTGACGAATGCATTGATCGTGCTGACATTGCTGGTGCTGAGCAAGAATGCCTACATCGCCAGCCTCGCCAGCTACTACACCTTCTATTCCATGCATAAGTTCGGCGTTTCGGTGCAGATGTCGCAGGTCATGCTGTTCCTGTTCCTCGGTGCCTCGGCGCTGGGCATCCTGCTCGGCGGCCCGTTCGGCGACCGCTACGGACAGAAGGCGATGATCTGGTTCTCCATCGTCGGCGTGCTGCCTTTCACGCTCGCCCTGCCCTACGCCAATCTGGAATGGACGATGGTGCTGACGGTGCTGATCGGCCTGATCCTGTCCTCGGCCTTCTCGAACATCGTCGTCTTTGCGCAGGAGCTCGTGCCGGGCCGCGTCGGCATGATCGCCGGCATCTTCTTCGGCTTCGCCTTCGGCATGGGCGGCATCGCGGCGGCCGTGCTCGGCATCGTCGCCGACATGAAGGGCATCGATTTCGTCTTCCAGATCTGCTCGTATTTGCCGTTTCTTGGATTGCTCACCGTGTTCCTGCCGAACATGAAGGAAGCACGCAAAGCGCAGTTAGTTGCCTAGATCACGCTAATCTGAACCTCACAAAAAATGCACCCGCCTGATGGCGGGTGCATTTTTGTAGGCTATTCGGAAAGCCCTATGCCTTGAAGAAGGCCAGCAGGTCGGCGTTGATGACATCGGCATGGGTTGTGGCCATGCCGTGCGGAAAACCCTCGTAGACCTTAAGCTCGCCCTTCTTGAGCAGCTTGATCGTCAGCAGCGCCGAGTCGGCGATCGGAACGATCTGGTCGTCGTCTCCGTGCATGACCAGGACCGGCACGTCGATTGCCTTCAGATCCTCCGTGAAGTCGGTTTCCGAGAAAGCCATGATACAATCATAATGCGCCTTGGTGCCGCCCATCATGCCCTGGCGCCACCAATTGTCGATGACGCCCTGCGAGATGTCCGCGCCCGGGCGGTTGAACCCATAGAATGGACCGGCGGGAACATCGCGGAAGAACTGGGCGCGATTGGCTGCCTGGGCAGAGCGGAAGCCGTCGAAGACCTCGATCGGCAGGCCGCCGGGATTGGCAGCGGTCTTGAGCATGATCGGCGGCACCGCGCCGATCAGCACCGCCTTGGCGACACGGCCTTCGGCGCCGTATTTGGCGACATAGCGCGCCACTTCGCCGCCGCCGGTCGAATGGCCGACATGGATGGCGTTCTTGAGGTCCAGATGAGCGGTGAGTTCCGCGACGTCGGCGGCATAGGTATCCATCTCGTTGCCGATATCGGTCTGGGTCGAGCGGCCGTGGCCACGACGATCATGTGCAATGACACGGTAGCCCTGTGACAGGAAGAACAGCATCTGAGCGTCCCAATCGTCGCTGCTCAACGGCCAGCCGTGATGAAAGACGACAGGCTGCCCGGTCCCCCAGTCCTTGTAGTAAATCTGCGTTCCGTCCTTGGTGGTGATCGTACCGCTGCCGGAACTGGGCTTGGTTTGCGAGGTCATCTCAATCTCCTGCTGTTGTTTTCGCGATAAACGATATCGCGATAACGATTTAGCTAGCTCGACTCAAAACCCTTGTCCACAAAAATATATATCGCGATATCATTTTTAGTGGTATCGAATTGACGCCCATATTGGCAAAAGGAATGCGCCGTGCCTCTCCCGTTGGACAATCAGCTCTGTTTCACGCTCTATGCCACCAGCATGGCCATCAACCGCAGCTACAAGCCTATGCTGGACGAGATGGGCATCACCTATCCGCAGTACCTGGTACTGAACGCACTTGGAGAGGCTGACGGCATGTCGGTCGGCACGATCGCCCACAGGCTCGCTCTGGAATCGAGCACCGTCACGCCGCTGGTAAAGCGAATGGAGCAGGCCGGGCTGGTGACCCGCCAGCGCAGCCAGACCGACGAACGCCAGGTGCAGGTCGACCTGACATCAGCCGGGCGCGGGCTGCTGGTGCAATGCAACTGCCTGAATGAAGCCTTGATCGAGCGCTCGGGCATGACGCTGGCGCAGCTCGATGCCTTGAACCGGCAGATCCAGGCGCTACGCACCGCGTTGATCGGCGACCGGTAGCCGGCCCGGCCTTCTCGACGGTCGGACCTCACCCGCCGGCCTCTGCCCGCGAGATGCATCCTCGAAGACATTCGCGGATCGAACGCGACGACTGCGTCAGGGCGCGTCGCCCAGATAGATGCGGTGGAGATCGTCACGCGCTGCAAGGTCGGCCGCCGGCCCTTCGAGCGCCACGCGGCCGGTGTCAAGAACATAGCCGCGCTGTGCGTAGGCAAGCGAGAGAGCCGCATTCTGCTCCGCCAGCAGAAAGGCCGTCCCTTTCTCCCGGTTAAGGCGCGCGATGATCGCGAAGATTTCCTGAACGATGCGCGGTGCGAGCCCCATGGAGGGCTCGTCGAGCAGGACGAGCCTTGGTTGCGTCAACAACGCCCGGCCGATGGCCAGCATCTGCTGTTCGCCGCCGGACGCAAGCCCGGCATGCGTGCGCCGCTTGTCGCGCAGGCGTGGAAACCAGCCGTAGACGTCGTCGAGCTGACGCTGCAGCTCCTTGCGGCTTGGCCGGTGCAGAAATGCGCCGGTCAAGAGGTTCTCCTCGACCGTCAGATGCGAAAAGCATGGCGCCCTTCCATGACGTGGACGATGCCCCGCGTTGCCAGTCTGTTGGCCGCAAGCCCGAGAATATCCTCACCGTCGAGGCGAATATGCCCCCGGCGCACCTTGGCCCGATCGGCGCTGGCCAGGCCCGAAATCGCCTTGAGCACAGTACTCTTGCCGGCACCGTTCGCTCCAAGCAAAGCAACGATTTCGCCGTTGCCGATCGTCAGCGACACATCGGCGACGGCCAGAATGGCGCCCCCATAGACGACTTCGATGCCCGACACTTCGAGAAGGGTGTCCTGATCAGCCGCCGGGGCGACGGGCTTCGATGTCGTGGTCATGGCGTTTCTCCTTATCGTGGGAAACCGTCAAAGCGGCCGCCGCGTCCTGTCAGTTGCTGCCGATATCGCGGGGCGTAATTCCATGCTCCTTGGCATAGGCCTCGGATTTCGCGTCGATCAACGGACGCAGCGTTGTGCGATCGGCCTGCACCCAGTCGCTGACGAGAGACCATTTGGACCCGTTCCATTGCTGCACGCGCACCGCGCCGCCGGCCTCATGGTCCGCGGGCGTCAGTTGGAGGTTCTGCACCAGGCCTCGGAAACCTGCCCTTTCAAGGGCTGCGTCATCAAGCTTCAGGTGCTCCAGCGCCCACTGGCCTTCTTCTCCGGTGATCGGGCGGTTGCCGAACTTGGCCTGGGCCTGCCGAACGATCTCCACAGAGAGCAGGGCGCCGACGAGACCTGAATTGTAATAGACGCTGCCGAAGGCCTTGGTATCGCGCAGGTCGGACTTGCCGGCGTCGATGATGTCCTTCTTCAAACGCTCGTGGATCTTGAAGTCGGCGCCGGCCGGATAAGGCGTCAGCGCCAGATATCCCTTCGCCGCTTCGCCGGCCGGGATCACGTCTTCCTCGGACGAAGCCCAGACATCGCCGATGATGTGGTCGGCGGGAAAGCCGAAACGCACCGCGGTCTTGATGGCTACCGGCGTCGAAACACCCCAGGTTCTCAGGAACACCCAGTCCGGCTTTGCTTCGCGGACCTGCCGCCACTGCGAGGATTGTTCGCTGCCCGGATCGGCAACGGGAATCTGGATATTCTCGAAACCGTATTTCTTTGCCAGAAGGGCGAGCGGATCAAGCGTCTCGCGGCCATAGGCGCTGTCATGGTAGACGGTGGCGATCTTCTTTCCCTTGAGCTTGTCGAAGCCGCCTTCGCGCTCGGCAACATAGTTCACGACCGCCGACGCCTCGCTGTAGAAGGTCACCATGACCGGAAAGATATAGGGGAACACACGCCCGTCGGTGGCCTCGGTGCGACCGTAGGCAAGTGTTACCAGCGGTATCTTGTCCGTGGCCGCGCGGTCGGAAAGCGCATAGGCGGCCGGCGCGCCGTTCGGGAAATAGGCGGCGACCGGAGCGCCGTTCAACCCGTGCTTGAAGCGCTCATAGCATTCGATGCCCTTTTCGGCCGTCCATTCGGTCTCGCATTCCTGCCAGACAATCTTGACGCCGTTTATGCCGCCTTCGACTTCGTTGATATAGCGGTAATAATCGATCTGCCCGGCCCAGATGGAAGCGCCCGACGCCGCATAGGGGCCGACGCGATAGCTGGCGATCGGGAAAAACTGTTTGTCGCTGTCGGGACCCGGCTGGGTTTCAACGGCCTTGGCTGCACTGGCAAGCAGCAGCAACGAAGTGGCAGCCGCCAGGGCAGCGCGCAAGAGCTTTTGGTGCATGGCGAGCTTTTGGTGCATGGTGAACTCCTGTTTCAGGCAAGGAGGGGCACGACGCCCCTCCCCCGGTGGGACTATCAAGTGGAATATCAATTGGTTTCGGTATCTGGCGTACGCGGTGCGATGCCGTGTTCCTTGGCATAGGCGGCGGCTTGCTGCTCGATCAGCGGCCGTAGCGCTTCGTGGTCGGCCTTGATCCAGTCGGTCTGGAGAACCCACTTCTTGCCATCCCAGCTCTGGATGCGGGCAGCGCCGCCGCCTTCATGGTCAAGCGGCGTGATCTGGATCGGCTGCAGCAGGCCGACAAAGCCGATCTCCTTGAGACGGTTTTCGTCGATGGTCAGATGCTCGAAGGCCCACCGGCCTTCCTCGCCATTCAGGGGACGAGCGCCAAACTTCTTGTAGCCGGTGCGGAGCGCCTCCACGGCGAGCGCGGCATTGACCAGACCGACATTGTAATTGACGGCGCCGAAATACTTCTGATCGCGCAGGTCGGACTTGCCGGCGTCGAGAATGAATTTCTTGAGCCGCTGATGGATCTCGAAATCGGCCCCCGCCGGATAAGGCGCAAGGGCGGAATAGCCGATCGCCGCCTTCCCGGCCGGGATGACGTCGGATTCGGAGCCGGCCCAGACGTCGCCGATGATATGATCGGCCGGAAAGCCGAAGCGGGCTGCCGTCTTGATGCCCACCACGGTGGAGACACCCCAGGTGCGCAAGAACACCCAGTCCGGCTTCAGCTCATGGACCTGGCGCCATTGCGGCGACTGTTCATTGCCTGGATCGGCGACGGGGATCTGGATGTTCTCGAAGCCGTATTTCTTGGCGAGCAGGTCGACAGCGGGCTGGGTGGCACGCCCATAGGCGCTGTCGTGATAGACGGTTGCTATCTTCAAGCCCTTGAGCTTATCGAAGCCACCGACCCTTGGACGCGATATAGTTGATGCCGGTCGAGGCCTGGCTGTAATAGCTGAACAGCAGCGGGAAGGCATACGGGAACACCCTGCCGTCGATGGATTCGGTGCGCCCACCGGCCGGATCGATCAGCGGGATCTTGTCGGCGGCAGCCTTCTCGAGCAGCGCATAGGTCGCGGGCGTGCCGTGCGTGAAGAAGAAAGCGATCGGCGAACCATCCTTGCCGCCCTTGACCCGCTCGTAGACCTCGACAGTCCGGTCCGGGCTCCACTCGGTCTCGAACTCTTCGTAGTTGAGTTTTATCCCGTCGATGCCGCCCTCGACCTCATTGATATAGCGGAAATAGTCCCTTTCGCCTGCCCACCAGAGTTCGCCCGAAGAGGCGTAGGCACCGACACGATAGGTCGGCAGCGGGATATATTGCGACACGTCCGCGGCGTTGAGCGTGGCGGGGCTCGCCACGAAGGCGCCACCCGCCAAAAGCGCGGCAATGATCAGTTTCTTCACGTCTGTCTCCTGATTTTGAGCCGCGCAAGGCGGCGATTGCCTAAATCTCCACGCTGTCTTTGCAGCAAGCGGGCTAGTCCCTCCGGTTCCTTGATGAGAAACCAGAGGATGAGGACCCCGAAGATCACCTTCTGGATGTTTTGAAGCAGTCCGGCGTCGACATGGCCGCCGAGCAGCCGCTGGAACAGCCAGTCGAGCGCCAGCGGCAACAGGCTGACGAAGGCGGCTCCGAAATAAGCGCCGCGAATGGTGCCCATGCCGCCAATGATGATGATGAAGAGTATCTGGTAGGATCGCGTCAGGCCGAAGCTCTGCACGCTGGCCGATCCGAGATACGCAAATGCCCAGAGTGCGCCCGCAATGCCCAAGATGAAGCTCGATACGGCGAAGGCCTGGAGTTTCGCGCGCAGGATCGGCACACCGATCACGGCCGCTGCCGTATCCATGTCGCGGATGGCCATCCAGTTGCGACCGGTCTGGCTGCGCACGAGATTGTAGGAAAGCCAGGTCAGCACGGCGACGCTGGCGAGCGTCAGGTAATAGCGTCCGTGCGGGCTGTTGAGATCGATGCCGAAGACGGACAGACCCGCTGGAAGCGAGATCGTGGCGGACGGATCACCGTTGTAGAACCACGGAAATTTGAGAAACAGCCATTCGAAGAAGAACTGCGCGGCAAGCGTGCTGACGATCAGATAGAAACCCTTGATGCGGGTCGAGGGAAAGCCGAAGGCGAACCCGACCGCGCCGGCGACGATGCCGGCTGCTATCAGTGCCAATGGCAGCGGCAGTTCGGGCAGCCGCAGCTGGAAGGCAAATGCCGCATAGGCGCCCACCATCATGAACGCACCGGCGCCGAGCGATATCTGGCCGGCATAACCCGTCAAAAGGTTGAGGCCGAGACCTGCCAGCGACAGAATAAGGAACGGCACGGCGATAGCATTGATCCAGTATTCCGTGGCGAGGAAAGGTAGGGCAACAATGAGGGCAGCCGCGGCTATGCCGACCAGTGTCCGGGTGCTTGCGCCCTCGCCTATGCCGCCGGTAAGCCGGAGTTCAATATCGGACATGATTCAGACTCTTTCGATTTTCTGTTCGCCAAACAGACCTGCGGGGCGGATGAAGAGGAAGGCGAGCGCCAGCGCATAGGCAAACCAGGGCGTGATGCCGCCGCCGAGGAAGGGGCCGATATAGGTTTCGGCTAGGCTTTCCGTTGCACCGACAACGAGCCCGCCGACGATGGCGCCGGCGATAGAGGTGAAGCCGCCGATGATGAGCACCGGCAGGGCCTTCAGCACCACCAGCGACAATGAGAACTGCACGCCCTGGCGGGCGCCCCAGAGCAGACCGGCCACAAGCCCGACGAGCCCCGCAATGGTCCAGACGATCTGCCAGATGCGGTTGACATCGATGCCGATGGAGAGAGCGGCGCGAGTATCGTCGGCCACGCCCCTGAGCTCAACTCCGAGGCGGGTCTTGTTGAACAGCAGCGACAGGGCCACCACCAGGACGAGCGCGACTGCGGCGGCGGTGAGATCAAACTGGCTGATCATGATGTCGCCGAGGAAGATCGGCAGATCCTCGATGCCGAGATCGAGCGCCCTGACCTGCGACCCCATGAGCCCTTGGGCTGTCCCTTCGACGATGTAGGCCAGCCCGAGCGTCGCCATGAACAGCGTCATCGGGCTGCGGTTGACGAGCGGGCGCAGGATCAGCCTCTCGATCCCGACTGCCATCAGCGCAAGCACGACCACCGTGATCGCCAGCGCCACCAGCACCGGCACACCCTGATCGGTCAGCGACACGAAGGTCAGGGCTGCAAACAGCAGGATGGACCCCTGCGCGTAGTTGAAGACGCCGGAGGCCTTGTAGATAAGCACGAAGCCGATGGCGACGAGCGAGTACATCGTGCCCGCCAGCAGGCCGCCGATGAGGGTTTCGAGAAACATGTTCATGCGGCGATCTCAACCTTGTCGTGGCCCAGATACGCGGCGATGACCTCGGGATTGTCGCGAATGGTATCCGGCGCGCCATCGGCCAGCTTGCGCCCGTAATCGAGCACGACGACATGGTGAGCGAGCTTCAGCACGATGCCGATATCGTGCTCGATCAGCACGATCGTCAGCTTCAGGTCGCGGTTCAGCCTGGCAATGATCTGCGCGATTTCCTGTTTCTCGGCGCTGTTCATGCCTGCCAGCGGTTCATCGAGAAGCAGCAGGCGGGGAGCCGCGACAATGGCGCGCGCTAGTTCGACCTTCTTCTGCACGCCGTAGGGCAGCAAGGCCACGGTGGTCTCGGCATGCCGCTCCAGATCGAAGAGGCGCAGGACTTCATGGGCGCGCTCGCGGAAACGGCGCGCCTCGGCGCGTGCGCGCGGCAAAAGCAGTGCTTCTTCCAGGAGCGTTGCGCGAGCATGCCTGGACAGGCCGGCAATGACATTGTCGGCGACACTCATTCCCGAAAACAGCGCGTTGTTCTGGAACCCGCGGCCGATGCCGCGGCGCGCGGCCTCCAGCGGCTGCATCCGATGGAAATGTTCGCCCTCGAAGATGATCTCGCCTGAATCGGGAACATAGACGCCGTTCAGTATGTTCAGCAGCGAGCTTTTTCCCGCCCCATTCGGGCCGATCAGGGCGCAGATTTCCTGAGGCGCCACCTCGAAACTTAGATCGGAGATCGCCTTCACGCCTTTGAATGCGAGGGAGATGTTCTTGACTTCCAATGCGGGTGCGGATGGCGTTGTCATGAATTCAGCGCTCCATGGTGGCTAACAGAGGCAAAGTCCGACGGTCCGGCGGCGCGGGCCGCTTTCCCTTCGGCGCCGTGCAGGGATGATGTCAGGCCGGTTCGGATTGGCGGGCGTGCCCTTCGGTCAAGGTTGATTGCGCCGCGGCCTCGTCGCGCTTGACGCGTTCGATGTCGCGGAAGCGATGGGCCGGATGGTTTGCCGGCAGATAGGGGCCTTCGCCGAACAGCTTTTCGCGCAGTGTGCCCTCGCGATACTGCGTCGCGTAGACCCCGCGCTTCTGCAGTTCCGGCACGACGTATCCGATGACGTCGGCAAAGCTGTCATGCGCCAGCGCATAAGCCAGGTTGAAGCCGTCGATGTCGGTTTCCTCGACCCACTCCTGCAGAAGATCGGCGATCGTCGATGGCGATCCCACGAAAAGCGGCCCGAGACCGCCAATGCCGCCCCATTTTGCAAGCTCTTCGATGGACCAGACCTTGTCGCCTCCGGCCAGATGCTCGACGGCGGAGATGATCGCGTTTGTCTTGACCTTCTTGACCGTATCCGTCGGTTTGTAGTGTCCGAAATCGATGCCGGTCCAGCCAGACATCAGGACCAGGGCGCCGTCATAGGAGGCGTGGTTCGCGTAATCCTGATATTTAGCCCGTGCCTTTTCGTCGGTTTCATCGACGATGATGGTTGCCATCGCGTAGATCAGCACCTTTTTCGGATCGCGACCCTGCTCGGCGGCGCGCTTGCGGATTTCCGCGACATAGGCGCGGGTGGCATCCTTCAGAGGCGTCGAGATGAACACGCATTCGGCGTGGCCGGCGGCGAACTGCTTGCCGGCACCCGAGGCGCCGGCCTGGAAGAGAACGGGCGTACGCTGTGGCGAAGGTTCGCATAGGTGAAAGCCCGGCACATCAAAATATTTTCCCTTGTGGCCGATCTCGTGGATTTTTGTCGGATCGGCAAATATCCCGCGCTCCTTGTCGCGCAGCACGGCTCCCTCTTCCCAACTGCCCTCGAACAGCTTGTAGAGGACTTCGACATATTCGGTTGCAACGTCATAACGATTGTCGTGGCTGCGCAGCCCGCCCTGGCCGATGTTCTTGGCCCCGCTCTCCAGATAGGACGTGACGATGTTCCAGCCGATACGGCCCTTGGTATGGTGGTCCGCCGTCGAGAGGCGGCGTGCGAAGGTGTAGGGATGCTCAAAGCTCGTCGAAGCCGTGATGCCGATGCCGAGATGTTTGGTGGCCAAGGTGATCGGGTTGGCGAGCTGCAACGGATCGTTCACCGGGATTTGCACGCCTTGCAGCAACGCATTGTCGAGGTTGCCCTTGTAGACATCATAATAGCCGATCACATCGGCGATGAAGACGGAGTCGAAGAATCCGGTCTCCAAAAGCCTGGCGAGATCTGTCCAATACTCCAGATCCTTGTAGTCCCAGGACCGGTCACGCGGGTGGCGCCAGAGGCCAGGCGACTGGTGACCGACGCAGTTCATTTCGAAGGCATTGAAGCGGATGGTCTTGCTCATTGTCGGTTCCGGAATCCTGCAAGCAATCGTGGTTGAGCTGGCAGGGTAGGGCCGGGAGCCAAATATCAAAGTAAATATATGGTTTTAAATAGACTAATCTAGGGAATAGCATTCCTCGATCGAGCCGTTTCGCGGAAGCAAGGTGTTTGCGCGAGATCCCCATCAGGAAAAAGTAGACGCAATCACCTTGCCGCCGGTGGCGATCTTGACCCGGTCCGCCAAGCGGATGGTGCGATGATCCTGACGGCGATGGTCGGGCTGATCTGGCGCCGGCCTTCTCCACGTGGTCGTCTTTGGTGCCGGGCCGCGTCTCGACATCCGCCGCGGCTCAGCCCGCTGACGGTGTTCCTGCCGAATATGAAGCAGGCCAGAAACTGGAAGCCGGCGCGGCGCTCAGGTGAAGTCAGCTAGACTTCGGCTTTTGGCCCGTCGCGGCCAAATAGCGGCCTAAGCTCTAAGCCAAATGCCACCGCCCACACGTATCATGCGGACTTAAGCACGGCAAATGACCGTTTGCGCATGGCCCGCTTTGCCTGGAAACTGACGGCGGGAGCGGGGCGGCCGACATGGAAGCCCTGGATCTTGTCTATGCCGAATTCGCGCATCAAGACCATCTGCTCGTCGGTTTCCACCCCTTCGACCAGGATCTTGTGGCCGCGATTTCGGACCAGGGTGATAATGTCCTGCAGCATTGCCTTGCCGCTCGGGGAACTGCAGTCGTGAAGAAACGAGCGGTCGATCTTCACCGTATCGAAATCGATCAGGCGAAGCCACGAAAGGCCCGCGAAGCCCGTCCCGAAATCATCGAGCCATATCTTGATCCCGAGCAGCTTCAGGTCGCTGATGCAGCGCAGGATGTCCGAATGCATCTCCATCTCCAGCCCTTCGGTGATCTCGAAGGCCAGTCTGCTGCCGGCGACGCGGGTCTCGCCCAGAATGGTCGCAACAGACGTTGCGAAGCCCGGTGTCTTAAGCTGGATCGGGGAGACGTTGACACTGACGACATGGACGTGATCGTCTGCCAGGAGCTCGGCGCACACTGTCCTTATCGCCCAGCGCCCGAGTTCCAGGATCGCGCCGGTTCGTTCGGCGACGGGAATGAACAGGCTGGGCGGAACCGATGTGCCGTCCAGCATCTTGAGGCGCATCAGAGCCTCTACCGCTTCAACCCGGTCCGATTTGACATCCTGGATGGGCTGGTAAACGAGTGAAACGAGATTCTGGCCGATCGCTATCTTCAGCAAGGCCGCAATGTTCTCACTCTCGTCGCTGCTTTGCGGATCGGTTGGATCGAACAGCCGGGCACAATTTCGGCCGCCGGCTTTTGCCAGATAGAGAGCGCGATCGGCCTCGTGGATGATCTTCTCCAGCTTGGCCCCGGTCTGCGTCCTGGTGAATGCGGCGCCAACGCTCACCGTTACGATCGAGACGCCGTCGCGCCGGAGCTCGTGGGTAAGCGCCAGGTTCTCCACCGTGCTGCAAATGGCTTCGGCGATGTTCAGGATCTGCTCTTTTGTCTCCATGCGCGCCAGGACGATGAACTCTTCGCCGCCGTAGCGGCCTATGGAACCATTATACTGTTTGATCATCTCGCTCAGGGCATTGGCGACATGGATCAGGCAGCGGTCGCCTTCCTGATGGCCGTAGCAGTCGTTGAATTTCTTGAAGAAGTCCACGTCGATGAGGATCGCCCCGAAGCTGGTGCCGACCTTTTGCCAATCGCTCCAGTAGTCCCGCAGCTTCTCGTCGATCGCGCGCCGGTTCTCCAGACCTGTAAGCGGATCGGTCCGCGACAATCTCAGCAGGGCCTTGCCGCGTTCGGTCGCCTCATTGTGCTGGATCTTGGCTTCCAGGGCATTCAGAAAGACGTTGTAGCGTTCCTCATTTAGTTTCCAGTTAACATACGAGGTGAACGTAAAACAAGAAACATAGAAAGCCCCAAAAACCATTTTGTATGTGAGGGTTGAAGGAACAAAGTAGTTTACAATGTAAAGTATACATAAAATTATTGCGGAAGTTACGATAGAAAGCTTGAAATTGAACGTAAAGAAAAGATTGGCGCTCATCATGAATATGGTCCCAAAGACCATATAGTAAGAGACACTTTCCTTGTCCGCGCCCATAATCGCCGGACACAGCCAACCAACATAGCCAAAGATAATGGCCCCGGCGCAGGTCACGTCGAGCCATTCCGTCCCGACGCCATGGCGAAGCTGCGCTTCCAGGATCAAAAGCGCGCTCAATCCGACCGTGAAGCGCGCCGTGATCGTATAGGCGGCCACATCCGGGATCAGCAGCAGATCGGTTGCCGAAAACAAGAGATAGATCGCAACCGCGATCCAAAGCCCTGGCCTGGCTTCCCCTCTTCGCGTCGCCTGCGCTTCCGTGCGGTAAAGGGTGCGAAGCTCGTCGGCCCCCAGTTCGTAGCGCGGCTCGTACGGCTCCGCATCAACCGCATCGACCAATACGGATGACAGGTGTTCGTTCATCACAATAGACCCCGTTTGAAAGGGATTTTGTTTCCCGAACTCATTTCCAGCTTCTGCCCCCACGCGGGCCGGCTCCTTGGACGCGACGGCGATTGCGACGCCGGGCAAACAAATGCAATCGCGCAAGACAAGTTTCCGTTAACTCGAACCCGGAATTAGGGCCGAAAGCCGTCTAAAGAGGAACATGGTTGGCGGGAAATTAATCATAACGATAAAATGCCGTCGGCTCGACATTGGCAAAGGGAGCATTCTACGCAATAAGTTAACCGACTGTTAACTATGGAGTGATGGCGTGCAGACCGTTCTTGATGGCAAAAGCTTGATTACTGCCGAGATGCTCGCCGGCACGCTGCCTCGGGGAAAGCTCGAGCATCATGGCGAAGCGTTCGAAACCGCTCGCGCGGAGCTGGCCCTCATTCTCCACGCGACACAGCAGCAGGTCGAACAGGACAAGAACCCGGCCGAGATCGTCGGTCGCTTGCTGTCCTTCCTCAATGGCCTGCATTCCAAAGTTCATCCCGACGTCTGGCATGCGTTGATACCGGTTGCGCAGAACCATCCGATCCTGAAGTATTTTCTCGAGGATCCGCTGACGCACTGGTCCTTCACCAAGCCCAGGGGCTATTCCGGCGACGCGCAGTTGCTTGATTACATTTATTGCGATCCGCATGTGGCAGAGAGCGTGGCCAGCGCCTCGGAGGTCGGCAAGGCCCTGTACAGCCATACCCAGAACGTACCGTCATGCGTCGCCGCACGGGAGCGGCGCGATCTCTTGACCCGATACGTCGATCAGATCGCAACCAAGAACGGACCGGAAACCGAGGTCCTGGCGATCGCGGCCGGCCATTTGCGGGAAGCCAATCGTTCGGTCGCCTTGGCGGAGGGCCGGCTCAAGCGTTGGGTAGCGCTCGATCAGGACCCCCAGAGCGTTGGGCTGATCGCGCGCGATTTCCAGGGCACCGCGGTCGAAGCCATCGACGGCTCGGTGCGGACCGTGCTCACGCGGGGTCACAAGCTTGGCAAGTTCGATTTCGTCTATGCCTCCGGCCTTTATGACTACCTCGCCCACAACGTCGCGGTGAAACTCACGAAGACCTGCCTGCAGATGTTGAAGCCGAACGGGACGTTCCTGTTTGCCAACTACGCCGAGGGCACGCCTGACGCCGGCTACCGGGAGACATTCATGGACTGGGTGTTGCTGCTGCGGTCGGAGGTCGATATGTGGAACATCGTCAATGCCAGCGTCGACCGCAACGCCGTCGAGGCGCAGGTGTTCTTCGGCGAGAACCGCAACGTGCTTTATGCCGTCATCGAAAAGCGCGGATAGCGACCGCCTGGACTGCACCAGGCCGGGCGTGCCTTTGGCTTGCACCTCCGGCCGCCTTCCGCTATAGAGCCGCCACCCGCGTAGACACCCTTGGAGGCAACGCGGCGGAAGGCCGCCTTCCCGCATGATCCCGAAAGTGGATTCCGGTTTTCGGACCAGATCATGCATGGGCATGTCGGCTTTCGACGTTTACGGTCCAGGCACTCTGCCCACCGTGAGCGCTCCAGAACAAACCGAAAGGAAATGCCATGAGCCACGACACTTACGAGCTCAAGGCCGAAGCACGCGAACAGGTCGGTAAGGGGTCCGCCCGTGCAGTTCGCCGCAACGGTAAAGTGCCTGCAGTAATCTATGGTGACAAGCAGCCTCCCCTGGCTATCGCGCTCACCTACAAGGACATCTACTACAAGATCCATGGCGGCGGGTTTCTGACCACGATCGCCACGATCGATGTCGACGGCAAGAAGATCCAGGTCCTGCCGAAGGACTTCCAGCTCGACCCGGTCAAGGATTTCCCTGTCCATGTCGACTTCCTGCGCATCGGCAAGGACACCCAGGTCAATGTCGACGTGCCTGTCCACTTCATCAATGAAGACAAGTCGCCCGGCATCAAGCGCGGCGGCGTGCTCAACATCGTGCGTCACGAAGTCGAGTTCCACTGCCCGGCCAATGCGATCCCGGAGTTCATCACCGTCGATCTCACCGGCGCCAACATCGGCGACTCGATCCACATCTCGGCGGTCAAGCTGCCGGCTGGCGTCAAGCCTGTGATCTCCGACCGCGACTTCACCATCGCGACCATTGCCGGTTCGTCGGCGATGAAGCCGGAGACGGAAGAGACGGCTGAAGCGGCTGCACCTGAAGCGGCTCCTGCCGCCGAAGAGAAGTAACTCTTTCACGCCCGGAGCAGGCGATGCTGCTGTTTGCAGGTCTCGGCAATCCGGGCGCGAAATACGCTGACAACCGCCACAATGTCGGTTTCATGGCGGCGGACGCAATCGCCCGCCGCCATTCCTTTTCGCCTTGGTCGAAGAAATTCCAGGGCCTGATTTCCGAGGGCACGCTCGGCGGCGAAAAAATCGTCCTGATCAAGCCGCAGACCTTCATGAACCTGTCCGGCCAGTCGGTCGGCGAAGCACTGCGCTTCTACAAGCTCGAGCTTTCCGCGCTCACCGTCTTCTATGACGAGATCGACCTTGCCGAAGGCAAGCTGCGCATAAAGACTGGCGGCGGTGCCGGCGGCCATAACGGCATTCGCTCGATCGACGGCCATGTCGGCAACGCCTATCGCCGCGTACGCATCGGCGTCGGCCATCCCGGCGTCAAGGAAATGGTCCAGCACCATGTGCTCGGCGATTTCGACAAGGCCGACCGCGAATGGCTCGAACCGCTGCTCGACGCGATCGCCGACAACGCCGCCATGATCGCCAAGGGCGACGAGTCCGGCTTCATGAACAAGACCAGCCCCGCCGTCCAGGGCAAGGCCGGCTCGCAACCGGAAAAGCCGGCACCGAAGCAGCCGGCGCAGAAGCAGCAAAGTCACGTCCGCCAGGCACGGCCGCAGCAGGTGCCAGCCAAGCTGCCGGAAAGCGGTCCAATGGCCGCCATGCTGAAGAAGCTGTTCGGCGGCAAGGACTGAGCATCAAGGGGACCGAAGGGCTTGACGTTGATCACCCCTATCGCCCATAGCCCTGATCAAATTTCTATTTTCCCGATAGGACCGAACAAAAATGGGTTTCAAATGCGGCATCGTTGGCTTGCCCAACGTCGGCAAGTCGACGCTTTTCAACGCGTTGACCAGAACGGCTGCGGCGCAAGCCGCCAACTATCCATTCTGCACCATCGAACCGAACACCGGCGAGGTGGCGGTGCCAGATCCGCGCCTGCAGAAGATCGCCGCGATCGCCAAGTCGAAGGAGATCATCCCGACCCGCATATCCTTCGTCGACATTGCCGGTCTGGTGCGCGGTGCCTCGAAGGGCGAAGGGCTGGGCAACCAGTTTCTCGCCAACATCCGTGAGGTCGACGCCATCGTGCATGTGCTGCGCTGCTTCGAGGATGACGACATCACCCATGTCGAGGGCCGCATCGACCCCGTCGCCGATGCCGAGACGGTCGAGACCGAGCTGATGCTCGCCGACCTCGACAGCCTCGAACGCCGCATCGTGCAATTCCGCAAGCGCGCCGGCAGCAAGGACAAGGAAGCGACGACCGTGCTGCCGCTGATGGAGGCAGCGCTCGAACTGCTGCAGGCCGGCAAGCCGACCCGCATTCTGCTCAAGGGTATTTCGCCCGAAGATTTGCGCATCCTGCAGGGCTTGAACCTTCTGACCTCGCATCCCGTGCTCTATGTCTGCAATGTCGCCGAGGCCGACGCCGCCACCGGCAACGAGCACACCAGTGCCGTGGAAAACATGGCCACCGCCCAAGGCGCCGGCACCGTGGTGATCTCGGCGGCGATCGAGGCGGAAGTCGCCCAGCTCTCCGACGAGGAAGAAATGGAATTCCTGTCGTCGCTGGGCCTCGACGAACCCGGCCTGAACAAGGTCATCCGCGCCGGCTACGACCTGTTGCATCTCATCACCTATTTCACCGCCGGGCCGAAGGAGACGCGCGCCTGGACCATCCATAAGGGCGACAAGGCGCCACAGGCCGCCGGTGTCATCCACACCGATTTCGAGCGCGGCTTCATCCGCGCCCAGACCATCTCCTACAACGACTTCGTCACACTGGGCGGCGAAGTGGCGGCCAAAGAAGCCGGCAAGGCGCGCGACGAAGGCAAGGAATATGTCGTCCAGGACGGGGACGTGCTGTTGTTCAAGTTCAACACCTGATGTGACGGATGTCACGCCGCCGTGGCGGCGTGATCAGCGCCCTCTCCGGCTAGCCCGGGAAAACCAGCTATTGCCCAACTACCCTCCGGCCACTCACCCAGACCGTGGCGATGTTGGCCCGCGCTGCGTTGAGCACGATCTTCTGGAATATCTCCTCAAGCGTATCGTCGGCCATGCCGATGTGGATGTTCGATGCCCTGGCGCTGGTGTCGATCAGCAGCGCGTCAAACTCATAGCCGACGCGAAAATTGCCCGTCGGCAGATCAAGTGCTTCCGCACCGCCGGCGGTCGCCAGCCAGAACGCCTCCTGGTGCGTGATGGGTTCGCCGGGCGCACCGCGTTGCTCCGGCGGCAGGCCGGCATGCACACCGCTTTGCAGCGTCCTCGACGCTGACAATGCATGTCGGCAGCCATCGAACAGTGACGGGCTGTAGCCTCCGGAAATGTCGGTTCCGAGCCCGACGTGCATGTGCCGGTCAAGTGCTGCGCGCAGCGGAAATGCGGCATTGGCGAAATAGAAATTGGACAGCGGGCAATGGGCAACAGCCGCGCCCCTCTCCTCTATGAGGTCCATATCCTGCTCATCGATGAAATTCGAATGCGCCAGGATCGTATGCCGGGTGAGCAGGCCGAAACCATCAAGGCTTGCCGCATCGGTGCGGCCGAAGCGCGTCTCGACGAACTGCTTTGCCCAGTCGCTCTCCGAGCAATGCGTCTGCACGTGGCAGCCGAATTCGGTTGCCAGCTCGCCGAGTCCTTGCAGCGCCGCATCCGTGCAGCTTGGGATGAAGCGCGGTGTGATCGCCGGCTGGACGAGCGGCCTGTCGCGCGGATCCAGCGACTTGACCGCCTCGATGAACCGTCTGGTGTCCGATACCGCGCTTGCCGCATCGGCATCGCGGTAGAAAGGTGGACACTGCTCTGGATCGTCCATCACCACCTTGCCGACGAGCGCGCGTTGACCCTTCTCAAGACAGGTCTCGGCAAGCGCCAGGCTCGCGTCAACATGGACCGTGGCGAAATAGAGCGCCGTGGTGGTTCCGTTGGCCAGCAGGTTATCGACCAGATCGGCATAGACCTCGCGGGCATAATCGACATCCGCATAGCGGGCTTCGAGCGGAAAGGTGTATTTCTGCAGCCAGACTTCGAGCGGCACATCTAGCGCCTTGCCCATCTGCGGCCATTGCGGCGCATGGATATGCAGGTCGATGAGACCGGGCAGCAGGAATTGGCCATTGGCAAGCTCAACAAGCGTGCCCGCCAGGCGGGCAGCGTTCTGCGTGACCTCGTACTCGCGATGATCCGGCGCCAGCATTTCCGCGATGCGCCCCTGTGCATCGACGCTGAACAGATGGTCCTTCAGCACCTCCAGCCTGCCGCGTTGGGGCGTGTGGAAGGCGGTGCCGAGCAGCGTGAAGGGTTCTCTCGTCATTGCGGCTCCGGTTTGGCTAACGGTCTGCTTGGCCTACAAAAAAACAGTTGGCAAATGTTGTGGCCGCTGTCCTTCGGCACCGACTGATCCCATGATCGAGCGGGAATTTCCAGAGGGGTCAGAAGGGGAACGGTACATGGAACGCGTTGCGTCAGAGATCACATTGATTGCCCAACCGGACGATCCGCTGCCATGGGGCAAGGCAGCGCTGCTCGGCCTCCAGCATGTACTGGCGATGGACGTCTACATCGTGCCGTTTATCATCGCATCGGTGCTCGCCTTCAGCGTCGGCGATGCCGGCGCCTTTATCCAGTCCGCATTCGTGGCCGCAGGCATTGCCACACTGATCCAGTCGCAGCTTTTGATGCGGCTGCCGGTCGTCCAGGGGCCGTCCTTCGTCCCGATCGGCGCGGTGCTGGCCATCGCCTTCGGAGCAGGCGGCGGCGTTGGCGGTCTCTCCGCCGTGGTCGGAGCGCTCATTCCGGGCGCCATACTGGTCATCCTGCTCGGTTCGCCGACAAGAATCTTCCATCGCCTCGTCAACCGCTTCGTACCGCCCATCGTCGGCGGTGCGATCATCATCGTCGTCGGCGTCGCCTTGATGCCGGTGGCGCTCAAGGAGAGCGTGTTCGCGGTCCACGGCACCGCCACGGTCGGCGGCAACATCGTCCTCGCTTTTATCGCCGCTGCCTTCCTCGTCGGCTGCATGCTGACCGGCATGGCACTTGGCGCGAAGGGCGCCTGGCTGCGCCTGCTGTCCGTGATCATCGCCCTGGTGGCAGGCAGCGTGGCCGCCGCCTTCATGGGCCAGTTGAACATGGCGGGCGTTGCGGACGCGACATGGTTTTCCATGCCGCGAATCGCCTTCCTCAATCTCGACGTGACGTTCTCGCTGTCGGCGACACTGACGATGCTGATCGTCTATATCGTCGTTCTCGCCGAAACCACCGGCACCTGGTTCGCCGTCGGCGCCGTCATCGACAAGCCGCTGTCGGACGAGCAGCTCGACAAGGGCGCGACAGGTGAAGGCCTCGGCTGCCTGGTCAGCGCGCTGCTGTGCAGCACCCCGGTGACCGGCTATTCGTCCAATGCCGGCATCATTGCCATCACCGGCATTGCCAGCCGCGCCGCCTTTGCCGCCGCCGGCATCTTCCTGGTGCTGTTCGGGCTGATCGGCAAGCTTTCGGCGGTCATCGCCGCGATACCGGGGCCTGTCATCGGCGGCGTTTTCGGCGTCCTCTGCGTCGTCATCGCCATGAACGGTTTCCGCGTCGTGCGCGGTACACCCCTGACCGAGCGCAACATGCTGGTCATCGGTCTGCCGATCCTGATGGCGCTGTTTGCCACGCTGGCGCCGCCGGATTTCGTCAAGACGCTCCCCGACCTCGTGCAGTACATCCTCGGCTCATCGATCGCCTTCGGCGCCGTCTGGGCCATCGTGCTGCACCAGATCCTGCCAAACTCCCGGTAGACGTATCCTAAGATGGCGGGCGGCAATGTGCCGTCCGCTATCTCTCTGCATCGTTGACAGCACTTGCCGTTGACCTGTTTTGCGGGCGGCATGGCCTGCCTTGACCTTGTCACATCACGGGTCTAATCGGCTGGGGCACGCGGTCGGCGCTTTCGGCGAAAGTGTCCGTCTCGTGCAATCCAACACGACGCGTCAATCCGAACGCACCCTTTGGCCCCAGCAAGGGATATCAGGCGATGATCAAGGCCTTCGTCGTGGACAATGACCGCCTGCGCGTCGTCGACGATCTCCTGGCAAACAGCGAGACCATCGTCTGGGCGGACCTGTTCAACCCGACAAAGGAAGAGGAAGCGACGATCGAGAGCTGGCTCGGCGTTGCCATTCCGACGCGCGAGGAGATGGAGGAGATCGAGATTTCGAGCCGCCTCTATGTCGAGGACGGCGCCTACTTCATGACCGCCACCCTGCCCGCCCAGACCGAGGTCGACGATCCCTTGATGTCGCCGGTCACCTTCGTGCTCGCCGGCACAAGGCTGATCACGGTGCGCTACCACGAGCCGAAGGCCTTCAAGACCTTTCCGCAGCGCGCCGAGAAGGTGGCGACCGGCTGCACCAGCGGCGACACCATCCTGATCGGCTTGCTGGAGGCGATCGTCGACCGTCTCGCCGACATTCTGGAACGCGCCGGCCGCGACATCGAGGCGATCTCGCGCGATATCTTCGAGGCGCGGTCGACCAAGGTTTCCAAGCGCAACCGTGATTTCCAGGAGTTGCTGAAAGCCATCGGCCGCAAGGAGGACATTGCCTCCTCGATCCGCGACAGCCTGATCTCGCTGCAGCGCCTGGCAGGCTTTTTCGCCCATGCCTCGACCCGCACCAAGATGAGCAAGGACACCAAGGCGCGCATCAAGACGCTGTCGCGCGATGTGCTGTCGCTGGCCGACCACGCCACCTTCCTGTCGCAGAAGATCTCCTTCCTGCTCGACGCCACGCTCGGCATGATCTCGATCGAGCAGAACGCCATCATCAAGATCTTCTCGGTCGCCGCCGTCATCTTCCTGCCGCCGACTTTGGTCGCCTCGATCTACGGCATGAATTTCGACGTCATCCCCGAGTTGAAATGGGAGCTTGGCTATCCCTTCGCCATCGCCATGATGGTGCTGTCGGCGATCCTGCCCTTCTGGTACTTCCGCCGCCGCGGCTGGCTCTGAGTGGCCCTGTCGATCGGCTGCCACAGGCTGGCGCAGTAGAAATCGCTTGACCAAATGAACGCCGGCCTGCATCCGGAAACCCCGATCCTGGGGATCGTGGGTCGACAAGCCGGATTCCAGACCATGACTGCAGAGATAAAAACATGGGCCTATGAGGACTTCATCGAGGGCGCGTCGATCGACCTCGGCTCGAAGCTCGTGAGTGCCGCCGAGATCGTCGAATTCGCCGGAGAATTCGACCCGCAGCCGATGCATCTCGACGAGGAAGCCGGCAAGGCCAGCATCCTCGGCGGGCTGGCAGCGTCGGGCTGGCACACCTGCGCAATGTTCATGCGCATGCTGTGCGATGCGTTCCTGCTGGACTCGACCTGCCAGGGCGCGCCCGGAGTCGATCAGGTCAAATGGAAAAAGCCGGTCCTGGCCGGCGACCAACTGACCGGCACCCTGATGGTTATTGCCAAGCGCCTGTCGAAATCGAAGCCGCAACTCGGCTTCGTCACCATGCGCAGCGAACTGTTCAACCAGCGTGGCGAAAGCGTCTTCGAGCTCGAGAACTCCGTCATGTTCCTCACGCGCGATGCCGCGGGGAGCCAAGCATGACACTGGACGAGTTCTTCCGTATCGGCACCACCGTCACGCTCGGCTCGCACTCATTCGAGCCCGAGGCGATCAAGGCCTTCGCCCGTAAGTACGACCCGCAAATCTTCCATATCGACGAGGAGGCCGCGAAGAAAAGTGTGCTCGGCGGCCTCTGCGCGTCCGGCTGGCACACGGCCGCGACCTGGATGAAACTCAATCTGGAAAACCGTATGGACGCCGAGATCGCTGCGTGGAGCGGTCCCGGTCCAGTGCCGGAATTCGGTCCCTCGCCCGGCTTCAAGAACCTGAAATGGCTGAAGCCGGTCTATGCCGGGCAAACCATCACCTTCACGCGCACCGCGCTGTCGCACCGCCCAATCGCCTCACGCCCCGGCTGGCGGCTGCTGGCGCTGCGTTCGGAAGCTTTCGATTCCACCGGCGACAAGGTGCTCGAGTTCGAAAGCGCCGTTCTGGTGAAGGCCGAGTAACGCCACTTTCCCTCTCCCTTCTTGTAGGAGAAGGGAGAGCACTCCTCAATGTCCTTCGAACCCTATCAGCGTTCTGACCGGCACACCGAGGGCTTCGAGCTTGGCGCGGCCGCCGAGGTCCGGCAGGTCGATGACAAAACAGGCAGCGAGGATGTCGGCGCCGATCTGGCGCAGAAGTTTGACCGCCGCCTCCGCGGTGCCGCCGGTGGCGATCAGATCGTCGACAAGGATCACCTTCTCGCCCGGAGCAACGCCGTCCTTGTGCATCTCCATCTCGTCCAGCCCATATTCCAGGCTATAGGCGACGCGCACCGTCTCGTAGGGCAGCTTGCCTTTCTTGCGGATCGGCACGAAGCCGGCCGAGAGCTGATGGGCGACGGCGCCGCCAAGGATGAACCCGCGTGCCTCGATGCCGGCGATCTTGTCGATCTTCTGGCCGGCATAGGGATGCACCAGTTCGTCGATGGCGCGGCGGAAGGCGCGCGCATTGCCGAGCAGCGTGGTGATGTCGCGAAACAGGATGCCGGGCTTGGGATAATCCGGAATGGTGCGGATCGCGGCGAGCAATGTGTCTTCGAGGGAGGATTTCATGGGTCGAGATTACCTGAAACGGAGGTTCTTGCGCGACAATTGTTCGATCGAACTGCAGCCCATCAGCTTCATGCCGCGTTCGATCTCGACCCGCATCTGTTCAAGCGCCCGTTCGACGCCGGGCTGGCCGGCCGCCGCGAGCGGAAACAGATAATAGCGTCCGACGCCGACGGCCTTGGCACCGAGCGACAGCGCCTTCAGCACATGGGTGCCGCGCTGCACGCCGCCATCCATGATGACGTCGATCCTGTCGCCAACGGCGTCGACGATCTCGGCAAGCTGATCGAACGCCGCCCGCGAGCCATCCAGCTGCCGCCCGCCATGGTTCGACAGCACGATGCCGCTGCAGCCGATGTCGACGGCGCGTCTTGCATCCTCCACCGACATGACGCCCTTGAGGCAGAACGGACCCGACCAAAGCTTGACCATCTCGGCCACGTCGTCCCACGTCATCGACGGGTCTAGCATCTCGGTGAAGTAGCGGCTGATCGACATCGTGCCGCCGCCCATGTCGACATGCTCGTCGAGCTGCGGCAGCTTGAACCCCTCATGGGTGAAATAGTTGATCGCCCAGGCCGGCTTGAGCGCGAACTGTGCCATTCCGGCGAGATTGAGCTTGAAGGGAATGGCAAAGCCGGTGCGTTTGTCGCGCTCGCGGTTTCCCCCGGTGATGCTGTCGACGGTCAGCATCATCACCTCGACGCCAACCGCCTTTGCGCGCTGCATCATCGCCCGGTTGAGGCCGCGATCCCGGTGGAAATAGAACTGGTAGACCTGTGGGCTGCTGCTGATGCCGCGCGCCTCCTCGAGGCTGACGGTGCCAAGCGAGGAGACGCCGAACATGGTGCCGTATTTGGCGGCGGCCCTGGCGACCGCGCGCTCACCCTGATGGTGGAACAGGCGCTGCAAGGCGGTCGGCGAGCAATAGAACGGCATCGCCAGCTTCTGGCCCATGACCGTCACCGACATGTCGACCTCGCTCACTCCGCGCAGCACGTTGGGAACAAGGTCGCAGGTCTCGAAGCTTTCGGTGTTGCGGCGATAAGTGACCTCATCGTCGGCCGCGCCGTCGATGTAGTTGAAGATCGGCCCGGGCAGCCGCTGCTGTGCCATCCGCCGGAAATCGGAAAAGTTGTGACAGTCGCTGAGCCGCATCATCGAATTCCAAAGGCCATGGCGGGACGAGCTTCTCGCCACCGTTCGATGCGTCGAATATCAACCTGATGCCGCCATGCCAACGGACTAATTGCCGAACTTTCGCTTGAGCACGAGCGTTAACAAAAAAGGAGCGCCTTAAGCGCCCCTTCCCGTCTAAATCCGGCTGACGAGGATTACATGCCGAGATCGGAACGAAGCTCGGCCCTGGCCACTTCATATTCAGCCTTGAAGTCGTCCCGGTTGAGCAGGACCGCGGCAATAACGCTGCCGGAAATCTTGCCCATCTCGACGTCGGACGCATAGTGGATGCCGCCGACCTCGCGGTTGTGGGCGTATTCGGCCGCACGCGCCATGATCTCGGCGCGCTTTTCCGGGACCATGTCGGACAGGATGATGCCCATCATCGTGCCTACGGTGGCATGGCCAGACGGCCAGGAACCGGAGCTCGACAGCTTGACCGCCGGCTTGACGAGATCGCTGAGCTGATGCGGGCGCGGGCGCTTCCAGACATCCTTGGCCGGGTCGACGACAGCCCCTTCGGTAACCACCACGCGATCGAAGAAAGCGCTGAATTTCGGCAGCGTTTCCTTGTTGAATTTCGGCCCCATGACGTCGGCAAAGCGCCAGACATTCTCCTCGGCATCGGCCACCGCGCTGGCGACCATCTCCGGGGTGCGCGTCACCTGCAGCGTCAGCACCTCGCCGAGTTCGGCCTTGGTCTGCGCCGAATCGTTTGCCGGCGGCGGCGGCAGGATCATCGTCAGGTCGACGTCCTTGTTGGTGACGAAGGGCTGGGCGTCTTCCGCTTGCGCGGCCGAGCCGAGGATGAGCAGCAACAGGCCTGCCGCGAGCGATGCGTATCTTTTCATGAATGCGATCCTTTGATGAGAGCAGCACAGGATCGCCGGATGCGATGACGGCCATGTGACATGACCAGCCTCCGGAAATGCAAAAGGGCGCCTCTCGGCGCCCTTCGCGATCACTTGATTGTGTGGTCTAGTGGGCCACGCCTTCCCACACCTTGCGCTTGGTGAGATAGACCAGCGCGCCGAACAAAAGCAGGAACACCAGAACGCGAAAACCGGTCTTCTTGCGGTCTTCCATATGCGGCTCGGCCGCCCACGCCAGGAAGGCGGAGACGTCGCGGGAATACTGGTCGACGGTCTGCGGCGCACCGTCATCATAGGTCACCTGGCCGTCGGAGAGCGGCTTGGGCATTTTCAGCGACACGCCGGACATGAAGTACGGATTGTAGTGGGTGCCTTCCGGGATCACCATGCCGGCCGGCGGCGTCTGGTCGTAGCCGGTCAGCAGCGAGTGGATATAGTCGGGACCGCCGGCATCGTATTGTGTGAAGATGTCGAAGACGAATTGCGGAAAGCCGCGCTCGACGCCGCGAGCCTTGGCCAGCAGCGACATGTCGGGCGGGGCAGCGCCGCCATTGGAAGCGGCGGCCGCTTCGTCGTTGGCGAACGGCGGCGGGAAGTGGTCGGACGGCTTGCCTGGACGGTCGAACATGTCGCCGGCATCGTTGGGACCGTCATGGATCGTGTACTCGGCCGACAGCGTCTTGATCTGCGCATCGGAATAGCCGAGGTCCGACAACGTTCGGAACGCCACCAGGTTCATCGAATGGCAGGCCGAGCAGACTTCCTTGTAGACCTTGAGGCCGCGCTGCAGCTGCGCCTTGTCGTAAGTGCCGAACGGGCCGGTGAAACTCCAGTCCATTTCCTTTGGCTCGTCGATCGGGAAATGCGTCGGATTGGCCACATTGTGTGCCTCTTCGGCGGCGATCGCCCGAGTGCCCGCGGCCCCAGCGGCGACGGCCACGAGGCCGATCAGCGCCAGCGAGGTGAGAATCTTTTTCATGCCAAATCCCCTTAGATTCTCTACCCGCTCAGCCTTTGGTTTCCGGCGCCGCCGTAGCGCCCGCCGGATGTCCGCTGCCGCCCTTGTTCTTCTCGAGGACCGCCTCGGTGATCGAGTTCGGCAGCCGTCGCGGCGTCTCGATCAGTCCGAGCACCGGCAGCGCGATCAGGAAGAAGGCGAAGTAGAACAATGTCGCCATCTGCGCCATGAACACATAGCTGCCTTCGGCCGGCTGCGAGCCCAGCCAGCCAAGCAGGATGGCATCGGCCACGAACAGCCAGAAGAACAGCTTGTACCAGGGCCGGTAAACGGCCGAGCGTACCTTCGAAGTGTCGAGCCACGGCACCAGGAACAACATGACGATGGCGCCGAACATGCACAGCACGCCGCCGAGCTTGGAGTTGATCGGCCCGACATTGAAGGTGATGGCGCGCAGGATCGCGTAGAACGGCAGGAAGTACCATTCGGGCACGATGTGGGCCGGCGTCTTCAGCGGGTTGGCGACGATGTAGTTGTCGGGATGGCCGAGATAGTTCGGCAGGTAGAAGACGAAATAAGCGAAGAAGAACAGGAACACGATCATGCCGAACGCGTCCTTGATGGTCGCGTAGGGGGTGAAGGCGACAGTGTCGGTCTTCGACTTGACCTCGATACCCGTCGGGTTCGACTGGCCCACGACATGCAGCGCCCAGATGTGCAAAACGACGACGCCGGCAATCATGAACGGCAACAGATAGTGCAGCGCAAAGAAACGGTTCAGCGTCGGGTTGTCGACGGCAAAGCCGCCGAGCAGCAGCTGCTGAATCCAGTCGCCGACCAGCGGAATGGCGCTGAAGAAGCCGGTGATGACGGTGGCGCCCCAGAAGCTCATCTGGCCCCATGGCAGCACGTAGCCCATGAAACCGGTCGCCATCATCAGGAGATAGATGATGCAGCCGAGGATCCAGAGCAGTTCGCGCGGCGCCTTGTAGGAGCCGTAATAGAGGCCACGGAAGATGTGGATGTAGACGGCGACGAAGAAGAACGAGGCGCCGTTCGAATGCATGTAGCGCAGCAGCCAGCCGGAATTCACGTCGCGCATGATCTTCTCGACCGAGCCGAAGGCCAGATTGGTGTCAGCCGTGTAATGCATGGCCAGCACGATGCCGGTCAGGATCTGCGCCACCAGCATGATCGAAAGGATGCCGCCAAAGGTCCACGCATAGTTGAGGTTGCGCGGCACCGGATAGGCAACGAAGCTGTCATAGACCAGCCGCGGCAGCGGCATGCGGGCGTCGAACCAGCGTCCGAGACCGGTTTTGGGCGTATAGGTCGAGTGTCCCTCGCTCATCGAAATATCCCCTGCCTCAACCGATAAGGATCTTGGTATCGGAAATGAACTTGAATACCGGAACCGCCATGTTCTCAGGCGCCGGGCCTTTGCGGATGCGGCCGGCCGTATCGTATTGCGAACCGTGGCACGGGCAGAACCAGCCGCCGAAATCGCCTTCCTGGCCAAGCGGAATGCAGCCGAGATGCGTGCAGACCTGAACCATCACCATCCAGGCCTCCTTGCCGGGCGTGGTGCGATTGGCGTCGGTCGCCGGCGCATCGGACGGCAGATTGGCATTGCGGGCGATCGGATCCTTGAGATCGGCGAGATTGACTGCCTCGCCGTCCTTCATCTCCTGTTCGGTGCGGTTGCGCACCACGACCGGCTTGCCGCGCCACTTGACGATCAGCGACATGCCCGGCGTCAGCGAGGCGACGTCGACTTCGACGGAAGCGAGCGCCAGCGTCGAGGCATCGGGGCGCATCTGGTCGATGAACGGCCACGCGAAGGCACCCGCGCCAACCACTGCGGCCATGCCGGTGGCGACGTAGAGAAAATCACGACGGTTGGGATCCTGGGTGTCGGTTGCGCTCACGGGTGCCTGATCCTTTCGCCTCTTCCGTGCCGGTGGCTGAGCCTTGTTCCCCGCTCAATTACGCCAACCCGACAGCGCATGGCGAACAGGCTTGCGAATTCCTCCGGCATTTGGACTTCGGTTTATGCGTGAAGCCCGTTTTTGTCCAGACGGGTGAAGGCACAAGGGCAGATTGTCGCGGGCGTTCCGCACAGCGATGAATTTGACGTGCTTGGCTAAATGTAGCAATATGTCTACATCTACTCGACGGAGGTGCTGAAATGAACATCTCAACGAAGACGATCACCATCATGTCGAGCCGTGAATTCAACCAGGACACGGCGCTTGCGAAGCGGGCTGCCAGGAACGGACCGGTTATCATCACCGATCGCGGCAAGCCTTCCCATGTGCTGATTTCGATGGAGGAATACGAGCGGTTGGAGAAGAAGCCGAGAAGCCTCGCGGACGCGATTGCCGACGATCGCCCCGAAGCAGACTTCGACTGGGAACCACCTCGCCTGGAAGGACCGTTTTTCAAGATTCCCGATCTCGACTGATGTTTATTCTCGACACCAATGTCGTTTCGAATCTGCGTCGTCGGGACAAGGCCGATCGCAACGTTTTAGCCTGGTCTGAGACCCACGACGTCGCCAGCTTTTTCATGTCGGTGATTTCGATCCTGGAACTCGAAATCGGAACACTGTTGTTGTCGAGGAAGGACACCCGCCAGGCCGCCATGTACCGTGAGTGGTTGGATCAAATACTAATTCCACAGTTCGACGACCGGATACTGAGCATAGACACGGCCGTTGTCGTGCGTTGCGCAAACCTCCACGTTCCTGACCCTAAGCCGGAACGCGATGCTCTCATTGCCGCCAGCGCGCTTGTCAATAATTTGACAGTCGTGACACGCAATACCAAGGATTTTGAGGGCACCGGGGTGAAGCTTTTCAATCCCTGGATACCCGCGAAGGGCTAGATAGCCAGGGCACAAATCATAGACCGCGACACCTGGTCTGTTCGCTCCGACCATTGGAAGGGCGAATTGCAATGTGGCGCCTACGGCTCTCCTGCCTGATCTTCAACTATCTGCCTGGCGTCGGAGGCGGCCCCGCCTGCATACACATCCCTACGCTGAGATCTTCATCATTCGCCAGGGCACCGGCCTGTTCACCGTCGGCGACCAGGAGATCGAGGCATCCGCCGGCCAGATCCTGATCGTGCCGCCCAATACGCCGCACAAATTCACCAATCTCGGCCCAGGCCCGCTGGAGACGACCGACATCCACGAGAATGGCAGCTTCATCACCGAATGGCTTGAGTAGACCATGATCCCGAAAAGTGGGAACCGGTTTTCGGAATAAGATCATGGTCCAACAAAAGAGAGTTATTTCGCGCCGAGCCTGGCCAGCACCGCTTTCGGGATGTTGTATTCACGAATGACGGTATCGTGCTTGCGCAAGCCGCACAGCTCGCGCTGGATGAAATAGCCATGCACCGCCTCGGCGGCATCCTTGAGCAGCCGGGGGCGCAGTTGCTCGTCGGCATTGTCGCGCAGCCTGGCCAACGTTTCCTCTACCCGCTGGCCGGCGCGGCCAAGTGCTGCCGCCTTTTCCGCCAATATTTCATGGCCGAGCGCGTCGAAGGCGGCTTCCGCGGACGAGGCGCCGGCTAGATGAGATGGCGGACGCAAGGACATTTCAGCTTCCTTTCCCGAAGACCATGCGGTGTGTGACGAATTCTTCGCCTTCCACGCGCTGAAAGCCAAGCCGTTCGTAGAAACCGAAGGCTTCTTGCGGCGCGCGGGTGTTCAGCACGGCGAAATGGTGACGTGCCCTGTCGATAACGGTCTCGACCAGCATCCGGCCAAGACCGTTGCGACGGTGGCGCGCACTGACGAACAGGTGCCGGACCCGGCCGTGGCCCCTGGCCTCGAAATAGGGATCGATGTTCAGCCCGCACACGCCGGCGAGTTCCCGGCCATTCCAGGCTCCGTAGAGTGCCTCGCCGCGCTTCAAGAACTTGTTGCGGCCGCTAGCCCAGCCATCCGCCAGGCGCACCAGCATCCAGTAGCCCCCAAACCGGCTTTCCTGCTTCAGCGCGTCGAAGGCCGGCGTGGTTGGCCGGAGCCGCTTGAGCACATAGCTCACTCCGGGGCCGATCTCTGGAATTACCTCTGCCGATGCAACCATGCCCTACTCCGCAGGCCGCGTCTCTTCGAGCACGCTGTCCTCGTGATAGAGAAAACCGCCGGACTGCCGCTTCCACAGCCGCGCATAGAGCCCGTCGAGCGCCACCAGCTGGTCATGCGTGCCTTGCTCGACGATGCGGCCGCCGTCGAGCACCACCAGCCGGTCGAGTGCTGCGATCGTCGACAGCCGGTGGGCAATGGCGATGACCGTCTTGTTTTCCATCAGCCTTGTCAAATTCTCCTGGATCGCCGCCTCGATGTCGGAATCGAGCGCCGAGGTCGCTTCATCGAGAATCAGGATCGGCGCGTCCTTGAGGAAGACGCGGGCGATCGCCACGCGCTGGCGCTGGCCGCCTGACAGCTTGACACCGCGCTCGCCGACAAAGGCCTCGTAGCCGGCGCGGTCCCTGTTGTCGCGCAAGCCAAGGATGAACTCGTGCGCCTCGGCCTTTTTCGCCGCCGCGATCACCTCGGCGTTGGTCGCGTCAGGCATGCCGAGCTTGATGTTGTCGCGCAGCGAACGGTGGAACAGGGCCGTATCCTGGCTGACGACGCCGATATTGGCGCGCAGCGAATTCTGCGTCACCTCAGAAACGTCCTGGCCATCGATGGTGATCGACCCGCCTTCCAGATCGTAGAGCCGCAGGATCAGATTGGCGAGCGTCGTCTTGCCAGCACCCGACGGCCCGACCAGCCCGACCTTCTCGCCCGGCCGCACGACGAGGTCGATGCCGTTGAGCACACCGAATCCTTTGCCGTAATGGAACTCGACGTTCTTCACCGCGATGCGTCCGCCGGCCACGACCAGTTCCTTGGCGTCGGGCGCATCGACCAGGCCAAGCGGCTGCGAGATCAGCGCCTTGGAGTTTTCCAGCACGCCGAGGTTCCGCAATATGCTGTTGAGCTGCATCATCAGCCGGCCGAGCAGCATATTGAGCCGCAGCACCAGCGACAGCGTGAAGGCGACAGCGCCGACGGTGATCGAGCCTTCGACCCAGAGATACACGGCAAAACAGCCGATCGCGGTGATCATGATGCCCGACAGCGTCGTCAGGGCCATGCGCACGCCGGTCAGCCGACGGGTGAACGGGCGCAGCGCGTCGAGATAGATGTCGAAGCCGTTCTTGATGTAGCGGTCGTCGCCGTCGGCCGAGAACAGTTTCAGCGTCTGCACGTTGGAATAGGAATCGACGATGCGGCCGGTGATCATCGAGCCGGCCTCGGCGGTCTCCTCGGCATGCTTGCGGATTGCCGGCAGATAGAGCTTGGCCAGCCAGCCGAAAGCGGAAATCCAGATCACCACCAGCACCGCCAGCCTGAGATCGAGGCCGGCGACCAGCGCCAGCGTCGTCACCGTGTAGACGATCATGAACCAGACGACCTCGATGAAGCTTTCCATCAGGTCGCCGGTCGCTTGGCCCGCCTGCCAGACCTTGGTGGCGATACGGCCGGCAAAATCGTTCTGGAAGAAGGCGTAGGACTGTCGCGACACATGCCGATGCGCTTGCCAGCGCACCAGATTGTAGAAGCCGGGCGTGATCGTCTGTTCGTCGACCAGCGCCGACAGGCCGACGACGATGGTGCGGATGACCAGCACCACCGCCATCATGAACACCAGTTCAGGGCCTGCGGCGTTCCACAAGGCGTGCCAACTGCGCTCGGCGGGAAGCTGGTCGAGAATATCGACCAGCCGCCCGACGAAGTAGAACAGGCCGGCCTCGACCAGCGGCGCGATGCCGCCGATGACCAGCATGGCGAAGAAGGCGAACTTCGCCTGGCCGACATAGTGCCAGAGAAAGCCGCCGACGCTGGTCGGTGGCCGAAGATTCGCTGGCTCCCTGAACGGATAGACCCAGTTCTCGAACCAGCGATAGACGGCTGTCATCATGCGGCGGCCATCATTCTGCGGCTTGCCCCTTTGCAAGTGCGTCATTTGCGGCGTCGGCGGGACCGTCCTCAAGCAGGAATCCGCCCGATTGACGCTGCCAGAGCTGCGCGTAGAGCCCGCCCTTGGCGACGAGTTCCTCGTGCGAACCTTCCTCGATGACACGACCGTTGTCCATCACCACCAGCCTGTCCATCGCCGCGATGGTCGACAGCCGGTGCGCTATGGCGATGACGGTTTTGCCTTGCATGAGCTTGTAGAGATTCTCTTGGATCGCCGCCTCGGCTTCGGAATCAAGCGCCGAAGTCGCTTCGTCAAGGATAAGTATAGGTGCGTCCTTCAACATAACGCGAGCAATGGCGACGCGTTGCCGCTGGCCGCCGGACAATTTGACGCCGCGGTCACCGACATGGGCATCGAAGCCCTTGCGGCCGCTGGCATCCGAAAGCCCGCCGATGAAATCCAGCGCCTCGGCGCGGCGCGCCGCCTCGACAAGCATCTCGTCGGTGGCATCGGGCCGGCCATAAAGGATGTTCTCGCGCACCGAACGATGCAGCAGCGAGGTGTCCTGCGTGACCATGCCGATCTGCGCACGCAGCGAATCCTGCTTCACACCGGCGATCTCCTGGCCGTCGATCAATATCTGCCCGGCTTCGAGGTCGTAGAAGCGCAGCAACAGGTTGACCAGCGTCGACTTGCCGGCGCCGGAACGGCCGACGATGCCGACCTTCTCGCCCGGTTTCACCGCCAGCGACAGGCCTTCAATCACACCCTTCTGCTTGCCGTAGTGGAAGCGAATGTCCTCAAAGCGGATCTCACCCCTGGAAACGCTGATCTCCTTCGCGTCCGGCCTGTCCTCGACAAGGCGCGGCAGCGAGATTGAGGCGATGCCGTCCTGCACCGTGCCGATGTTCTCGAACAGGCCCGACATTTCCCACATGATCCATTGCGACATCCCCCACATCCTGAGCACAAGGCCGATGACCACGGCGACCGCGCCGATCGTCACTGCTTGCCCCAGCCACAGCCACAACGCCATCGCGGTGACAGAGAACAAGAGCAATGCATTTAGGATGTAAAGCGAGCCAAAAAGCACTGTCACCAGCCGCATCGACCGGTAGACCGTTTCGAGAAAGCCGGACATGCCGTCTTTGGCGAATGACGCTTCGCGGCGTGCATGGCTGAACAGCTTGACCGTCTGGATGTTGGAGTAGCTGTCGACGACACGGCCCGTCATGATCGAGCGCGCATTGGCCTGTTCCTCGCCAACCTTGCCCAGCCGGGGAATGAAAAACCGCAGCAAAAGGATATAGCCGACCAGCCAGACGCCGAGCGGCGCGGCCAGCCGCCAGTCGGCCGAGCCGACGATGAGCAGCATGCCGAGGAAATAGACGATAACGTAGTTCAGGACGTCGATCACCTTGATGACGCATTCGCGCACGGCGAGAGCCGTCTGCATCAGCTTTGTCGCGATGCGGCCGGCGAACTCGTCCTGGTAGAAACTCATCGACTGCTTGAGCAGATAGCGGTGCACCTGCCAGCGGATGCGCATGGGATAATTGCCCATCAGCGTCTGCTGGTTGAGAAACGAATGCAGCCATACCGTGCCCGGCAGCGCGAACAGCACGATGAAGGCCATGCCGGCGAGCTTCCAGGCTTCCGTCTGCAGGAAGGTTTCGCGATTCTGCCCCGACAGCCAGTCGACGATGCGGCCGAGGAAGCCGAACATCCACACTTCCGCGATCGCGATGGCCGTCACCAGCACCGCGTCGAAAAGGATATAAGGCCATGCGCCGCGCGTATAATGCAGGCAGAAGGCAACCAGCGTCTTGGGCGGCTCGACCGGTTCCGCTGCGGGGAACGGATCGAGCCTTTTTTCAAACCAGCTAAACAACAACATAGGTTATGCCTGTGAAATGTGTTTGCCGCTTACGCGGCACGTGAGCGTACGAAATCCCCGGTACCCATGGCATCAAGGGCCGACGGTCTGGAATCACCCGGACCGTCGGCCATGCCTCGTGCAATATAGGGGCTCGCGGGCTTTTCGCCGACAGCTGCGCCAGTCGATCCTGACGACACGGTGCCGCCAGCCCGGTTTTTCGCGCCCGGCCTGACCAGCCGGATGATCCGGCGCACCAGCGACGGGCGGCTCGGATCGGGAACCGCGCGCGAAAAATCGACATCCGGCAGCATGCCGCGATGCGGCCGGCGGCGAACCTCGGCGTGAACCGCAGACGAATAGGTGTCGCCGATCAGCAGCGCCCAGGTCGGCAGTCGGTGGATATGCAGGCTCCTTGAGCCGGGTATTCTGTAGGGATCGAACATCGATCCGTCCTCCGTGTGAAAATAGAGATAAAAAGGCGAAGCAACATCGTCCGCCGGCATTCGGCCGGAGGCACGCATTGCGTCGGTCTGGACACGATAAGCATCGGTCGGGGCACGATAAGCATCGGTCCGGACAGCTTCAGTTGGGGCGTTTAGCCCTTTTGACTTTTTGAAAAACATCGCAGGATTCCTTCGAGAGCCGAAAAATCGTTTCGGCGGGAATCGGTGCGATCAAGTCTTAGAGAGTCAGGAGAATCGTCGTACCGAAACCGCCGGCAGGCAGGTAAGCCCACGAGAGGGGCGCTGGATGTGCATGGTCATCATGAATTACCCCTCCATCGGTTCGGGTTGACAATGGAGCTGACATACCCGACTTCGCAGAAAATGGCCACCCGCAGGTCCAGCAATTTCCAAAACCGCGAGCCCGCTGTGGCCGATTTGCCACTTATTAGAAAGACGCGGAAATGAACTGTCGTCTCCGCATCGCGCTCTACCAGCCGGATATCGCCGGCAACACCGGGACAATCCTGCGCTTCGCCGCTTGCCTCGGACTTGGCGTCGACATCATCGAACCGGCCGGATTTCCGCTCTCCGACAAAGCGCTCAAACGAGCCGGCATGGACTACCTCGAAATGGCTGCCCTGACCCGGCATGTCGACTGGCACGCCTTCGAGGAACGGCGCAAGGCTGGTTCGCACCGGCTGGTGCTGCTGTCGACCAAAGCCACGACGGCCTACACCGACTTCACCTTCGCCGAAGGCGACATTCTGCTGTTCGGTCGCGAATCCGCAGGCGTGCCGGATCCTGTCCATCAGGCGGCGGATGCGCGGCTGACCATCCCCATGCAGGGCACGGCGCGCAGCATCAATGTCGCGCTTTCCGTCGCCATGGTGGCGGGCGAAGCCATCCGGCAACTGGGATAGGGGTTCGCCGGCAAGCCCGTCTCCCGTCATCTTGACCCAGGCGCACATCGCCTTCTCCTTCGTTTGCAGATCCTGGGTTTCTTCGCTACAAGCTCAACTTAACTTGAGGTCAAGCGGAAAAATCGGGACGAAAAACAGAGATGGCACCGGTAACGGAATTGACGGTCGGCCAGGTCGCCATGCGCAGCGGTGTGGCGGTGTCGGCATTGCATTTCTATGAGGCCCGCGGCCTGATCCGCAGCCACCGCACGGCGGGAAATCAGCGCCGCTACGGCCGTGACGTGCTGCGGCGCGTGGCGATCATCAAGGTGGCGCAGGAGGTCGGCATTTCGCTGGCCGAGATCGGTGAAGCCCTGGCATCGCTGCCAGAAGGCCGCACGCCGACGCGCGATGACTGGAACCTTTTGTCGACCGCCTGGCGCGACGGGCTCGATCACAAGATCGCCCAGTTGAAGAAACTGCGCGACGGGCTGACCGACTGCATCGGCTGCGGCTGCATGTCGATCGACAAATGCCCGCTGCGTAACAAGGGCGACCGGCTGGCGCGCGAGGGGACAGGGGCAAGAAGGCTGGTTGCTCCGCCTCTCTCGAGGACATCCTAGTCAGCCGCAGGCAAGCGCCTGATGGTGAACTCAATCAAGTCGCCCGGCCGCTCGAACCAGCTTTCGATCTCGGTCCAGTAGGCCTGCTTGGGAAAGCGCTCGAACCATTCCTTGGCCTTGAGCCGCGCATCGGAGCGCGGCAGCACGAAGGTCTCGCGCAGGAAACCGTCGCGCGGCATACGAACACGCTCGGCACGGCTTTGGTCGAGCCTTTTCTTCAGGCCATCCAGCGGCGGTCTTGCCGGGGTGCGCACGAAACAACTCCTTGCACCTGGCGCATGACCCCGAAATCGGAATCGAGTTTCGGAAAGGATCATGCGCAAAACCAAAGTGACTTGACCCTTGCCCTTAAGAGATTAGGGATCGCGCCGGCAAAAGACGAGTCATTTGTGGGACTCGCCGCCCCAACCGGAGACGGCACTTGGAACGACCAGAAATACCGGCAGGCCTGCCCGCCGACATCGAACAGAAGAAGATGAAGGCAAGGCTGTGGTTCGAGGCGCTGCGCGAACGCATCTGCGCCACCTTCGAGCAGATCGAGCAGGATCTTGGCGGGCCGCTGGCCTCGTGGTCGCCCGGCCGCTTCGAAAAGACGCCATGGGAACGTGACGAGGGGCGCGGCGGCGGCGGCACCATGTCGATGATGCACGGCCGCGTCTTCGAAAAGGTCGGCGTCCACACCTCGACCGTCCACGGCGAGTTCTCACCCGAATTCAGGAAGCAGATGCCGGGCGCCGAGGAAGACCCGCGCTTTTGGGCATCTGGCATTTCGCTGATCGCGCATCCCTGGAACCCAAACGTTCCGGCCGTGCACATGAACACGCGCATGGTGGTCACATCTCGCCAATGGTTCGGCGGCGGCGCCGATCTAACGCCGGTGCTCGACAGCCGCCGCACGCAGGACGACCCCGACACGGTCGCCTTCCACCGCGCCATGCAATTCGCTTGCGAGAAGAACGCCGACGTCGCCGATTACCCGAAATACAAGGCCTGGTGCGACGAGTATTTCTATCTGTCGCACCGCAACGAGCCGCGCGGCACCGGCGGCATCTTCTTCGACTGGCTGCATTCGGGCGAGGACAAAGGCGGCTGGAATGCCGATTTCAACTTCGTCCAGGATGTCGGCCGCTCTTTTCTCGTCGTCTACGGCCACCTCGTGCGCGCCAACTTCAACGAGAACTGGACCGATGGCGACCGCGACGAACAGCTCATCCGCCGCGGCCGCTATGTCGAATTCAATCTGCTTCACGATCGCGGCACCATCTTCGGACTGAAGACCGGCGGCAATGTCGCGTCCATCCTTTCCAGCCTGCCACCCGAGGTCCGCTGGCCGTAACAAAATGGTGAGCCCGGCGTGAGCCGCATTGATGTCCCATTCGCTCGAAATGGGCATGGAATGTGGCACACGGTGCGGCGAAAAATTTCTTTTTCGTCTAATAGGCTGTTGAAAAGACTAGTCTATTTGTGGCGCCGGGTCGGGAAGCGCCGGCGGCTCGCCTGCGCGCAATTCCAGGAAAGTGCGAAACGGCTTTCCGACGGGAATTGCGTCAAGACAAAGCGAGCCGCGACCCGACGCGACCGGACGGCCCAAGACGATGCGGGACATCTTCGTCAAAAAGATACCCGCCTTTCCAGGAGTACTTCGCAATGCGCAAGATCATTGTTTCGGCTGCCGCCGCTGCCCTTCTCGCTTCCGGTTCAGTGGCATTCGCCGCCGTCAAGCACACCACCGGAACGATCAAGACCTTTGACACGACGGCCATGAGCCTGGTCCTCGATGATGGATCGTCTTTTACGCTTCCCAAAACCTTCAAGGATCCTGGCCTGACGGTCGGTGAAAAGGTCCGCGTCTCATGGGATATGAAGGGCAAGAACAAGGTCGCCGAGGCCGTCAAGGTCGCAAAATGATGGCTTGCCCGCCAGAGCAGGATGAGACGATATCCGGTCCTGTTTGGGGGTAGCGTAAGAGGGCGGAGCAGCGCCTGCTCCGCCTTTTCGCCGTTGACTGCAACCAATGCCACCCCATCTGTGTTATGCTTCTCCCGCTCGCGGCCCCCAGGATCCGATCTCGGATTTGGACCGTCAGCCAAAAAAGTGCCGGGGCCTCGGGCTCCACGGAGGAAAAGGAGAAATCTCATGAAGGAATTTCACTGCGGGTCGCTCGTGCCCGGCTGTGACTGGCACACGCGTGCCGACGAGGAGGCCGAGGTCATGCGCCGTGCCGTCGAGCACATGCGCGAGACGCATGGCGAGACGGTGATCCGCGAGACGATGATCGAGGCGATCCGCTCGCGCATCGAAAAGACCCGCGACGCGGCCTGATCTACCCGGCCTTCAAGGCTTCGGCGGCGCGCTTGAGGAGCGCGTCGCGATCAGGGGTAAACCCGGCTTCGACCCATTCCGCTTCAAGATTCCTGAGGATTTCGCCCAGTTTCGGCCCCGGAGTTGCGCCGAGCGCCGTCAGATCGGCACCTTTCAGCGGAAACAACGGCTTTTCCCATTCGGTGGCGAAGGCAAGCAGGCGCGAAAAGCCACCGGCTTCGAGCAGCGCCTCATTGTCCTCGACGGCGCGCACCCTGGCTGCCGCAAGCGACAGCCGCAGACGGTCGACAAACCCCTGCCGGTCACCGCGATAGAGCTTTTTCGCCAGTTCGCCCTCGGTCGTCTTCGGCTCGACGGCGGTGGCAAGCGCCCAGTGGCGCAGGCGATCCGCTTCGGCGGTCGAGAGTTTGAGCCGCTCGGCGAGCGTCTTCATGCGCGCGGCATCGGGCGGCACGATCGCTTCCAGTCTGAGCAGCGGGTCGGGTGCCCAGCCCAGATCCTTCCCGGCCTTGGCCAACCCATGGATGGCATCGATGCCCCATTTCTCGCTTTCCGGCAGCGCTGCGGTCAAGACACCTGCCTGCCGCATCCAGAGCAGCGCCCGTGACGGATCGGGCGCCGACAAAAGTTTCTTCAGTTCCGACCAGATTCGCTCGGACGAAAGCTGGGCCAGCCCTTCCTTAAGCCGGGCACAGGCTTTCAGCCCTTCGGCGTCCGGCCGCCCGTCGCCGTACCAGGCGAAGAAGCGGAAGAAGCGCAGGATGCGCAGGTAGTCTTCGCGAATGCGCGCTTCCGGGTCGCCGATGAATCGCAGCCGGCGCGCCTCGATGTCGGCAATGCCGCCGACCAGGTCGACCACCTTGCCATCGGCCCCGGCATAGAGCGCGTTGATGGTGAAGTCGCGCCGCTCAGCATCGAGCTTCCAGTCGCGCCCGAACGACACTTTCGCGCGCCGCCCGTCGGTCTCGATATCGGCGCGCAAGGTGGTGATTTCATAAGGTTTTCCGCCGGCAACCACGGTGATTGTCCCATGCTCGATGCCGGTTGGCACCGCCTTGAACCCTTCCGCTTCGGCGCGGCGGAGGGTTTCCTCCGGCAGGCAGGTGGTGGCGATGTCGATGTCGGCGACCGGCTGGCCCATCAGCGTGTTGCGCACCGCGCCGCCTGCGACTCGCGCCTCTTCACCGCCTTCGGCCAGTGCGAACAGCAGGCGCTGCAGATGCTTGTCGCCGAGCCAGTCGGCCCTGTCCGCGATCGAGACACTCACGCATAAAGCCTTTCATAGAGGGTACGGATGATGCCGGCGGTGACGCCCCAGATGCGCCGTTCGCCGTAAGGCATGTCGTAGAAGAACCATTCGAGATCGTTCCACATACGGCTGTCGCGCTTGTGGTTGGCCGGGTCCATCAAGAAGCGCAGGGGCACTTCGAAAGCGGCGTCGACCTCGTCGGCGTTGAGCGTCAGTTGGAAACCGGGCAGCACGATGCCCAGCACCGGCGCGATGCGGTAGCCGCTGCCGGCCACATAGTCGGGCATGCGGCCGATGATCTCGATGCGGTCTCGGCCAAGCCCGATCTCCTCGAAGGTCTCGCGCAGCGCCGCAGCCTCAGGGCTCGGATCGGTCGGATCGATTGTGCCGCCGGGAAATGCCACCTGCCCCGAATGGCTGCGCAGCTTTTCGGCCCGTTTGGTCAGGAGAACCGTCGCATCGCCCTCATGATCGACCACCGGGATCAGCACCGCGGCATTGCGCAGCGCCATGCCCTGATTGAGGCGCGGATGGCCGGGGTTAAAGCGATGATCGCCATAATCGTCGCCTGCATGCGCATCGGGCTGCACGGCAAAACGCGCGCGAAAATCCGCGGATGAAAACGGCGCCGGCGTCACCTGGTCCATCACGCGCTCAGCCGCTTCAACTGGTCCGCCGGCATGATCGGGAACACGGCGCCCTTGGAGCGCACCGCGAACATCGTCTCGCCGCCGATCTCGACCTCCTCGCAATGCCCGACCAGTTCATACATCACCGGCCGCGCCACCAGCGCCTCCAGACGGCCACGCACCAGCACATAGGGCTTCAATCCGCCGGTCTCGTTCTCGTCGACAAAGCGCAGCGGCCGTTCCGGCCCGGCCTCGACGACATCGCCGACATTGGTGCGGAAGGTGATGGTCTGCGCTTCGCCGCTACCCGAAACGTCCATTTCGACGGCGATGAACGGCGCATCGGCGACGCGGATGCCGACCTTTTCCACCGGTGTCACCAGATAGGTCCTGCCATCGGCGTCCTTGCGCAGCACCGAGGAGAAAAGCTGCACCAGCGGCATGCGCCCGATCGGCGTGCCCAGATAGAACCAGGTGCCGTCGGACTTGATCTCCATGTCCAGATCGCCGCAGAAGTCGGGATTCCAGCGTTCGACGGGTGCCGCGCCCTTGCCGGCACGGGCGGCGCGCGAGATGAGTGCCTCGAGGCCACGCGCCTCGGTGGCACCAGTCAGGCTTTCTTCACGATGTACCAAGGGTCCCGTCATGGTCACGAAATAGTCACTGTTGTTCCGCTTGTCAGCCTAAGTCTGTGATTTAAGTTTCGACATAGGCGCCACGCGAGGCCGAATCGCGGCAACTTATGGTATGGTGCAGCCGTTGTTCCAGCCATGGTATTCCAACCACAAGGATCGATGCGGCATGAGCGTGATGGTCAAGGAAAGCCCGATCAGCGAAAAGGACATGATCGCCGAGGCCGAAAAGGCGCTTGCCGACATCTCCCGGATCCGCGACGGGGTCGGCCGGGTCATCTTCGGACAGGAAAGCGTCGTCGAGCGTACGCTGGTGGCGCTGCTGGCCGGTGGACATGCGCTTTTGGTCGGCGTGCCGGGCCTCGCCAAGACCAAGCTGGTCGAAACACTTGGCATCGTGCTCGGCCTCGATTCGCGCCGCATCCAGTTCACCCCGGACCTGATGCCGTCCGATATCCTCGGCTCCGAGGTGATGGAGCAGGACGAGACCGGCAAGCGGGCCTTTCGCTTCATCTCCGGGCCGATCTTCGCCCAGCTTCTGATGGCCGACGAGATCAACCGCGCCTCGCCGCGCACCCAGTCGGCGCTGCTGCAGGCCATGCAGGAATACCACGTCACCATTGCCGGCGCCCGCTACGACCTGCCGGCGCCCTTCCATGTGCTGGCAACGCAGAACCCGCTCGAGCAGGAAGGCACCTATCCCCTGCCCGAGGCGCAGCTCGACCGTTTCCTGATGCAGGTCGACATCCTCTATCCAGAAATCGAGGCCGAGCGCCGCATCCTTCTGGAAACCACCGGCATCGAGGACGCGAAAGCCCAGAACGTGCTGCAGCCGGTGCGGCTGAAGGAAATCCAGACGCTGATCCGCCGCATGCCGGTGCCGGAAAGCGTCGTCGAAGCGATCCTGACGCTGGTGCGCTCGGCGCGTCCCGGCCAAGGCAACGCCGAAACCGACAAGAACGTCGCGTGGGGCCCCGGCCCTCGCGCCAGCCAGGCGCTGATGCTGTGCACAAGGGCGCGCGCGCTTTACGACGGACGGCTGGCGCCCTCGGTCGACGACGTGCGTGCGCTGGCCGAGCCGGTGCTGCAGCATCGCATGGCGCTGACCTTCGCCGCCCGCGCCGAAGGCACCAGCGTGCGTGACGTGGTGGCGAAACTCGTGAAAGGGATTTGATGCCGCGCATCGGCGAGGTCCAGGCTCCGGCAGCGACGCGTGACGCGCTCGCCCGTGGCCGGTTGCGGGCCTCGCTTGTGCCAGACCTGCTGGTTGAGGCGCGGCGCATCGTCAACACCGTGATCGCCGGCTGGCATGGCCGCCGCAAACGCGGCATCGGTGAGAATTTCTGGCAGTTCCGGCCCTATGTCGAGGGCGATTCCTCGCGCATCGACTGGCGCCGCTCGGCCCGCGACGACCACACCTATGTGCGCGACCGCGAATGGGAAGCCGCCCATACCGTTTGGCTGTGGGCCGACCCCTCGCCGTCGATGCTCTACAAATCGACCGGCGCCAGCGTTTCCAAGCAATCGCGCGCGCTGGTGCTGGCGCTGGCCATGGCCGAGCTGTTGTCGCGCAGCGGCGAGCGCATCGCCTGGCCGGGCCTCACCGATCCGTTCACCGCCCGCAACGGCGCCGAACGCATCGCCGCCCAGTTGATGCATGCCGGCGATTTGCCGGCAAAACCCGATTTGTCCGATATCAGGCGCTTCTGCGACATCGTCATCGTCAGCGATTTCCTCGATCCCGTCGAAGAGACGATGGCCTGGCTCGACGTGCTGGCCCGCCACGGCGTACGTGCCCACCTGATCGAGGTCGCCGACCCGGCCGAGGAGACCTTCCCCTATGCTGGCCGAACCGAGTTCACCGATCCTGAGACCGGCGACAAGCTGACCGCCGGCCGCGCCGAAATGCTGGGGGATGAGTATCGCCTGCTCTACGCCGCCCGACGCCACGAACTGGCAGCCTGGTGCAAACGGCTTGGCTGGAGCTTTACCGTCAACCACACCGATCGGCTGGCTTCCGACGCGCTGGTGCGGCTGCACATGGCGATGACCACTGATGGCCCCTCGGTCAGGCCGACCGCTGACGGTCGTGCCGGCACGATCGCCGGTGGCGATCGGCCAGGAAAGGCTGTCGCATGAGTTGGCTGCCGCTTTCCTTTGGCGCCCCCATGGTGCTGTGGGGCCTCCTGGCACTGCCGGTGATCTGGTGGCTGCTCAGGCTGACGCCGCCCAAGCCGCAGACCGAAATCTTCCCGCCGCTGAAGATCCTGGCCCGCGTGCTGAAGCGCGAGGAGACGCCGCAGCAGAGTCCGTGGTGGCTGACGCTGCTCAGGCTCTTGATGGCGGCCCTCATCGTCGCCGCATTGGCCGACCCGGTCTTCAATCCGCGCGAAAAGCTGCCGGCCGAGGGTGCAGCGCTTGCCCTGGTCATCGACAATGACTGGGCAAGTGCCGCCGACTGGGGCAAACGCGCCGCCACCGCCGAGCGGCTGATCAACGACGCCGGCTCCAACGGCGTGCCGGTCGTCATCGCCTTCACCGCCGAAAAGGCCAATGCCGAGATCGGCCCGTTCGATGCCGCCACCGCCCTTGACCGGCTGCGCGCCGCCAAGCCGCGGCCGATCCCGACCGACCGGCCCGCCGTCTATGCCCGCGTCGCCGGCGTGCTGGAGACCTTGCCCGGGGCCAGTGTCGCCGTGCTTGCCGACGGCCTGGCCGCAAAAGGCGATGAAGCCGCCTTCAACACACTTTTGTCGAAAAATGCCGCCCGTGTCGTCTGGGCAACCGCCGACAGGCTGTCGCTGACCGGTCTGACCGCCGCCGACAACCAGGTCGACGGCTTTGCACTGACCGCCATCCGCGCGCCGGGCGACCCTGCCCCGGCTCAGGTCACCGCCGGCGCCTTCGATGACAAGGGCCGCCGCATCGCCGATGCTACGCTGACCTTTTCGCCTGGCGAAACCACCGCCACCGGCACCATGGCGGTGCCGTTCGAGCTGCGCAACGACTTCGCTTCCATCGCGCTCGACGGCGAGCGGCAGGCCGGTGCGGTCCGCGTGCTCGACGAAAGCTCCAAGCGGCGGCGCGTCGGTCTATTGTCGCAGGCCGAGGCCGACCAGGCACAGCCGCTTTTGTCGCCGCTCTACTACATCAGGCGGGCGCTGCAGCCATTCGCCGATCTGGTCGAACCCTCCAGCGCCGATCTTGCCGACGCCATCCCGCAGATCCTCGACCAGAAGCCCGCGATGATCGTCATGGCCGATATCGGCACCATTCCCGGACAGGTCCGGCAGAGGCTTGTCGATTGGGTCGACAATGGCGGCACGCTGGTGCGTTTCGCCGGTTCGCGGCTGGCTACTGCGGGCGATGACGACGATCTGCTGCCGGTCCGCCTTCGCACCGGCGAGCGTTCGCTCGGCGGCGCGCTGTCATGGACGTCGCCGCAGCCTGTCACCGAATTCCCTAAGGCCGGCCCGTTCGCCGATCTGGCGCCCCCGACCGAGGTCACCGTCAGCAGGCAGGTGCTGGCCGAGCCGACACCCGATATCGTCGAGCGCACCTGGGCGGCCCTTGCCGACGGCACGCCGCTGGTCACCGGACTGAAGAAAGGCAAGGGCACGCTGGTGCTGTTCCACGTCACCCCCGAGGCAACCTGGTCGAACCTGCCGATCTCTGGCAGCTTCGTCGAGATGCTGCGCCGCATCGTGCAGTTGTCGCGCAACCAGGGCGCGGCCATCGCCAATGCCGAAGCCGCCGCGGCGTCGCTGGCGCCCTATCGCATGATTGCAGCCGACGGCTCGCTGGTGCCGCCGACGCCGGACGCGCGGCCGCTTGTACCGGGCGCCGGCGCGCTGCCGGTGACTTTTGAAAACCCGCCCGGTCTCTATGGTTCCGAGACAGGTGTATTTGCCCATAATTTGCTTGAAGCCGACAGCACGCTGGCTCCGCTGGCGCGCCCGCAAATCACTGTTCCCATCACCTCGATCCAGTATGCCTTTGACGAATCGCGCAATTTGAAAGGCGCGCTGGTCGCGGCCACCCTGGTGCTGATGCTGCTTGATACGCTGGCGGTGTTCTGGATGGGCGGCCTGTTTTCACGCCGGCCGCGTCGCGCCGGTGCCGTGGCAACCACCGCCGCGGTCCTTATTGCGCTGGGTAGCCTGTTCGGTCATGCCGACCTTGCCCGCGCCGACGACGCCAAGTCAGGTGATGAGGTTGCCATCGAGGCGATTTCGAAGACCCGCATCGCCTATGTGCTGACGGGCGTGCCGGGCGACGATTCGATCAGCCGCGCCGGGCTCGAGGGCCTGACCCGCTTCCTGGTCGAAAAGACGGCACTAGAACCGGGCGCGCCGGCCGGCGTCGACATCTCAAGGGACGAGCTGTCGTTCTATCCCTTGATCTATTGGCCGATCGATCCGGCCGCCCCAATGCCGAGCCAGGCCGCCATCGCCCGCATCGACGCCTATATGCAGCAGGGCGGCACGGTGCTGTTCGACACCCGCGACCAGTTCGCCAACGGCATCGGCGCCGATTCGACCAGTCCGGCGACGGAGCGGCTACGCGACATCCTGGGCAACCTCAACGTGCCGCCGCTGGAGCCGGTGCCGTCCGACCACGTGCTGACCAAATCCTTCTTCATCCTGCCCGAATTCCCCGGCCGCTTCGCCGGCAGCCCACTGTGGGTCGAGGCGTCGCTCGACGCCAGCAATGCCGAGAACCGGCCGGTGCGCACCGGCGACGGCGTCTCGCCGATCATGATCACCGCCAATGATTTCGCCGGCGCCTGGGCGGTCGACGAGAATGGCGATCCGCTGCTGCCGACCGTACCGGCAGACCCGATGCAGCGCATTTACGCGCTGCGTGCCGGCGTCAACATCATGATGTACATGCTGACCGGCAACTACAAATCCGACCAGGTGCACGTGCCCATCCTGCTCGAACGGCTGGGGCAGTAAGATGAGTTTGTTTGGTGCCCTCCGGTCTCGGATAAACCCTCCCCACAAAGGGGAGGGTAAGGAATGAACTGGTCGATCTCCTTCGAACCGCTGATCTCCTGGCCCCTGCTGGCCTTGGCGCTAGTGCCGCTGGCGCTGCTGGCGCTTGTCGGCCTGTGGTTTCGCCAGCGCGGCTCGGTCTTCCGCTTCATCGCCCTTCTGGCGCTCGCCGCCGCTTTGTTCAACCCGGTGTTCCTCAACGAGGAGCGCGAGCCGCTGAAAAGCGTTGTCGCCCTCGTCGTCGACCGCAGCCAGAGCCAGGACATTGGCGACCGCACTAAGCAGACCGACGAGGCGCTGGCCGGGCTGCAGCAGCGACTTGGCCGCTTCAAGCAGTTCGACGTGCGCCTCGTCGAGGCCGGCAAATCCGAGGCCGCCGAGGAGCGCACCGAGACACGGCTGTTCGGTGCGCTTGAAGGCGCCTTCCGCGACGTGCCGCCGTCACGCATCGGCGGCGCCATCATGATCACCGATGGCGAGGTCCATGACGCCCCCCCGGCCGCGCCCGATTTCAACGCCCCGCTGCATGCCCTGATCACCGGCAACGACCACGAAAAGGACCGCCGCATCCGCTTCGAGAACGCGCCGCGCTTCGGCCTTGTCGGCAAGCCGCTCGACATGACCTATCGCGTCATCTCGACCGAAAACGAGACCGGCCCGGTCGATGTGCGCGTCTCGGTCAATGGCGAACAGGTCGCCGTCGAGCACGCCACCGTTGGCCAGGCGATGCCGCTGCAGGTGACCATTCCGGGCGCCGGGCGCAACATCGTCGAACTCGCCATCGACCGCGAACCGGGCGAACTGACCGACACCAACAACCGCGCCATCGCGCTCATAGACGGCATTCGCGAGAATCTGCGCGTGCTGCTCGTCTCCGGCGAGCCGCATGCCGGCGAACGCACCTGGCGCAACCTGCTGAAATCAGACGCCTCGGTCGATCTCGTCCATTTCACCATCCTGCGGCCGCCGGAAAAGCAGGACGGCACGCCGATCAACGAATTGTCGCTGATCGCCTTCCCGACCCGCGAACTGTTCGTCGAGAAGATCAAGGATTTCGACCTCATCATTTTCGACCGCTACCAGCACCGCGACGTGCTGCCGATCCTCTATTACGACTACATCTCCGAATATGTCGAAAAGGGCGGCGCGCTGCTGATCGCGGCCGGCCCCGAATATGCCGGCGAAAGCTCGATCGCGCGCACGCCGCTGATATCCGCCCTGCCGGCGATGCCGACCGGCGAGGTGGTCGACAAGGCCTTCTATCCGCGCCTCACCGAACTCGGCCAGCGCCATCCGGTGACGCGTGGGCTGGATGGCTCTGCTAGCGAGCCGCCGCACTGGAGCCGCTGGTTCCGCACCATCGGCGTGCAGAATCCCGAAGGCGCAGTGGTGATGAAGGGCGCCGACAACCGGCCGCTGCTGTTGCTCGACCGCAAGGGCGAAGGCCGCGTCGGCATGCTGCTGTCCGATCAGGGCTGGCTGTGGGCGCGCGGCTTCGAGGGCGGCGGCCCGCATGTCCAGCTCTACCGGCGCATCGCCCACTGGCTGATGAAGGAGCCTGAACTCGAGGAAGAGCGGCTGACCGCCGACGGCCGCGGCATGGTGCTGGAAATCCGCCGCCAGACGATGGCCGACGATCCCGGCCCCGCGCAGATCATCACCCCGTCCGGCAAGACCTTGACCGTCAAGCTCGAGAAATCCGAGCCCGGCGTCTTCCTCGGCAGCGTCGAGACCAGCGAGATCGGCCTCTATCAGGTCGCCAATGGCGACCTCACCGCGCTCGCCCATGTCGGGCCGGTCAACGCACCGGAATTCGCCGACGTCATTTCCACCGAAAGCCGGCTGAAGGCGCCGGCTGAAGCCACCGGCGGCAGCGTGCGCCGGCTGGCGTCGTCCACAGCCCTTGGCAGCGACGTGACGCTGCCCTCCATCGTGCCGGTGCGCTCGGCTGGTGCCGCGTCCGGCAACGACTGGATCGGACTGCGCACCACGGACGACAGCGTGCTCAAGGCCGTCTCGCGCGTGCCGCTGTTCGGCGGCTTCCTCGGCCTCGGCCTGCTGCTTCTGGCAATGGGTTCGATGTGGTACCGCGAAGGACGGTAGGGCTACTCTTCCGGCTCCGTCGTGAACATCAGCGGATAGCCCTTGGCCTTGCCGGCATCGGTGGCACGCGTCGCCTTGGTCTCGGCGACATCCCTGGTGAACACGGCGACGACGCAGACGCCACGCCGATGCGCGGTGATCATCACCCGGTGCGCCTGGTCTTCGCTGAGCTTGAACTCGCCCTTCAGCACCGTCACCACGAATTCGCGCGGCGTGAAATCGTCATTGATGAGGATGACCTTGTAGAGCTTTGGCCGTTCGACCTGCGGCTTGACCTGGACGCGCGGTTTTGTGGTGATTTCAGGCATCGGAACCGACCGTTAGAGCAATTCCAGGAAAAGTGTAAAATGGTTTTCCGCCCGGAATTGCGTCAAGACAAAAGATCAGAACAGTTCACCGTTTCCACGAAACGGTGAATTGCTTCTGGCGTAGCAACCTTGCCGCCATTCTGGCACCAGCGAAAGCGGCCGTCTATTTCGAGCGACGCGCAAAGCCGATGTCCGCGGGCGCGGCCATTCGCAACTATGTGGGAAAGTGTCGGTTGCCGTTCAACGGTCCTGACGGCCGAACATGCGGCGGCTGGGAATCTGCCGAGCGGCCGTGGCCGACGGCATATCGGACCGAAAGCGGTTTCCACCGGCATCCGCCCGGCGTTCCAGCCAGGTCGCGATCGGCCACGCGGCGACGCAGATCAGCGTCGCGCCGGTCAGCACGACCAGCAGCCAGGTCTGTGCCGGCGTGATGTAGTCCCAGCTGGTGGAAATCGCCGGCGCGAACAGCGAAGGCTCGGTGCGTCCGGTGGCCGGATCGGGCACCGGGCTGGCGGTGAACAGGATCAGCACCCTGGCGACGCCGGTGGCAACCAGGCCGCCGATCACCATCGAGCGCAAAATGGACGAAAGCCGCTTCTTCATGCGGATTGTCCTACACGGTCGGCGTTGCAAACGGGTTAAGTGTCAGTCGAGGCGGAAGCTGCCGGTGCCAGACTTCGTCAAGATCAGTTGAACCCATCGACCCGCTTCATCGCCAACGTCAGGGCTTCAGCGGTTCGGACAGGAAGAAGGCCGCTCCAGCCGAAACCAGCTGGAGCGGCCTTGGTCAACAGGCCGGCATTTTGCGCCGGACCTTATTAGGTCTTCGGGGCGTCCTTCTTGACGGCCTTCTCGGCAGCCTTCTTGTGCTTCTTGACGGTCTTCTTGACGACCTTCTTCGGAGCAGCCTTGGCCGGAGCGGCAGTCGCCGGAGCGGTGGTCGTCGAAGCAGCCGGAGCAGCGGTCGTGGTGGCGGCGGCGTTGCCGAGAGCCGGCATCGCGAAGGCGAGAGCGACGGCGAGACCGGTTGCGGAGAGGATGGACTTTTTCATGGCTTCGTTTCCTTTTTATGCGGGCCAAGTTTCGGAGTGTTACTGAACCGGGTCGTTCGGCGTCACTCCAAGCAGCTTCAAAGCACTGGCGAGCATCCGGATGCCCTGCGCCTGTTTCTTGGCGGCGCAGTACCGGTTGCCCTTTCTCTGAAGTGCCTTTGCCGCGGTGACCTGCGTTGCCGTGGCATGGGTTTCGAGGGCTTCATCAAATTGGTGGCTAAGATTGGCGCACCGTTCGCTCCGGGTTGTGAGCGTCACCTTTGCGTCCGATTGTCCGACAGCGGCAGTGACCAGGCAGAAGCCCAGCAACGCACCCAACAAACTGATCGACAACCTTGGCATCGGTTTATCCGTAAACCCGGAGACTAGCGTCGCAGCCGATGACCTGACCGCCACGAGATCAGTTATGCCCTTGAAATTTTTCAGGAGTTTTTCTGAACTGTAGAATTTTGTTTCTGGATTGTGTCTGAGAAAGCCGGTGTGAACCCGTCATAGCCACTGGCCAACATATGGCCTGAATTCTATCGTGTGGGTTGCGACAGAAGGGCTTGGCAATCAAAGACAGAAGGGCTTGGCAACAATGACAGGGCTGCTGTGAAATCCGACGCACACATACTGATCGTCGACGACGACAAGGGTATCCGCGACCTGCTGCAGGAATTCTTCCAGAAACGGGGCCTGCACACCTCGGTTGCCGCCGACGGCATCGAGATGGAGACCATCCTGCGGCGCGTCCAGGTGGACCTCATCGTCCTCGACGTGATGCTGCCCGGCAAGAGCGGGCTGGAGCTGTGCCGCGACCTGCGCGCCCAGTATTCGACGCCGATCATCATGCTGACCGCCGTCACCGAGACGACCGACCGCGTCGTCGGCCTGGAAATGGGCGCCGACGACTATGTGCCCAAACCCTTCGACCCGCGCGAGCTTTTGGCGCGTATCCGCGCCGTGCTCAGGCGCAATGGCGCCGCCGAGCCGAAGCGCGCCACCACCAAGCAGATCTACCGCTTCGCCGGCTGGACGATGGATTGTGCTCGGCGCCGGCTGATCGCACCCGACGATGTCAGGGTCGAACTGACCATGGCCGAATTCAATCTGCTGCAGACCTTCGTCAAGAGCGCGCAGCGCGTGCTGACCCGCGACCAGCTCATCGAGCTGTCCGGCGGCGACAGCGACTATTCCTTCGACCGCAGCATCGACATCCTGGTCAGCCGGCTGCGACGCAAGATGGAGGATGACCCGAAGACGCCCAAGCTGATCCTGACCGTACGCAGCGGCGGCTACCAGTTCCTGCCCGAGACGACCTCCGAATGAGACGTTTCCTGCCGCAGACCTTGCCTGTCTGGGTGCTGCTGATCGTCATTGCCGGCCTGCTGATCAGCCAGGTCGCGACCCTCTATATCGTGTCGCGCGACCGCGCCGCCGCCAACGGCGTCGTCGACCTCTACCGGCTCAACGACCGTGCCTTCTCGCTGGTTCAGCTCATGCATGACGCCAGTCCGGACGAGCGCAAGGCGACGGCGACCGGCCTCTTCAACTCCACTTACGCGCTCACCGTTTCGGACACGCCGGCGGTCACTTCGTCGATCGCCGGCGACGACGAACTGGCCGAACTCGAAGACATCCTCGTCGGCCGGCTGTCGAAATTCGGCATCACCGATGCACGCGTGCGCCGCGATCCGGCGACGCGCGAGGCCGATGACGCGGACGGCACGGCGCCGGGACCCGACATCGGACAGGTCGAGCGTGACCTTCTGGTGCTGGCCGCCGACTTCGCCCAGAGCGACAAGCTGACGGCCTCGCTGCGCTTCGCCGACGGCCAATGGCTGAACTTCACCGAACCGATCACGCCCGTCGGCCCGATCCTGAGCTTCGACAGCCTGCCGCTTTATTCGCTGATCGCAGGGCTGGTGGTGATCATGTCGATCTGGTCGCTGCGCCGGCTGACGGCGCCCTACCGGATGATGGAAACCGCCGTGAACCGGATCGGCAAGGATCTGAAGAGCCCACCGATCGCCGAGAGCGGCAGCCGCGAGGTCCGTGCCGCCGCCAAGGCGATCAACGCCATGCAGGCGAGGTTGCGCGAATATGTCGAGGACCGCGAACATCTGGCGGCGGCATTGGCGCATGATCTGCGCACGCCGATGACCAGGATGCGCCTGCGCCTGGAGCTGTTGCGCAAATCGGCGGTCCGCGAGGCGCTGGCGCACGACCTCGCCGACGTCGAGGGCATCGCCAGCTCGGTGATCGACTTCGCCACCTTCGAAGTGACCGAGGAAAAGAACGAACGCATCGATTTCTGGTCGCTCGTGGAATCGATCGCCGACGGCTATGACGACGTGTCGTTCGACGACGAGACCCGTTCGCGCGGGCTGATCTGCATGGCGCGGCCGGTCGCGCTCAAGCGCTGCGTCACCAATCTGGTGCAGAACGCGGTCACCTACGGCAAGAAGGCGCATCTTTCGCTGCGCCGGTCGGAAGACATGATCCTGCTCACCATCCGCGATGAAGGGCCCGGGATACCGCAGGCACAGATCGACGCCGTGTTCGGCTCGTTCGTGCGCCTCGAACAATCGCGCAACCGCCAGACCGGCGGTCTGGGCCTCGGCCTGACCATTGCCCGCAACATCGCGCGCGCCGCAGGTGGCGAGATCCGCCTGTCCAACAACCCGGGCGGTGGCCTGCTGACGCAACTGCGCCTGCCGCTGGCGGCATAAAAAGCATTCAAGCAGCCTCCGCTGCCCGCGGCGGCGTCCACGAATTTGGCGTTACCGCCGCAGCACCGCGCTCAGCACATCGCGGATGCCGATGGCGCCGACGAAGCGCGACTGGTCGTCGAACAGCGCCACGGGTGCTGTCTGCGAGCGGTGCATGGCCAGCATGACGGTTTTCAGCGAGGTGCCCGGATTGGCCCAGAACACCTGCGCTACTTCCTCGGGCTGGCCTTCGACGTCGGCGCACGACACCCACACCGCCGGCTTGCCGTCGCGTTCGGCCGCCGCCACCAGCCCGTGATCGTCGATCTTGAAGCGCGTCGTCTTGCGGCGGTCGAGCCACACCCAGCCGTCCTTGCCGTGCTCCAGATCGCGACGGTCGCGCATCACGTTCCAGGCGGTCAGCACCGACAGCGGGTTCACATTGGCGATGAAGTCGCGGACATAGTCGTTGGCAGGCCGCAGCACGATGTCCTCCGGCGCGCCGGTTTGCACGATGCGCCCACCCTCCATGATGGTGATGTGGGAGCCAATCTTCAGCGCCTCCTCGAGGTCGTGGCTGACGAAGATGATGGTCTTCTTCAACTCGGCCTGCAGTTGCAGCAATTCGTCCTGCAGCTTGGTGCGGATCAGCGGGTCGAGCGCCGAGAACGGCTCGTCCATCAGCAGGATCGGCGCCTCGGTGGCGAAGGCCCGCGCCAAGCCGACGCGCTGCTGCATGCCGCCCGACAGCTCATGCGCGTATTTCTTCGACCACTGGTCGAGATTGACCAGCTTGAGCTGGCGTTGCACGCGCTCCTTGCGCTCGGCTTCCGGTACGCCGGCGAGTTCGAGGCCGAGACCGACATTCTCCTCCACCGTACGCCAGGGCAAAAGGCCGAACTGCTGGAACACCATCGCCACCTGTTTCTGGCGCAGGCGCCGCAGGGTCGCCTCGTCGCAGGTGACGACGTCGACGGTCTTGTCGCCATCCTTGACCAGCACCTGGCCGCGCGACACCACGTTGAGCCGGTTGACCGCCCGCAGCAATGTCGACTTGCCCGAACCGGAGAGACCCATCAGCACGGAGATTTCGCCCTCGTTCACGGTCAGGCTGGCGCCGGCGCAACCCAGTACATTGCCGGTCTTGTCGAGGATCTCGGCGCGGCTGGCTCCGGCGTCGACCATCTTCAGCGATCCGGCCTGGTCGGCGCCGAAGACGATATCGACGTTCCGGAAATCGACGGCGACGGTCATTTCTTGCCTCCAACGGCGATGCGGGTCATCCGGTCGAGCACGATGGCCAAAACGACGATAGCGAGGCCCGCCTCAAGCCCGAGGTCGATCTTGCGCGAACCCAGCGCCCGGTTGATTTCGGTGCCGAGGCCGCCGGCGCCGATCAGTGCGGCAAACACCACCATCGACAGCGACAGCATGATGCACTGCGTCAGACCGGCCATGATGGTAGGCAGCGCCGAGGGCAGCTCCACCTTCCACAGCAACTGGCTCTTGGTGGCGCCGAACGCCTCGCCGGCCTCGACGATCGACTTCGGCACCGAGACGACGCCGAGATGCGTGAGACGAACCGCGGTCGGGATGACGAAGATGATCGTGACGATGAGGCCGGGCGCATTGCCGAGGCCGAACAGCGTCAGCACCGGGATCAGGTAGACGAAGGTCGGCAGCGTCTGCATCAAATCGAGCACCGGCAGCATGACGCGATAGACCTTCGGCTTGTGCGCCGCCCAGATACCGAGTGGCACACCGATGGCCATCGAGGCGGCGGCGGCGGCAACCACCAGCACCAGCGTCTCTACCGTCTGCTTCCAGAGGTTCTGGTTAAGGATGAACAGCAACCCGAGAAAGACAGCCACGGCCAAGCCTCTCGATCGCTGCAGATAATAGGCAAGCAGTGCAATCAGCGCGATGAGAAGGACCGGGGGTACCAGCAGCAGCGTGTCGACCACTCCGTCGAGCAGGAAATTCAAACCGCCGGAGAGACCGCGGAAGAAGGTGTTGAAATTGTCGGTAAGGAAGGTGAAGAACGCTTTGCCCCATTCGCCTATGGGGATCTTATAACTGACAAAGAATTTTGAAATCGGATCCATCTTGCCCCTCTTTGACAGTCGCCGTCCTTGCCGGACGGTCATCTTGTCACAGGATATGAAAAAGGGCAGCCCCTTCTAAAGTGACTGCCCTTCTTGATCGGTCACGCCGAACGCAAGACCTGCTCAGCTTCCGAGCGCAGTCTTCACGGCTGCAGCCGCGTCGCCGCCATCGAAAGTGGTCACGCCGGCAATCCATGGAGCAACCGCGTCCGGATGCTTCTTGAGCCAGTCGGTCGCAGCCGTATTGGCATCGGCGCCCTTGAGGATCGCGTCCATTATCTCGCCTTCCATGTCGAGATTGAACTTCAGGTTGGCGATGAATTTGCCGGCATTCGGGCACTCGGTGGTGTAACCCTTGCGCACATTGGTATGCACGGTGGCTGCGCCAAAGCCGCTGTCGCCCATGCCATCGAGATAGGTGATCTTCATGGCACCCATCACCGGATGCGGCGTCCAACCGAGGAACGCGATCCACTCATTGCTCTTGATCGACTGCTCGGCCTGCGTGAGCATGCCAGCCTCCGAGGATTCGACCAGCTCGAAGCCTTCGAGATTGTCCTTCGGGTTCTTGATCATGTCGAGGATGATGCGGTTACCATCATTGCCGGCCTCGATGCCGTAGATCTTGCCGTCGAACTTGTCCTTGAACTTGCCGAGGTCGGTCAGCGTCTTGACGCCGGCGTCCGCGACATAGGTCGGCACGACGATACCGTAGCCGGCGCCACTGAGGTTTTCGCTGATGGTCTCGACCGAACCGTCGGCGGTGTAGTCCTTGATGTCGTTGGTCATCGACGGCATCCAGTTGCCGAGGAAGACATCAAGATCCTTGTTCTTCAGCGACGCCATGGTCACCGGCACCGACAGCTGGATCGTCTGCGGTTCGTAGCCGAGCGCGGTGAGCAGTACCGATGCGACGCCGGTCGTCGCCTGGATGTCGGTCCAGCCGACATCGGAAAGACGCACCGCCTTGCAGCTCGCCGGATCGCCGGCAAAGGCAGCGCTGGTGGACAAAAAAGCCGCCAGGCCGAGGCCGGCGACGAAAGAGTTCATACGCGACATAGACAGTCTCCCATTGTGATTCTTTGGCGAAGCGTAGCTACGGTTTCTATGCCCGCCTTGTTTCGTCAGCCAAACACCATTCTGGTGTGGTTTCAAGCATTAAGACAATCACGATCAACGGCGCGGGCTGGCCAATCAGCGACACATCAGGCGCTTTTGCCATGCCGGACGGTTTTTTCGAAGACGGGCGGGCTTTTTCAGGGGAATGCGGGCGACCGCCCCTCCCCGTATCAGGGCAAGGCGGCTTAAAAGAGCGGCATGGCCAAGCTTTACTTCCACTACGCGACTATGAACGCCGGCAAGACGACGATGCTCTTGCAGGCCTCTTACAATTATCGCGAGCGCGGCATGGGCACGATGCTGTTCGTCGCCGGCCACTACCGCAAGGGCGACACCGGTCTGATCTCGTCGCGCATCGGCCTGGAGACGGAAGCCGAGATGTTCCGCGATGGCGACGATCTGTTCACCCGCGTCGCCGATCATCACGCGCATACGTCAGTGCATTGCGTCTTCGTCGACGAGGCGCAGTTCCTCGAGGAGGAGCAGGTCTGGCAGCTCGCCCGCATCGCCGACCGGCTGAATATCCCGGTCATGTGCTACGGCCTGCGCACCGATTTCCAGGGCAAGCTGTTTTCCGGCTCGCGCGCGCTGCTGGCCATCGCCGACGATTTGCGCGAAGTGCGTACAATCTGCCGCTGCGGCCGCAAGGCGACGATGGTCGTGCGCCTCGGCCCCGATGGCAAAGTGGCGCGCCAGGGCGAGCAGGTGGCGATCGGCAAGGACGTCTATGTCTCGCTCTGCCGCCGTCATTGGGAAGAAGAAATGGGCCGCGCCGCGCCCGACGACTTCATCGGCTTTATCAAGGGCTGACTCTGTCTCTTGGTTTTTGGAGCAATTCCCAGGGGGAGCGCTATGTGCTTTTCTTGGAATTGCACCGGGCTCATACGGTCGAGACACGCCACTTCGGAAACCGCCAACCCAGCCGCACACCCAGCGTCGCCACTGCAATCAGCGCCATGCCGGCAGCCTGCGCCGGTCCGAGCGGATGCCCATAGATCGCCCAGTCGACGATGATGGCGACGACGGGATAGATGAAGGTGATGACGCCGATCACCGGTGTCGTCAGGCGCGGAAAGGCCGAATTCATCAACACGTAGGCGATGCCAGTGTGCAGCACGCCGATGCCGAGCAGCCAGCCCCATGACGCAGGCGCAATATGTTGGCCGATGCCGGCGAACGGGGCGAGCATGACGACCCCAACCAGTGTTTGGCAGAGTACCGTAATTTCGGCGCGCTGCTGACCAAGGCCCTTGGCGAGGATCGTTGTAACGGCGTAGAGCATTGCGCCGCCCAGCGTCAGCGCAATGCCCGGCGCCCAGTTGGCATCGTCGTGGCCGTGCGCGAAGACGAGGCCGCTGGCCAGCACGACGCCGAGAAACGCACCGAGCATCCACAGCAGTTGGTCGAGCGAGATGCGCTCCTTGAGGAAGACGACACCGATCAGGACCACGAAGAACGGCTGGATATGGTAGATAATCGTCGTCGTGGCGATCGATGTCATGGCGAAGCCGGCGAAGAAGGCCGTCCAGCTCAGCACCATGCACACGCCGGCAAGTGCTGCAAGGGCAAGCCGAGACGGCGACAGCGTCCGATCCGGCAGATAGCCGCGCAACAGGCACCATAAGAAAAGGAATATCGCGCCGAACACACATCGCCAGAAGACGACGGCAACGGGATGCAGCCCCGATTCCGTGGCGAAGGCGCCGACCGTACCGGCGATCACCATTGCCAGAGCAAGGCTCGCGGCCGGAAAGCGGGCTGTCGAGGCGTCCGTCATGTGGTGGTTTCCCAGCGATCCCAGCAACCATCTGGTCACTGGCGCCACCTTCAAACAAGCGAATAGATTTGTGATGACCTATTCGATATACTGATAGCACCATGGCCGCGCCACTCGATCTCAATCTGCTGAAAACCTTTGTCGCCGTCGTCGAGAGCGGCAGCCTTTCCAATGCAGCACCCAGGGTCGGCCGCAGCCAGTCGGCGGTCAGCATGCAGATGCAGCGGCTGGAGGAGATGGTCGGCAACCAGCTTCTGGTGCGTGGTCCCAGAACCGTCACTCCCAATGCGATCGGCGAGGATTTCCTGATCTATGCGCGCCGGTTGCTGAAACTGTCGGATGAAGCCTGGGCAAGTGTCACCCGGCCCAAGGAAACAGGCAGCGTCCGCTTGGGGGTGCCCGACGATTATGCCGCCTTCCTCCTGCCGCCCGTGCTCTCACGCTTCGCGGCGGAGCATCCCCTGGTGACGGTGGAGTTGATCTGCGAACAGTCGACCGCGCTGGTGAAGACGCTGGCGGAGGGGCGGCTGGATCTGGCGATCATCACCCGCTTGCCGGAGCAGCCGCTTGAGGTGATCCGGCTGGAACGCTTCGTCTGGGTCGCCTCATCAAACCATGTCGCCTGGGAGACCGATCCGCTTCCGGTCGCCTTGTTCGAACCGGGCTGCGCCGCCAGGATGAATGTCCTGCAGGCGCTTGGCGATGCCGACCGCTCCTATCGCTGTACCTATTCAAGCGCCTCTCTGCTTGGCCTGATCGCCGTCGTCCAGGCCGGGCTCGCGGTGGCTGGCCTCGCCCTGCGCAGCGTACCACCGTCGCTGCGCATCGTCGGCGGCAATGAAGGGCTTCCGGTGCTGCCGGACCTCGAAATCGGCATCCTTCGCAACCCGCTGTCGACGACCCAGGCGGTCGAGCGGCTGAATGATTTCCTGCGCCGCGATCTGGCACAACAGGCCTGACTCGCGGGCCTGTCTTCCGCAATCCCGCCGCGATGCAGCGTTTGTTTCCGCGATGCAGCGTTTGTTAAAGCCTCGGCACTATAAGGCCGCCAGCCAGAACTCTCCGGGGGCAGCATGTTTCGAGCCGCTTCGTCCGCCAGCATCCTTCTCCTTGCCAGCTCGCTTGTGGCCCATGCCGGCGGCGACCCGGCCCTGGGCAAGAAGGCCTTCAACCGGTGCATGGCCTGCCATGAAGCAGCCACCGACCGCGACAAGGTCGGTCCGCATCTGTTGGGCGTCGTTGGCCGCACCGCCGGCAGCGCCGAGAGTTTTCTTGGCCGCTATTCCGAGGCGATGAAGAGTGCCGGCGCCGCCGGCCTGGTCTGGGATGAAGCCAATCTCGCCGAGTATCTCAGGGCACCCAAGCTGAAAGTGCCCGGCAACAAGATGGCGTTTGCCGGCCTGACCAAAGACGACGACATCGCCAATGTCATTGCCTATCTGAAGGCCGATCCCAAGCCCTGATCCGCTGTTCGTCAGCTCTGTAAAGCCGGCTTTCTCCTCGCATATCGCGGCCGCGATTGCTTCGGTGGTTTGCCCAATACAAAGGCATCCGTGCGCCTTCGCCTTGCCGCATGAAAGTTCAATGACAGCTGAACTATGGCTGGTCGGCAAGCTAATCACGCCAAGCCCACGCCTTCACTGGCTTTCAAGACCCTGACGAATTTTTTTGTTTTCACGCCGCCCTTATCTTCACGTCTTTCAATCCCCTGATGCCCCACATATATTCGCCGCTGTTCGCGACCAGCGACGTCATGCCGAAGCGGGAGGCCCCAATGGCGACATTGCAGAATTTCGACGCCGAAATTGCCAAGACCAAGCAGGTCGTGCAGGACATGCGCTCCAAGATCGAGCAGTCCGGCACCATGCTTGATACGCTTGCCACATCAGACAAGAAGATCGGCGACGCCAATTTCGACCTCGAGAACGCCCGCATCGAGGATGTGCTGAAGCAGCAGAAGGTGATGGAAGGCAACATTGCCGACCTGATCATCGGACTGGAGGACGCCACCAACGTCTTCGGCGCCGAATTCGAGAGCATGAAGAACTACACCGGCTGGGAAAAATTCATCGGCATCTTCTCCAGCCAGAGCAAGCAGCGCATGCGCACCGACCGCGTCCGCAACATGTCGCTGGCCGGCAATCTGCAGGAACTGTTGGTCAAATCCGACACCATCGTCGGCATATTGAAGGCGCAGAAAGAGGTCCTCGACCAACGCTACAAGACCTCGGAAACCAGCCTGTCGCAGGTGATCGAGCGCCGCAAGACCACCATGACCAACCTCGAAGCCGTGCAGAAGCGCATCGAGGAGCTCAACCCGATGCTGCTCGACATCGAAAACAAGATCGCCGCTTCGACCAGCCAGAAGGATCGCACGCAGCTCGAAGGCGAACGCTCCAAGCTGGCGACGGAATACAACGAAAAGCAGGCCAAGGAGCAGGAGCTGCTGGCCGAGAGCCAGACGCTCGAGCGCTACACCTCGATGTTCCAGACCTTCGTCGATTCGCTCAACAACCAGATCGCGGCGCAATCGACGCTGATCAACAAGCTGACCATCGATACCGAGCAGCGCATCGTGCTCTACAAGGCGCTGGAAGATTCGCTGAAGACCGCAGCTCAGCAGGACGTCGCCCACAAGATCAACACGCTGGGCAGCCAGGTCGACAACACCGCCGAGGAAACCATGGCCGGCATCGGGGCTGCTTCGCAAAAGCACATCGGTGACCTGCTTGAGATGCACGAGAAGAACATGGTCGCTACCGCTGACATCCAGCGCCGCAAGAAGCTGGCCGACGATGCCTTTGCCCGCCGCTTCGACGAGGTGCTGAAGAAGCACAATTCGGCGAACTACGTGCAGTCTTAGGAGTGACAGGACTGCCCGCGAGCGCACAGGCATGACCCCCGAAAACGAAGCGGCGGCACGGTATTTTTCCGCCATCACGGCCGCACTCAGCGGCCTTGAAGTGTTCATGCGCGACGATCGCTCGCCGCTCTACCGGCATGGCATCGTCGCCAAGATCGTCGCCGAACACATCGCCAGGCTCGACAAGTCGTTTTCCTGCTGGCGCAACCGGCTCGGCTTCATGGACACATTCCGCATTTCGCGCGCCGAAAGCGGATTTCCGGTGTTCCAGAACCTGCTCGAACTGGAAAACGACCGACGCCAGGCCGACGCGCGGCTTGCCAACATTCCGCTCGCCGGCGAGTTGCGCGAGGAAATGGCCGACTTCATCCTGCGCCACAAGGAATTCCCCGCGGCGCTGCAGAAGTCGATAGCCGAGCGGCTTTATCTCGAGGACGTGAAAAGCGAGAACACCTTCGGCCCGTTCACCCTGGCGCAAACGGCCAAGGTCTCGGTCAATCCGAAGACGGGGCGGCCTTATTATCTCGTCCACTGGGCGACGTTCGACGGCAGCGCCAACCTGCCGCTAGTCTACATGGTGACGGTGGAGGATTCGTCCGAAACGATGATTCGCCAGCTTGTCGATAGAAACGGCAAGCTGAACGAGACGATTGACATTCCGCTGCCGGTCGATGGCCTGCTCAATCCCGAGCTTGCCCACCGTTTCGACGATTTCACCGAGAAGAACTCCGCCTACACGCTGTCGCCGGCGACCATCGCGGTCAATCTCGACAAGGATTTCGAGCCGCTGCACCCCAAGCAGCTGCGCCGCGTTGTGCTCGGCCCGTTCTATTCGGCTGGCATCACCGACAACAATTCGACGGTGACCGAGGTTTTGGCCAAGGTGCGCAAGCCCGAAAATGCCTGGCTTTTGACCTGGACCATCCAGGAGGTCTATTCCAAGAGCGAGAAACCCGGCCGCAAGGGCCTGTTCTCCAGCGAGAAGACGACCCAGGAATACTTCATCAATACCGACGATCTGGAAGCCGCGCGCCAAGGCGTGTCGAGCTACGAAAACCATGCGCTGATCCCGCACGAAGCCTATCAGGCGCTCTATGCCGCTGGCGAAGCGCAAAAGGTCTTTGCCGGCTACAAGGTTCACATCCTGTCCAACGGACAGGTCATCTCAGACGTCTGACCGTCACACCACGGAGCACCCTTCATGGATACCGGCCTGACCACCATCCCGGAAGCCGCCATCGAGAAGCACCGCGCTACCGCGCAGAGCTTCATCACCCGTGTCGTCGTGCTGGAGGACCCGTCTAGCTCCTCCGGCACAGCACTTGCCGGCACCAACCGCCGCTTCGTTTCGACCGTCTCGGTCGGTTCGGTGCGCCGCACGCGCGAGGTCGAGCTGTCGAAGACCGTCGGCGCCGTTCATCCCGATGATCAGCTGCTGACCATCCCGCAGCACACGTTCCTGTTTCGCGCCCGGCGCGGCACGGCGATCGCGCTGGCAATATCGGACGTCTTTGCCGAGGGCTCGGACCTTGAAAGTCTGCAGGCCAAGAACACCCGCGCGCCGCTCGAAGGCGACGAGGCGTCTACCTTCAAGAAGCTTCTGTCGGCCTCGGCTTACATTTCGGCCTTCAGCCTCGCCTCCTACCTGTTCCAGCTGATCGACAGCGACGGCGAGGCGCCCAACGACAGTCCCGAACCGGACTTCCTGTTCGACACGCCGCAGGATGCAGTGAAGTCGATCCTGGCCGGCCTCGACAAGGCGATCTCGGGATCGTCCGACGACGCCGACCTGATGACAAGGGCGCGTGCCTTCGCCCGCGTCGCCATCGACGGGCTTCTGGCCCGCAAGGGCCGCTTCGACGGCATCGGCCCGTTCGAGAACGCGCATATCCGTATCGATGCCGACGATTTCACCCTCGATGGTTTCGACGTCGCGCCGGGCAAGCGTTCAAAACCGCTGGTGATGACATTCAAGAAGCCGGAAGAGGTCGTCGGCAATCACATCGCCAAATACCAGTCGGTCAAGCTCGCCAAGATGCTGATGGCCTACGACTTCGAGCGCGAACTCAATCCGTTCGTCGAACTCGGCGGCTTCCTGTTCACCTTCATCGGCGACGGCGCCCCCGGCACCGGCAAGACGACCCTGATCCAGATGATCGCCGGCCTCGTCAACGGCTATTGCCAGGTCGCCGGCTATCCCTTCGCCTACGAGAATTTCGGCGTCGACCAGATCTCGTCCTATCAGGGCAAATCAGGCCAGAACTGCCGCCAGTTCATCAACAATGTCTTGAACCCGCGCGTCATCGGATTCGGCACCATCGACGACATCGACCAGGTGGCGGCGCGCCGCTCAGACGACCGCGCCTCGGCCGGCCAGCAGGAAATCACCGGCGTGTTGATGGATGCCTTCGCCGGTGCCGCCACCGTGGTGCGCGGCAACTGCTCGTTCGGCATGTTCTCCAACTACCCCGAAAATGTCGACGACGCGCTGCGTCAGCGCGCCGGCGCCCGCTGGCTGGTCGACGGGCCGCAGAGCCGCGACGACTACATCGACATTTTTGTCCTGCTGGCGGGAAAAAACCACAAGATCCCGCTCGGCGACCACGATCTCTACGCCGCGCAGGAAATCCAGCGCGCCGTGACCGAAGCCTATGAGGAGCACGAGAGGCCGCAAGAAGACGGGCTGATGAAGGTCTACGAGCGCTACATGAAGGAGAACGGCGCGCCGAAAACGATGGCCGACATCGGCACCTATCTGCACCTGATCAAGGATGCCGAGCCCCGCTTCACCGGCCGCGCCATCAAAAACGTCACCGACGCCATCAAGATGCGCGCCATGGACATCGAGCTTCCCGACGACTGGTTCGAGAAGCCGGAAGTCTTCATGCACAAGGGTTATAACGAGAAGAAAGCGATGATCGAGGAACTGCGCGGACCGTTTTCGATGGACATGGTCATGCAGGAGATCAACCGCTACGCCGACTCGGAGTTCCGCTATTCCGACAAGTCCGACGACTCCGCCGTACAAAAGCTGCTGCGCGACGCCCGCCTGCGCGAACGGGCCGCGCGCGAGATGGAGGAGATGAAGAAGAAGGGGCTGTGGAATGCGTGAGTGCGCGCCTACCCCCCTCTGGCCTGCCGGCCATCTCCCCCTCAAAGGGGGAGATCGACTTCCATCATCGCTTTCGCCAATCTTCGACCTATCTGGAAAAGCAGCATGGACGACGCTGCCAATCTCCCCCCTTGAGGGGGAGATGGCCGGCAGGCCAGAGGGGGGTGCTGGCACGCTCCTAGGGAGCGATGCACCTTGACCGCCAAACCTACCAAGAAGCCCGATCTTCTGCGCGACAATGAGCTGATCTACGGCCGGTTGCTGACGGTCGACGAGCCGCATCTGATCCAGCGCTACAACAAAGCGCTCGCCGCGTTCGGCTTGAAGCCGACGAAACTGAAGAGCTTCCAGATCGACCGCACCGGCTTCTCGCCGGAAGTGGCCGAGGAATGTGACGATTATGACTATCTCGATCCCAACGAGGTCAACCGCCGTTTCATCATCCTGACGCCGTCGCAGATCGACCTGCCGGTGGTGCACACCGCCTTCTCCAACACCTCGCAACTCATGTTCGAGTTCATGTCCAGGAACCGGCGCGCCATCGATGCGCTGACGATCAAGGACGTCATCTACGGCGAGATCGAGGATTCCATTCCCAAGGTCAACGACATCGAGGATTTGCTGTCGATCAGCCAGGTCGAATTCAAGGTGCTGTCGGCCGAGGATGTGCTGGGCAAGGCCGCCGAACTCGGCAAGCTCGTGGACCGGCTGAAGCAGGAGCCCGATGCCTGGCGCGACAGCGACATGCTGAACCGCATGGTGGAGCTCGCCAAGATCTGCGGCGACATCCGCGAGAACGCGCTGGTGCCCGACCAGGTGATCTTCCGCCACAATGCCTACTGGACCAGCCACTTCGGCGGCCTCTACGTGTTCGTCGATCCGGATATAACGACGGTGATCAGCGATCCGGCCGCCCCCGGTTTCCGCCGCTCGCGGCCGTGGCAGGTCAGCTATCTCTCCATCAACGACGCCGACAAGGTGTTCAAGTTCCTCGCCACCACCGGCCGCATCGAGCTGCCGCGTGCCTCCTGGGTGGAGACCTCGGGCTATCTCGAGCACCGCGCCGAGATGGTGGTGCGCGCGCTGATCCGCGATGCCGAGCCGAACCGCAATTTGACCGATGTCGACAAGGTCTGGCTGCAGACCTGGATCCAGAGCCATGCCGACCTGATCACCAGAGACGGCAATTTTCCGTTCCTCAACGCCGCCAAGCGCGAGATCGCCCAGCTCGGCCACCTCAAGATCGAGGATGTCTTCCCGCAGCAACGTTTCCTTGTCATCCGCGCCAAGCCTGACCACCCCGACGCCTGGCTGACCAACCGGCTGATCTCGGATTTCGTACCGTCGGACTTCGTCTCGCGCTACATCTTCAACAAGGACGGCTTTTATGAGGACTATGGCGGCTTCAGCGACGCGTGGCGATCGCATGTTGTGGACGTTCTCAAAACCACATATTTGAAAGACAAGGTGGCGTTTCGCACACGCCTCTACGGCCTGACTGACTAGAACGAAATGAATCGTTATGTCGTTCTAACTTCTTGTTTTGGCGCATGATGTTATCCAAAAAGCCTGCAACTTTTTGGCGTCATGCTTTGAGGGGGTGACACAGCCATGCTCGATCCGATCGTGAATTTCTTCACCCGCATTTTCCAGTGGATTGGCCGCGGCATCGGCCTGTTGATCGGCGTGATCCTGTGGCCCTTCCTGTGGGCCGGGCGCTGGTACACGCAGCGCGGCTGGATCCTCAAGGCGGCGGTCGGCCTTGCCCTGCTGGTGCTGATCGGCCTCTACGCCAATTTCTTCTACGCCACCCAGTGGTGGAACAATTTCAACCCGAACTATCCCGACACCTACACGTTCGAGAAGCGCAATGTCTCCGCCGGCGAACAGGTCGCCGCCGGCGCCGGCACCGACACGGCCAAGACCTGCGGCAACTCCGGCATTGCCCAGATCGCCGCCGACCTGACCGACTTCAACGTCAACCAGAATGCCTGGATCTCGTCGATGATCCTCTACAAGCTTGGCCTGTTCGGCATCGACTGGGACAACACGCCGTGGATGGACAACAAGGCCTCCTTCCAGCGCGGCATCAACCAGGCGGTGCGGCGCACCGCGACCGAACTCGCTGACAATCTCGGCCGCGTCCGCACCACCTCGCAGATCGACAGCGATCTGCAGAATGCCCGCGGCAACCTGCAGTTCGACGAGGAGACCTGGTATTTCGGCCTGAACCCGTTTGGCCCCAAGACGCCGACACCGAGCTACTATCGCGACGCCGTGCGCATGCTGCGTTCCTTCAACGCTCGCCTTGCCACCTGCCAGGCGACATTCGACGCCCGCGCCGACAATCTGAAACAGTATATCGACCGCATCTCGTCCGACATCGGCTCGACCTCGGCGATCCTCAAGGAACGCGCCGAGAACCACAACAATGGCTGGTTCGACTTCCGCGCCGACGACCGCTACTGGTTCGCCTATGGCCAGCTCTACGGCTATTACGGCCTGATGAAGGGCGCCCAGGCCGACTTCGAGGACGTCATCAAGGAAAAGCATCTGCAGAACCTGTGGGACACGATGGACTCGCAGTTCGTTTCGGCGCTGAAGATCCAGCCTTTCATCATCGCCAATGGCCGCGAGGATGGCTGGCTGTTGCCGACGCATCTGACGACGATGGGCTTCTATGTGCTCAGGGTGCGCTCCAACATGGTCGAAATCAGCAACGTTCTGACGCAGTAGCGCTGTTCCATTAGGGACCAGGCGATGGCGAATTTGCGCCGTCGCCTCTGTCGCATTCCGTGCATTGTGCGGCTGTTTTGAGACGGCGGCGCGGCGTGTCCTCTGGCTTCTATACGGCGCGGCAACGGAGCCAGGAAGAACCGATGACAGGTCGGCCGGTCCGCAGAGGAATTTTCTCTATAGGAAACATAGTTGCATGAAAGTTGACGCCGCGGCAGCGACAGGGTTAGAACATGCCCGCGCCCGGGTCCAACCTGCCTGCGAGTAAGATCAACCCGTCCCCTCCATCGTCCAATCCAGAGGAAAGCCGTCATGGCCGAAGTGAAGTCCGACATCGAGATCGCGCGCGGCGCCAGGAAAAAGCAGATCCAGGAGATCGGCCAGAAGATCGGTATCCCGACCGAACATTTGCTGCCCTATGGCCACGACAAGGCCAAGATCTCAGCTGAATTCATCAAATCGGTGAAGGGCAACAAGGACGGTAAGCTGATCCTCGTCACCGCCATCAACCCGACGCCGGCCGGCGAAGGCAAGACCACGACCACGGTCGGTCTCGGCGACGGCCTGAACCGCATCGGCAAGAAGGCGATCATCTGCATCCGCGAGGCCTCGCTGGGCCCGAACTTCGGCGTCAAGGGCGGTGCCGCCGGCGGCGGCTATGCGCAAGTCGTGCCGATGGAGGACATGAACCTCCACTTCACCGGCGACTTCCATGCCATCACCACGGCGCACAACCTGCTTTCGGCGCTGATCGACAACCACATCTACTGGGGCAATGAGCTCGGCATCGACACCCGCCGCGTCGTCTGGCGCCGCGTCATGGACATGAACGACCGCGCGCTGCGCGAAATCATCTGCTCGCTCGGCGGCGTCGCCAACGGATTCCCGCGCGAGGGCGGTTTCGATATCACCGTCGCCTCGGAAGTCATGGCCATCCTGTGCCTGTCGACCGACCTGAAGGACCTCGAAAAGCGCCTCGGCGACATCATCGTCGCCTATCGCCGCGACAAGTCGCCGGTCTATGCCCGCGACCTCAAGGCCGACGGCGCCATGGCCGTGCTGTTGAAGGACGCCATGCAGCCGAACCTGGTGCAGACGCTGGAGAACAACCCGGCCTTCGTGCATGGCGGCCCGTTCGCCAACATCGCGCATGGCTGCAACTCGGTCGTCGCCACCACGACGGCGCTCAAGCTCGCCGACTACGTCGTCACCGAAGCCGGCTTCGGCGCTGACCTCGGTGCTGAAAAGTTCTTCGACATCAAGTGCCGCAAGGCGGGCCTCAAGCCGGCGGCGGCCGTCATTGTCGCCACCGTGCGCGCCATGAAAATGAATGGCGGCGTCAAGAAGGAAGACCTCGGCAAGGAAAACGTCGAAGCGGTGAAGAAGGGCTGCGCCAATCTCGGCCGCCACATCGAGAACATCCGCCAGTTCGGCGTGCCGGCGGTGGTTGCCATCAACCACTTCTACTCCGACACCGACGCCGAGATCCAGGCGATGAAGGACTATGTCGCCTCGATGGGCGAAGAGGCGATCCTGTGCAAGCACTGGGCGCACGGCTCGGCCGGCATCGAGGATCTCGCCAACAAGGTGGTGGCACTGGCCGAATCCGGTGCTTCGCAGTTCGCGCCGCTCTATCCCGATGCCATGCCGCTGTTCGAGAAGATCAACACCATCGTCCAGCGCATCTATCGCGGCTCGGAAGCGATCGCCGACAAGTCGGTGCGCGACCAGCTCAAGGCCTGGGAAGACGCCGGATACGGCCACTTGCCGGTGTGCATGGCCAAGACGCAGTACTCGTTCTCGACCGACCCGAACCTGCGCGGCGCGCCGACCGGCCACACGGTGCCGGTGCGCGAGGTCAGGCTTTCGGCCGGTGCCGGCTTCGTCGTCATCATCTGCGGCGAGGTCATGACCATGCCCGGCCTGCCCAAGGCGCCGTCCTCGGAAAAGATCTTCCTCAACGAGATGGGCCAGATCGAAGGCCTGTTCTAAAATCCTTCAGTTCAAACCGCAAAGGGCGCCGCAGCGATGCGGCGCCCTTCTGTTTTCGGATAACCTAAGCAGCGCTACGCGACAGCGCCCGCTGGTTGGAGCCGAAGATGGTGTCGCGTTCCGGCAGCGCGCCGGTCTTCAGGCACTCGACCCATTCGGCGGTCTTGAGCACGGCGGCGAAGCGCGACTGCAGGATGATCGTGACCACGCGGTGGATCTCCTCGGCCGAGGCGTAGCCGGCGCTGTTGGCGTAAGGCACCGAGCCGGTCGCATCCGACAGGAACTCGACGGCAAAGCCCATATGCACGGCGTGGATGATGGTCGACAGGTCGCAATTATGCGTCATGTAGCCGACCACCGTGATCGTATCGATGGCGTTGGCGCGCAGCCAGTCCTCGAGGTCGGTGCCGGTGAAGGCGGAGGGCAGGTTCTTTTCGACATAATGGTCGCGCTCACGCTTGGCGATTTCGGGATGCAGTTCGCCGCCATGGCTTCCCCTGGCGAAGATCGGCGATGTCTCGGGCGCCATCTGCTTGACGACCACCACCTTGATGCCGGCCGCTGCCGCCGCGTCCAGGGCGCGTGCCACATGGACGACGCTGTCGCGGAACGGCGGATGCTGGATGGCAAGACTGCCGCCATCATAGTCGTTCTGCACATCGACGACGATCAGCGCCCGGCGTGGCGTGGTGTTGGCTGGGTCAGACATAGTGTTTTCCTTTCCGGCTCGAATGCGATGGACCGAAAATAGGCGGACTCCCCGACAGTCGAAAGTGGCCCAATTGACATCATTCGAAAGAATTGGGACAATCGCATTCAACTGCCGGAAGCACCCATGACCGACCCGATCATTGCCGTCCTCGCCTTCGACGGCATCAGCCCGTTCCATCTTTCCGTGCCCTGCCTGGTCTTCGCAGAGGACAGGACGGCGCTTGGCCTGCCGCGCTTCGACTTCCGCATCTGCGCGGCCAAGCCCGGCCCGATCCACACCGAGGCCGGACTGACAATTGCCGCGCCGCATGGGCTCGAAGGCCTCGACGGCGCCGATATCGTCATCATTCCAAGCTGGCATCATCTCGGCGAGCCGGCATCGCCGCCGCTGATGGAGGCGTTGCGCCGGGCGCACCAACGCGGCGCCTTGATCGTCGGCCTGTGCCTCGGAACCTTCGCCATTGCCGCGGCCGGGCTGCTTTCGGGCCATCGTGCCGCTACGCACTGGGCCTATTCCGAACAGTTGCAGAAACTCCATCCCGACGTCGCCGTCGACGCTTCGGTGCTCTATGTCGACAATGGCGACATCGTGACCTCGGCCGGCGTCGCCGCCGGTCTCGACTGCTGTCTCCACATCGTGCGCGCCCGCTACGGCGCGGAAGCGGCATTGCGGCTCGCCCGCCAGATCGTTCTTTCTCCGCATCGGCAGGGCGGGCAGGCGCAATTCATCGAGCATCCGGTGGCAAGAAGCGCGGACGCCGACCGCTTCACCCAGGCCCTGGACTCGGTTCGTGCGACGCTTGGCGAGACGCATAGCCTCGACAGCGTCGCCGAGGCCGCTGGCCTGACCCGCCGCACCTTTACCCGTCGCTTTCAGAAATCGATCGGCGCCAGCTTTGGCGATTGGCTGACCAGCCAGCGGATCGAACTGGCGCAGCGTTTTCTGGAAGCGACGGAGAAATCCATGGACATAGTGGCCTTCGAAGCCGGCTTCGGCAGCGCCACCTCGCTGCGCCAGCATTTTTCGGCACGGCTCAAGACATCGCCGGCGCAATACCGGCGGGAATTCTCCAGAAGGACCGATCAGGACGAGCGCATGACGTACGTCCTATCGTCCTGACCTGTTCAGCCTCGCTTGATCGCCCGCGCCGGATTGCCGAGCACCGTGGTGTTCGCAGCCACGACGCGCGTCACCACCGCCCCCGCACCGACGATGGCCCCTTCACCAATACTGACGCCGCCAAGGATGACGGCTGAGCCGCCGATCCAGGCATTGGCGCCGATCTCGACGGGTCGGGCGATCTCCAGTCCGGCTTGCCGCCCAGCGACCTCCTTGTGATGCTCGGCGCAATAGATCTGCACATTGGGACCGAGCAGCGTTCCCTTGCCGATGCGCACACTCGCTGTGTCGAGGATGGTGCAGCCGGCATTGAGAAAGACGCCGTCGCCGAGAAAGATGTTGAAGCCATAGGCGCAGTGGAACGGCGCCTCGATGCGGGCGCCCTCACCGGCGTTGCCGAGCAAAGTTTTCAAGCCCGGCCCGAGATTGCCGCGCTGCCGCGGCGGCAGGCAATTGTGCTCGAACACCGCGTCACGCGCGACAACACGCAAGGACTCCAGCTCATCATCGAGGCAGGTGTACCATTCGCCGGCCGCCATCTTCACGCGCTCGCTTTCGGCCATGACGCGGTCTCCAGTTCACGTCCTTGCAAAGCACAAGTGCAGCCAACAGAAAAGCGCCGATGCAAGTACTGGTCAAATATTGGACCTATGGTAGCCTGCCGTCTCAAAGGCCGTCCTGGCCCGGTGATCGAGGGGGATCGACCATGCTCTACATTCTCGCACTTCTGATCGGCGTCATTGCCGGTCTTCGCGCCATGACGGCGCCGGCTGCCGTTGCCTGGGGCGCTTATCTCGGCTGGCTGCCGGTTGCCGGCACCTGGGCGAGCTTCATGAGTCACTGGGCGGCTGTCGGCATCTTCACCATCCTGGCCATCGTCGAACTGGTCACCGACCAGTTGCCGTCGACGCCGAGCCGTAAAGTGCCGCAGCAATTCGGCGCCCGCATCGTCATGGGCGCCTTCACCGGCGCGGTGATCGGAGCGACAGGCGGCGCCACCATCGGCGGCCTGATCGCGGGCGCCATCGGCGCTGTCATCGGCACGTTGGGGGGCGCCGAAGCACGCGGCAGGCTGGCAGCCGCCTTCGGCAAGGATCCGCCCGCCGCCTTCATCGAGGACGCGGTGGCGATCATCGGCGGTCTGCTGATCGTGGCTGCGGTGGCATGACGACGAAAACCTTCGACGCCATCATCATCGGTGCCGGACAGGCTGGCCCTCCGCTGGCCGGCCGGCTGACGGCCGCCGGCAGGAGCGTGGCGCTGATCGAGCGCAAGCTGGTCGGCGGCACTTGCGTCAACACCGGCTGCATGCCGACCAAGACCATGGTCGCCAGCGCCTATGCCGCGCATCTGGCGCGCCGCGCCACCGACTACGGCGTGACGCTCAGTGGCCCCGTCGGCGTCGACTATGGCAGGATCAAGGCGCGCAAGGACAAGGTGACGATCGACGCTCGCACCAATCTCGAGACCTGGATTGCCGGCATGGACAAATGCACCCTCTATCGCGGCCATGCGCGTTTCGAATCCGCCAACACGGTGCGCGTCGGCGACGATCTGCTGACCGCCGAAAATATCTTCCTCAACACCGGCGGCCGCGCCTCGGTCCCAGACCTGCCCGGCATCCACGACATCGACTATCTGACCAATTCCTCGATGATGAATCTCGACGTGCTGCCGCGCCATCTCATCGTCGTAGGTGGCAGTTACATCTCGCTCGAATTCGCACAGATGTTCCGCCGCTTCGGCTCGGAGGTCATAGTCATCGAAAAGAGCCCACGCCTGACCGGCCGCGAGGACGAGGACGTCTCTGCCGCCATCCTGTCGATCCTCGAAAACGAAGGCATCGCGGTCCATCTCGGCGCCGACGACATCGCTTTCGCCAGACAAGGCCAGGACATTGCCGTGACCTTCTCCGCCGGCAAACCGCCGGCGGTCGGCTCGCACGTGCTGCTGGCTCTGGGGCGGACGCCCAACACCGATGACCTCGGCCTGGAGAGGGCTGGCGTGGAGGTCGACAAGCGCGGCTTCGTCTCTGTAGACGACCAGTTGCGCAGCAGCGTGCCCGGCATCTGGGCGATGGGCGACTGCAACGGCAGGGGCGCCTTCACCCACACCTCCTACAACGACTACGAGATCGTCGCCGCCAACCTGCTGGACAATGATCCGCGCAAGGTCAGTGATCGCATCGAAGCCTATGCGCTCTACATCGACCCACCGCTCGGCCGCTGCGGCATGACCGAGGCTGCGGTGAAGAAATCCGGCCGTCGCGCGCTGGTCGGCCAGCGGCCGATGACCCGCGTCGGCCGCGCTATCGAAAAGGGCGAGACGCAGGGTTTCATGAAGATCCTGGTCGATGCCGACACCAGGGAGATCCTCGGCTGCTCGGTGCTCGGACCCGGCGGCGACGAGGTTATCCATTGCGTGCTCGACCTGATGTACGCCAAGGCGCCCGTCGACACGCTGGCGCGTGCCGTCCACATCCACCCGAATGTCTCGGAACTGCTGCCCACGATCGCCCAGGAACTGAAGCCGCTGGCTTGACAGCCTGTTGGCGATCCATTTCAAAGCTCTTCCTTTTCTGCATCGCTGCAATGCAGCAATGCAGCTTGCGCACGGTGGCGTCCTTCGCGCAGTCTCAATTTGAACCGATTCAGTCTGGACGCCCCCATGCCCTTGCCGATCCTTGCGCTTGCCATTGCGTCCTTCTGCATCGGTACCACCGAATTCGTCATCATGGGCCTGCTGCCCGAGGTCGCAGCCGACCTCGGCGTCTCGATCCCTTCGGCGGGTCTGCTGGTCACCGGCTATGCGCTGGGCGTCGTCTTCGGCGCCCCGATCGTCGCCATGGCCACTGCGCATTTGCCGCGCAAGCCGGTGCTGGTCGGGCTGGCCGTGCTGTTCGTCGTCGGCAATCTGTTTTGCGCCATCTCGCCCAACTACTGGACGCTGATGGCCGCGCGCGTTTTCACCGCGTTCGGCCATGGCGCCTTCTTCGGCATCGGCTCGGTCGTTGCCGCCAGCCTGGTGCCGCGCAACAAACGCGCCAGCGCCATCGCGCTGATGTTCGCCGGGCTGACGCTGTCCAACATCCTTGGCGTTCCCGCCGGAACCGCACTTGGCGAAGCCTTCGGCTGGCGCTCCACCTTCGTTGCCGTGGTCGGTATCGGCCTGATCTCGGTGGCAGCGATCGCCTGGCTGGTGCCGTCCGATGTCGCCCAGCCAAGCGGTGGCGGCTTGCGCGGCGAACTGCGCGTGCTGGGCAAGCTGCAGGTCTGGCTGGCCATGCTGATCGCGGCGCTGACTTCCGCAAGCCTGTTCACCGTCTTCACCTACATCAAACCCTACCTCACCGAGGTGTCGGGCTTGTCGACCTCGGCAGTCACGTGGGTTCTGCTGCTGTTCGGCGCGGGCATGACCATCGGCAACATTATCGGCGGCAGACTGGCCGACTGGAAACTGATGCCGACAGTGATCGGCACGCTGCTGCTGATGGCCCTGCTTTTCGTTGGCTTCAGGCAGTTCGGCGCAATCGCCAGCGTTGCCGTCGGCATCGTCTTCCTGTGGGGCCTGCTCATCTTCGTCGTCGTGCCGCCGCTGCAGATCCGGGTCGTCGAGGCGGCCTCCGAGGGACCGAACCTCGCCGCCACGCTGAACCAGGGCGCCTTCAATGTCGGCAATGCCAGCGGCGCCTGGATCGGCGGCGTAGCCCTTTCCGCCGGTGTTTCCTATGCCAATTTGCCGCTGGTCGGCGCAGCACTCGCTTTGTTGGCGGTCACCGTCGCCGTGCTGTCACAGGCGCTGGACCGGCGCGCGCCGGTCATCCCGCTCCCGGCTGAATAGTCTCTTGCGCCCATAGCGCGGCGGGCTGGACCAATCGACATAGGCGCCTTCACATCGCATGTCTTCTGGTCCTTGATGGAGGAAGTCATGCAGAAATCGATCGAGCGCATCGCCGGCGAAAGCGAAGGGGTTTCCTACGAATTCCCGCTGTTCCGCTTCACTGGTTCCGACAAGGCTGCTCCTTCGGCCTATCTGCAGGCGGCGCTCCATGCCGGTGAGTTGCCGGGCGTCGTCGCCATCGACGCGCTGATGCCGATGCTCGCCAGGGCGGAGGCCGAAGGCCGCATCAAGGGCAACCTCACCGTCGTGCCCTGGGCCAACCCTGTCGGCCGGGCGCAATATCATTTCGGCGAGCATCAGGGCCGCTTCCATCTGGGCACGCGCACCAATTTCAACCGCGGCTTTCCGCTGCTCGCCGCGCCCGACACAGCCCTCTTGCCAGACACCACCCTTGGCAGCGTCGACCAGCGGCTGAAGACGCGGCTGGTGCAGCTGTCGTTCGGCCATGACATCGTGCTCGACCTGCACTGCGATGACGAGGGCCTCGCCTATCTCTACGTCCACACCAGCCTGTGGCCGGCCATGGCCGATTGCGCCGCCGCCATGGGCGTCGACGCGGTCGTGCTGTGGAGCGAGGACACCGACGGCACCTTCGAGGGCGCCTCGATCATGCCCTACCAGAACGTCCCCGCCGATATGGCCAAGCTCGACCGTCGCGTCGCCACCACCGTCGAATATCGCGGCATCCTCGATGTCGACGGTGCCTTGGCCGACGCCGACGCCGACGGCCTCTACCGGCTGCTGGTGGCGCGCGGCGTGATCGCCGATAGCGCCCTGCCCGCGCCGGGTCCTTTCACCGGCTTCGTGGCGCCATTGGAAAACATCGACATGATGCCGGCGCCACGGGCCGGTGCCGTGCTCTACGACGTGAAACCCGGCGACCGCGTCGCCAAGGGCGCGCGCCTAGCCACCATCGTCCATGCACCGGGTGAAACCGATGGCCGCACCGAAGTGTTTGCGCCGCAGGATGGCATCATCCTGACCCGCCGCTCGCGCCGCATCATCCGCGCCGGCGAGGATCTGTTGAAGCTGGTCGGCGACAGGAAGAGCGCCGACGCCCGGTCGGGGACGCTGGAGGACTGACTTAACCCGAAATAGCCAGCCGCGCCTTCGCCTCCAGCCATTCGGCCATCTGCCGGTAAGGCACCGGGCCGTGGCTGAATGCGGGCGACACCCAGTTCCGCCAGCCGCTGGCGCGGCGGCACATGCGCCAGCGCAATGATGTTGACCGGCAACGCAATTGCCTTGCAGAGTGTCTCGATCAGGCCCTCATCGCCAAGGCCCGGCGCAAAGAAGCCGTGCGCGCCAGCTTTTTCGAAGGCCTGTGCGCGCTCTATGGCCTGGTCGAGCAGGGCGTCATCATGCGCATCCGGTTTCGCCTTGAGGAAGATGTCGGTTCGAGCGTTGATGAACGCCGGTATCCCGGAAGCCTTGACGGCCGCCGCCGCGGCTTCGATGCGTTTTACCTGAACAGCGATGTCGTGCAGGCCGCTGCCACCGACAACCTGGTCTTCGAAATTGAACCCAACAGCGCCGGCCCGCAGTGCCGACGTTACCGTGCGAGCAACAATTTCCGGGTCGACGCCGTAGCCGCCCTCGAGGTCCATGGTCACCGGCAGGTCGACGGCAGTGACGATGCGCTTGATGTTGTCGAGCGCCAGCTCCAGCGGGATTTTCTCGCCATCGGCATAGCCGAAGGCGGCCGCCACCGGCCAGCTTCCGGTGGCGATCGCCTTGGCGCCCGCTTTCTCGACGATCTTGGCCGAACCCGGATCCCAGACGTTGTAGAGAACGATCGGGTTTCCCTTGACGTGGAGGGAATGGAACGTCCGCGCACGCTCGATCTGCTCGGTCATGATTGTTTTCTCGTCTTCCTGCTGTTGATGAACATTCTAAGCGCCATAGCCGGTTCTGGCGATATACCATGAGGCGCAGAAGCGACAGCCACCGCAGGCTTTTCAAATCAGTTGCGCATCCGGTTTTTCGCGGCTATGGATTCGCCATGAACATGCGTTCGATCAAGACCATTTGGTGGTGGGCCTGCTGACAGCGGCCTGTTCGAACACGTGCGCGTGAAAAGAGAGGGTGGCCGCAACGGAAAGTCCGGGCGGCCATTTGTTTTTTCCAAGCCATTCCCGGGTCCGTTGCCCAAGAAGCTGATGGAGACGGCAATGACGATGAAGGTTCTGGAAAACGGCGCGGAAAGTTTCGTGACCGCGGGTGGCATAACCATCACGCGCGCGCGCCACGACCGGCCCTATGCAGGTGCGATTGACGCCTATGTCGACGGCCTGAATTCGCGCCGCGGTGCGGTGTTTTCCTCCAATTATGAATATCCCGGCCGCTACACGCGCTGGGACACCGCCATCATCGATCCGCCGCTGGTCGTCTCGGCGCGCGGCCGTGCCATGCGCATCGAGGCGCTGAACCGCCGTGGCGAGGCGCTGCTGCCGGTCATCGGCAAGGCGCTCGCCAGCCAGGCGGATGTCACCATCGCCGAGACGTCGAAGACACTCATCCGCCTCGATGTCGCCAAGCCCGGCCGTGTCTTCACCGAGGAGGAGCGCAGCCGCGTCCCTTCAGTCTTCACCGTACTGCGCGCCATCACCGCTCTGTTCAAGACCGAGGAAGACGCCAATCTTGGTCTCTACGGCGCCTTCGGATACGACCTCGCCTTCCAGTTCGATCCGGTCGAACACACTCTCGAGCGCAAAGAGAGCCAGCGCGACCTGGTGCTTTTCCTGCCCGACGAGATCCTGGTCGTCGACCATTATTCGGCCAAGGCCTGGACCGACCGCTACGACTATGCCGGCGACGGGTTTTCGACGGAGGGGCTGGCGCGCGACGAAATCGCCGAGCCGTTCAAGAGCCCCGACCGCATCCCGCCGCGCGGCGACCATGAACCCGGCGAATACGCCGATCTGGTGCGCAAGGCGATGGATTCGTTCAAGCGCGGCGACCTGTTCGAGGTCGTGCCCGGCCAGATGTTCTACGAGCGCTGCGAAACGCAGCCATCCGAGATTTCGCGCAAGCTGAAGGCAATCAACCCCTCGCCCTATTCCTTCTTCATTAATCTGGGCGAAGGCGAATATCTGATCGGCGCCTCGCCCGAAATGTTCGTTCGCGTAAACGGCCGCCGCGTCGAGACCTGCCCGATCTCGGGCACCATCAAGCGCGGCGACGATGCCATTTCGGACTCCGAGCAGATCCTGAAACTGCTCAACTCGAAGAAGGACGAATCCGAGCTGACCATGTGCTCGGACGTCGACCGCAACGACAAGTCGCGGGTCTGCGAGCCGGGTTCGGTGCGCGTCATCGGCCGCCGGCAGATCGAGATGTATTCGCGCCTGATCCACACCGTCGACCACATCGAAGGCCGGCTGCGCGAAGGCATGGATGCCTTCGATGCCTTCCTGTCGCATGCCTGGGCGGTCACCGTGACCGGCGCGCCGAAATTGTGGGCCATGCGCTTCATCGAGCAGAACGAGAAAAGCCCGCGCGCCTGGTATGGCGGCGCGATCGGCATGGTCAATTTCAACGGCGACATGAACACCGGCCTCACCCTGCGCACCATCCGTATCAAGGACGGCATTGCCGAAGTGCGCGCCGGCGCCACATTGCTGTTCGACAGCATTCCCGAGGAAGAAGAAGCCGAAACCGAACTGAAGGCATCCGCCATGCTCTCCGCCATTCGCGACGCCAAGACAGGCAATTCCGCCAGCACCGAGCGAACCACCGCGCGCGTCGGCGACGGCGTCAACATCCTGCTCGTCGACCACGAGGACTCGTTCGTTCACACGCTGGCCAATTACTTCCGCCAGACCGGCGCCAATGTCTCGACCGTCCGCTCGCCGGTGCCGGAGGAAGTCTTCGACCGGCTGAAGCCCGACCTCGTCGTGCTGTCGCCCGGCCCCGGCACGCCGAAAGATTTCGACTGCGCCGCCACCATCAAGAAGGCGCGCGCCCGCGACCTGCCGATCTTCGGCGTCTGCCTTGGCCTGCAGGCACTGGCCGAGGCCTATGGCGGCGAACTCAGGCAGCTGCATGTGCCGATGCACGGCAAGCCGTCGCGCATCCGCGTTTCCAAGCCGGGCATCATCTTCTCCGGCCTGCCCAAGGAAGTCACCGTCGGCCGCTACCATTCGATCTTCGCCGATCCGGTTCGCCTGCCCGACGATTTCATCGTCACGGCCGAAACCGAGGACGGTGTCATCATGGCCTTCGAACACCGCAAGGAGCCGATCGCCGCGGTACAGTTCCACCCGGAATCGATCATGACGCTCGGCCACAATGCCGGCATGCGCATCATCGAGAACATCGTCGCCCACCTGCCGCGCAAGGCCAAGGAAAAGGCCGCCTGACGATCATGGCTGAAGCCGAGAACACGACGGCGATCGCGGCCAAGGCGGCCGCGAAGCGCAAGATCGCCAATCTCGCCTTCTGGTCGATTATCGTCGCCTTTGTCGTGCTCGCGCTGAAAGCTGCCGCCTGGTACGTCACCGGCTCTGTCGCGCTCTATTCGGACGCACTGGAATCGATCGTCAACGTCATCGCCTCGGTCGCCGCCTTCTGGGCGATCCAGGTCAGCCACAAGCCGGCCGACCAGGATCATCCCTTCGGCCACCACAAGGCCGAGTATTTCTCGGCAGTGCTGGAAGGCGTGCTGATCGTGCTTGCCGCGCTCTTGATCCTCAACGAGGTCTGGCGCTCCTGGCAGACCCCGTCACCCTTGGAACAGCCTTGGGAAGGTCTTGCGGTCAACGGCGTTGCCACGGTCATCAACGCCTTCTGGGCCTGGACGTTGATCCGCGCCGGCAGGGCTGAGAAATCACCGGCGCTGGTTGCCGACGGCAACCACATCATGACCGACGTGGTGACCTCGATCGGCGTCTTCGGCGGCCTGGTCGGGGCGATCCTGACCGGCTGGCAGATCCTCGACCCGGCGCTTGCTGTCCTCGTGGCCTTGAACATCCTGTGGCAGGGCTGGCATGTCATAGGCTCGTCGATGAACGGCCTGATGGACCGCGCAGTCGATACGCAGGAGCACATGCGCATCCGTGACGTCATCTCGGCCAATTGCAAGGGCGCGCTGGAGGTGCACGACCTCAAGACGCGCATCGCCGGCCGCGCCACCTTCATCGAGTTTCATCTGGTCGTGGATGCCGACATGTCGGTCGGCGCCAGCCATGTCATCTGCGACCGGATAGAGGACGCGCTGAAGGCCGAAATCCCATCGGTGCGCGTCACCATCCACGTCGAGCCCGACGACGAGGCCAAGCTGCCCAAGGGCACGACGGCCGTGCCGTTTGCATGAGGCGGTTTCCGTCACGTCTTTGAAAAATTAGCCAAAGCCCCTCGACTTCGTCATCCACGGGCGGAGCAGGAGCGAAGCTCCGTCGCGGAGACCCGAGGATCCATGCCGCGACCTTGGCCTCAGAGTGCAGCGGAACAGAATTCTGCACCGCAGCAGCGCTCGGATGTCACGGCATGGATCCTATGGTCTGCGCCGCGTCGCTTCGCTCCTTGCTCCGCCATAGGATGACGAAAACGCTGGGTGCTTACGGAGCGCATGCCGATTGCGGCATCGGCTGCAGCCGATAGACCTTGTCGTCGGATTTCGTCTTGCCGTCGACGGCCTTCGAACACAGGTCGACGATCGCGAGTGCACTGTTGGGATTTGCCAGCATCATTGTGCCATCGGCGCCACGCTTGAGGAAAATCTCCTTCTGCGCGATGTCGCAGGAGAAATCGCTCATCTTCGAACTGGCCGCGCAGCGCCACTGGTCGGCTTCGCCCTGGCAGGAATAAGTCTGCGTCACCTCAGCCGATTTCTGCTGTGTGGTGACGGTAACGGCAATGTCGGCGCCGTCTGGCCAGTTGGCGGCGTCGCCACCCGAGGCGAAGGACGCCAGCTCTACCTTGCCGCGGAAAACCCGGATCGACTTGGTGAGCTGATCGGGGTGCGAGCCGAGATGCGCTGCATCGTAGTCGCGCCCATAGCAGAATGCCTGGTCCGGCTTCAGCCGCTCGCGCAGTGGAACCCCGAGCGCAGGGGCGATCGGATCGATGCGCGCGAACTCGGCCTTGCAGGTCACCGCCGGCATCGGGTCGAGGCGGAAATTGTCGTCCTCCGAGCCGAGCGCCTGCCTGTCATACTCCGCTGCGCCAAGCTCCTCTTCCGATCCGGCATCGAGATAGATGTCGGGCTGCAGATCCGAGAGAAGCAGCCGGCCCTTGTCGTCGACCTTCAGCGATGCAAGCGTCCGGTCGCACTCCATACCGCAATGGATGGGGCCTGTCTTGCCGTCCTCCGACACATGATTGCACCAGCCGCCGGCCCATTCCGGCGCCTTGGCGCCGCGCACGGAGGTGGCGATGAAGGCATTGTAAGAAGTGTCGGAATTCACGGTCGGCTCTTCATTCGGCCGGCTGACCGGATCATGGCCGTAGTAGAAGAAGATCCGCGCCACCTTCTGCTTCGGGTGCGCCTTGAGATGCGCCGCATCATAGACGCGGCCGAAACAGGCGTCAGTGCCGTTGGGACTGAGTTCAGTGAGCTTGAGTGCATCATCGGCGAAGGCCGAGCCGGCAAGCGTGGCAATCAGCGCCGCGCCAGCAATTGTCTTCCATTCCCCTGCCCTGAACGCCACGTGATCTCTCCTCCGCATCGACAGGACGCAACGTCAATTTATGCTAGTATTGCGGCCGCAGCCACGCAATTCGCGGCGGGCCGCCAAGCGAAGGAGGATGCCATGCGTCGGCGCGACATGTTCCGCGCGGTTCTTGCCGGAACCGGAACGCTTCTCGGTTTGCGGGCAGCACAGGCAGCCGCCACCGAGCCCACAAGGCAAAAAGTCGCCTACCACTTGAGCGACACCGACAAGGTCAATTTCGTGCTCGGCAACATCAAGAACCACTATGAGGGCACCGGCGGCAATGTCGACATCGTGCTGGTCGTGCATGGTCCGGCCTTGGCCAGCTTCAAGTCGAAGGGAATATCGGCCGCGATTTCCGGGCGCTTCGCCGGCCTGGTGCGGCAGGGGCTGGAATCCCATGCTTGCGCCAACACCATGCAAGGCATGGATCTTTCGCTCCCCGACCTGCTCGCCGGGTTTCATGCCGCCGACAAGGGCGGCGTCGTCAAACTCGCCGAACTGCAAGGCCAAGGTTACGCCTATCTGCACCCGTAGAGCGGTTTGCTTGGCGCAAATTCCCCAAGGGAAAGCGCTACTCCTTTTCCCGGGAAACCGTTTCACACGTTTCCTTGAATTGCTCAAAGGCTTGAACACCGGGGTGGCAAGGGCCTACGAAGGACAGGCAGACGTCCCGGAGGAAGAACCGTGCCAGCCACCACACTCAGCATACCCGATCTTGCCGGCAAGGCAGTGCTGGTCACCGGTGCGTCGACCGGCATCGGAGCGGCGCTCGCGCTGGCCTATGCAGCGCAGAAATGCAAGGTGGCGCTGCACTACAATTCGAGTCAAGACGCCGCCGAGAAGCTCGGCCTGACGATTGCCGACAAGGGCGGCGAGGTGTTTCTCGTTCAGGGCGATTTCTCCGTTGCCGCCGATGTCGAGCGCGTCGTCGAGGATAGCGCGCAATATTTCGGCCGCCTCGACGGGCTGGTCAACAATGCCGGCGGCATGCTTGGCCGCATTCCCTATGCCGAGCAGACCGAGGCGCATTACGACGCTGTGATGGACCTCAACGCCCGTTCGGTACTGACTGCTTCGCGCAAGGCGATCCCGTGGCTGAAGAAACAGGGCGGCTTCATCGTCAACACCTCCTCGATCGCCGCCCGCAATGGCGCCGGCGGCGGCGCCGGGCTTTACGGCTCGGCCAAGGCCTTCGTCTCCAATGTGACGCGCGGCATGGCCAAGGAACTGATCGGCTTCGGCATCCGCGTCAACGCGGTGGCGCCCGGCACCATTCTCACCCCGTTCCACGAGCGCTATTCGACCGACGAGCAGATCAAAGGCATGGTCGCCACCATTCCGCAGGGACGCGCCGGCACGGCGCAGGATTGCGTCGGCGCCTATCTGTTCCTCTCTTCCGATCTTCTCAGCGGCTACATCACCGGCCAGGTCATCGAGGTGAATGGCGGCCAGTTGATGCCTTGAGCGGCTATCGGCATACTGGCGGTCTGCACGCTCTTGTCGAAACCTCAAAGGGAGACAACGGAATGTATGGACTGATCGGCAAGATGCGGGCGGCGCGCGGCCAGCGTGACGCGGTCATCGACCTCCTGCGCGCCAGCACCGGCGCCCTGCCGGGTTGCCTGAACTACATCATCGCCCGCGACCCCGCGGATGCCGATGCGATCTGGGTCACCGAAGTGTGGACCGACGCCGAAAGCCACAAGGCCTCGCTGCAGCTTCCCGAAGTCCAGGCGGCGATCGCCAAGGCGCGGCCGTTCATCGCCGGCTTCGAATTCCAGGTCGAAACCCACCCTGTCGGCGGCTTCGGCCTGGCCGACGGCAAGACGGGGTGAGTTCGATGCCAACTTTGAGGAGCAACCTTTGACGCAGACAGTAAACATTCGCGATGCGAAAGCCCATCTGTCGCGCCTTGTGAGACGTGCAGCCCAAGGCGAGTCGTTTGTTATTGCCAAAGCCGGCAAGCCGTTGGCCAGAATCGTGCCGATCGAACAACCGGCTCTGCAGGCGCGACGGGTCGGTTTTATGGCCGGCCAGTTTTCCGTCCCCGACGATTTCGACCGCATGGGTCGCAATGAGATCGAGCAACGGTTCGACGCCGGCTTATGAAACCTGTTACTCGACACCTGGACGGGTGAAACAATAGTTTTCTATGAACCGCGGTTCGCATTTTTCGCCCTGCGGGTCTAAGAGCGAAACATGGATTCCTCGGCCGAGCAGCCCTCCCCGGACCTGCCCACACTCGAGCGCATGGCGCGGATGCGCAAGCTCTGGCAGTGGCTTGCCCTGCTGGTTGTTTCTCTCCTGTTTGCCGGCGCGCTGGAACTCGCCACCCTGCCGGCGGCGTTGCTGATCGGGCCGATGCTGGCGGCCATCGTCGCCGGCACCAATGGCGCCACGGTGCGTGTGCCGCGCCTTCTGTTCGGCGCCGCCCAGGCGATCGTCGGCTGCCTCGTCGCCAGCTCGATCTCGGCCGACATCTTTCCAGTCTTCTACCGGGAATGGCCGCTGTTTCTCGGTGTCGTGGTGGCCACCGTCACGGCCTCCAGCCTGCTCGGTTGGCTGATCAGCCGCTGGCGCATCCTGCCCGGCACCACCGCCGTCTGGGGCTCGTCGCCGGGCGCGGCCACCGCCATGGTGCTGATGGCCGGTGCGTTCGGCGCCGACCAGCGTCTCGTCGCCTTCATGCAATATCTGCGCGTCATCTTCGTCTCGATGACGGCAGCACTCGTTGCCAAGATGTGGGTCGACACATCGGGCGTCGAAATCCCCGCCATCACCTGGTTCCCGCCGATCGACGCCCAAGCCTTCGCCGCCACCATCGGCATCGCGTTTATCGGCGGCTTGGCGGGAAAGCTGTGCCGGCTGCCTTCTCCCTACTTCCTCGGCACCTTCATCTTCGGCGGCGTCATCCATCTCGGCCTGGGCGTTGAGATGCAATTGCCGCCCTGGCTGCTGGCATTCAGTTACGCTATGGTCGGCTGGTCGATCGGGTTGAATTTCACCAGGGCGATCCTGCGCCATGCGACACGCGCGCTGCCGCAGATCATCGCCTCGATCGTGGCGCTGATCGCCTTTTGCGGCGGCCTTGCCTTCATGATCAGCCATCTCCTGGGCATCGATCCGCTGACCGCCTATCTGGCGACCAGCCCCGGCGGCATGGACAGCATCGCCATCATCGCCGCCGCAGCGCAGAACGTCGACATCTCCTTCGTCATGGCCCTGCAGTCGGCACGCTTCCTGATCGTGCTGCTGGTCGGCCCGAGCGTCGCGCGACTGGTGGCGAGAAGCGTCAGGCAATAGGCAGCGACTAGTCCTCGCCGCCCTCGCCCACGCTGTGCGCGTCCCGGCGCCAGTAGGCGGTGACCAGGTGCCGGTCGCGCGATAGGTTCCACTGCTTGCGCACGATCTTGCGGATCTCCCGGAAATCGCCGAATTCGCATCCGGCCCAGACATAAAGACCGTCGGCAAGCGCCATGTGGCTGCGCTCCCGCAAGGCGGCTGGCAACAGGCCGGCGGTGCCGGCTTCTCGGCCGTGCCGGTAGAGCCAGGTGATATCGACATTGTCCCCTTGCGCCAGCGCGATCCGGTCATCCGGGCCATCGACCTCGATCAGTGCCTCGGCGCGGGTTGACGCCGGCAAATGCTCCAAAATCCGGCCGATGGCTGCCAGTGCTGTGTCGTCGCCGAGCAGAAGCAAGGTCTGCGCCACCGGGGCGTCGCCGCCACCGGGTCCGATCATGCCGATCACGTCTCCTGCCTGTGCGCTTTGCGCGAAGGCGGCGGCGGGCGTCTCCTGGCCTGGATGCAACACGAAATCGACGTCGAGCCAACCGCTTGCGGCGTCCACCGCCCGGATCGTGTAGACCCGCACGGCAAGCGCATCGTCGCCCGAAGGCCAGACAATCAGGCCGTCAGCGCCCATCGTCGGCCAAACCAGCCGGCGGCCAGGCGGCGGCAGCAGCAGCCGCATGTGCAGGCCGCCATGGCTAAATCGGCCGAGATCCTTGCCGGCGAAGCGCAGACGCTGCATATGCGCCGAAATCCGCGTCGACGACATCACCGTGATCTCGCGGAAGAAGACCGGCGTGCCGGCGTCAACGCCGTCGCCTTGCCAATGAATGCCCTTGGTCGTGCCGAGATGTTCGGCGACATGGCCGGCAACCGTCATCTTCATGTAGGAGAGGCAGGTTTCGTCGGTCGCCGCGACGCGGATCAGCACGCTTTCATCATCAAGCGTAGCGCTCAACGAACCATAGTAGAGGCGAAGCTCCCACTGGTCGGCAACGCCGGTGTCGATCTCGAATTCGCTGTGCTCTGCGCGCAGCCGATCCATCACCGATCTGATCGCCGCGTCGCTGATCCGGGTTTGCGCGCTTAGTTGGTCCATCGCTCAAGTCCTTCGAAACAGTTCGGGGCAAGGCGCCGCGCGGCACCCTCACCGTCAGCGGCATGCCACAGCCGCTCCGATGTTTCCACAGAAACATGACAATAATAATCATATTTATTCGATGAGTTGGCTACGAACCGCTTGTCGCAGCAAGTCGCTCGGGAAGGAAATCGACGAACACGCGCACCTTCGGCGACAGATGGCGATTGGAGGGCCACAGCATCCGGAACTGGCCGCGGCCATCAACATGATCGTCGAGGACGGTGCGCAGCCTGTCTTCGTGCAGCGCCTCGCGGATCAGGAAATTCGGCATGCAGGCTATGCCGAGGCCGGCGAGTGTGGCGCCCTTCAACGCTTCCATGTTGTTGCAGGTCAGCATCGAGCGTATCTGCGGTTCGGCGCTTCCGGTGATGAATGGCCACTCCAGCAGCCTGCCGCTGTTCAGGAAGCGGAAGTTTATGCCGAAATGCCTGATGAGATCCGCCGGCACACTGGGTGTGCCATGGCGGTCGAGATAGGAGGGCGCCGCGCACAGCAGCATGCGAAAGGGGGCAACGGGTCTCGAAACAAGGCGCGAATCCGGCAGCTCGCCGCTTCGGATCGCGACATCGATGCCCTCGTCGATGACGTCGACGATCCGATCGTTGAAATCGATGTCGAGTTCTATCTCCGGATAGCGGGCCATGAACTCCGACAGCACCGGCAGCAGCAAATGATAGGTGACGATCGGAGTGGATATGCGCAGCCGCCCATGCGGCGTTTCCCGTGTCCGCGACAGCATCGCCTCGGCATCGCCGATGTCGTCGAGGATCCGGCGCACCCGCTCGTTGAACAGTCTGCCCTCTTCCGTCAGGCCAATCCGCCGCGTGCTGCGCTGCAGCAGCCGCACGCCGAGTTCCTGCTCGAGCCGCGCGACGCTCTTGCCGACGGCGGAAGCCGAGATGCCGAGCGCCCGCCCTGCAGCGACGAAACTGCCGAATTCGGCGGTGCGGGCGAAGGCCAGGAGCCCGTTGAGACGATCCATCGTGTCATTCCATTCGAGCGTTTCAGTCCGATATACCAGGAGATATAACACCATTTTTCCTGAAATGCCGACGACCTATCTTGTCGTCACGACCGGCTCCGCAAACGCGCGGCCGACCGGCGAGTGCTGTTTCAGATAGGGAAATCCATGACTTCTAGGACCACAACCGGCTCTGCCGAGAGATGGCTCGTGCTCTTGTCCGTTTGCCTTGCCGCGATGACGATGCCCTTGACCTTCACCGGTCCGGCCGTCGCTCTGTCGCGCATCGCGGCCGATCTCGGCGGCAGTCCGATCGAGCTCAACTGGGTGACAAACGCCTTCATGCTGACCTTCGGCGCCACCCTGATGGCGTCGGGCGCTCTGGCCGACAACCATGGCCGCAAGCGTCTCTTCCTCGTCGGCCTCTCCCTCTATGTCCTGGCGTCGCTGGGCGCGATGCTGGCGCCGGACATCATCTGGTTCGACATTTTCCGGGCCGCGCAGGGGATCGGCAGTGCGGCCGCCTTCGCTGGCGGCGCCTCGGCACTCGCCCAGGAATTCGAAGGGCCATTGCGGCTGCGCGCCTTCAGCTTTCTCGGCACCAGTTTCGGCATCGGCCTCGCCTTCGGCCCGATCGCGTCGGGCCTGCTTATCTCTGCATTCGGCTGGCGGTCGATCTTTATTCTGGTTGCAGCACTCGCGATTGCCGCCGCCATGCTCGGCCTGCGCACCATCAGGGAATCGCGAGATCCGGATGCGACTGGCCTCGACTGGGCGGGAGCCGGCACCTTCACGATCGCGCTGGCGTCGCTGACCTATGGCGTGCTCCAGGCCCCGCAGCGCGGCTGGGCCGATCCCCTTGTCGTCACCCTTCTGGCCGCTTCTGTCATCTGTTTTGTCGCCTTCGTCTTTGTCGAGCGACGCGCACAACGGCCGATGCTTGACCTCACGCTGTTTGCCTATCCCCGCTTCGTCGGCGTCCAGTTTCTGGCTGCGGCACCCGCTTACGCCTTCGTCGTCCTGCTCGTCCTGTTGCCGATCCGCTTCATCGGCATCGAGGGCATGAGCGAGATCAAGGCCGGGCAATTGATGATCTGCCTATCAGGCCCGCTGCTGATCCTGCCGATGCTCGCCGGACAGCTGGCGCGCTGGATCGCGCCGGCCACGATCTGCGGCGTCGGCCTGCTTGTCGCTGCCGCCGGGCTTGTCTGGCTGAGCCTGACACCACCGGTCGATAGTGCGCTGGTGGCGCCGCTGATGCTGATCGGCGTCGGCATCGCCCTGCCCTGGGGATTGATGGACGGGCTTGCCGTCAGTGTCGTGCCGAGAGAGCGCGCCGGCATGGCGGTCGGCATCTTCAACACCACCCGCGTCGCCTGCGAGGGTGTGGCGCTCGCGATCGTCATGGCGACCCTTTCCGGCTTTACCGCCGCGCAGGTCGCCGCCGAGGAAACGGCATCTTCGACGGAGGCGGCGGCGGCAGCCCAGCTGCTGGTGACCGGCAATCTCGGCGAAGCAGCACAACATCTGCCCCAAGCCGGAGCCGCTGTTCTGGTCCAGGCCTACGAGACGGCGTTCGACAGGCTGCTGATCGTGCTGGCGGCAATCACCGTCATGACCGCCATCGTCGTCTTCCTTGGCCTGCGTCGCGGATCGGCTTCAGGTGAAAGTGTCGACGTCCAGGCAGTGCCGCAGGAAGGGTAGCAGTCAGCGGACGGCCCCCGCTATCAATCGAGCCTGTGCATCAGGTCCTCATCCAGCCAGCGGCCGAAGAAATAGACCAGTTGCTTGTGCCACCACGGCCAGTCGTGGCTGACATCGCCACCCCAATAATCGACCCAGGCGGGAATGGACTTGTCGCGCAGGATTTGTTCCAACCTGCGCGTCTCGACCAGCATCCGCTCTTCCCATGCGCCCTGCCCGCAGCAGAAGATCAGCCTGAGCGCCTTCAGCCGGGTCAGCAGTTTGGGATCGACGATGCCGGGCAGATAGTCCAGCGGCGAGTTGTAGAAAATGTCGCCCTCGAGCGCTTTGCCGAAGAAGTCGCGCGCCGAATAGACGCCCGACAGCGCGATGACGCCGCTGGCAAGTTCGGGAAAGCGGAAGACGAAGTTCGACGAGTGATAGCCGCCCATCGAACAGCCCGAGAACAGCGGCTTCAGCTTGCGGCCGCCATTGGCCTGCTCGGCTGCGGACAGGAACTCCGGCAGCGCCTCCTCGCGCACATAGCGGAAATAGGCTTCGTGGCGGGCGATGCGATGGGCCGCGTCGGCATGCTTGTCGAAGAAGGATTCCGAATCGACGCCGTCGACCGTGAACAGCTGGATGCGGCCGGTGTCGATGAATTCGGCCAGTGCGCCCACCCCGCCGGAATCCTCGAACTGGTAGAACCGGCCCTGCGAGGTCGGAAACACCACCACCGGCCGGCCGGCATGGCCGTAGCGCTTGTATTCCATGTCGCGGCCGAGCTGGCTCGAGAAATTCTTGTGATAGGAGATGTCCATCGCCTCACGCCTTTTCCGCGTGGATATAGGCGACTGCCTCGCGCAACGCTGCTTCGTCCTTCGAGCGCATCTGATAGGCGTAATTTCCCATGGCGCGGCTGAAAACCTCTTCGATGGCCTGTTGGTGGACGATCTTGTCGCGGTGCGCGGCTAGCACGTCCTCATGGCTGTGCAAATAGTGGAGGCGTCGCTTGCGGCTGGCATAGGCGGTGAAGTATTTGCCCTCGTAAGGGCCGCCGGCGGCATCTCTGACCACCATATCGGCCCATGCCGCATAGACGTCGACGTCGAACGTATAGTTGATCGCATCGGTCATCCAGGCGCCGGGCGGACGCATGTTGACCTCCAGCGCGATGACCCGGTCGTCCTTGGTCTCGAACAGCTCGATGTGGAAGAAGCGTTCGCGCACGTCGAACGCCTTCAGTATCTTGCGGCCGGCCTCCTCGATCGCCGGTCTAACCTTGGGAAAGCAGGTGTAGCTCATGTGGCGGTCCTTGTTGACCACCTCCATGATGCTCTGGTCATAGCGATGGCTGGCCGCCAGCACCACCTCGCCGTCGCGGTTGACCAGCCCGTCATAAGTCACCACCAGTCCCTCGATGAACTGCTCCATGACGAAGGTCACGTCCTCGGGCTTGTCCCGGAAGAACTGGTCGAGTTCCTTGGCGTTGGAGATCTTGAAGGTGTTCGATGCGCCGGAACCGCTGTCGGGCTTGACCACCACCGGATAGCCGACGCGCCGGATGAAAGTCATGGCCCCGGCACGGTCGGAGCATTTGCGCTGCGCGATGGTGTCGACGCCACTCTTGCGGAAGAAGGCGCGCATGCGGCTCTTGCGCTTCAGATTCTTCACGAAATCGAGCTTGGTGCCGTAGATGTTGAAGTCGGAGCGGATGTTGGCTTCCAGCTCCAGCCAATGTTCATTGAGCGATTCGAAACGGTCGATGCGGCCCCATTTGTGGATGAAATGCCCCATCGCCCGGAACACCGGATCGTAGTCTTCCATGTCGGCGACACGGTAATATTCCGAAAGCGCCGCCTTCAGCTTGGCGTCGAGTGCGTCATAGGGTGCGTCGCCGATGCCGAGCACCCTGGCTCCGGCCTTCTTCAAACGGTCGCAGAAATCCGCGCCGTTGGCGGGAAAATGCGGGGAGAAGAACACGAAATTCATGGACAACCCCATCGCAACCCGTCGATGCCCAAGTCTGGCGCATTTGCAGCGCCTGGGGAAGGGCACGTGCGGTGGGGACAATATCCAGCAAAATCCGGCCAGCAATGCCAAGGCACCGAACTCGGGTTCCCTCGCAGCCTTCGGCGCGTTGGCTGACGGAGCATCAAACGAAAAACCCGCCTGTGCGGCGGGTCACTGGCGCAGATCAGCACCATGGACGAATATGTACCATAGCTGAGGTCACCGAGTCAAGAAAAAATTCCTATCGTGGAAAGCTGCCGGCACAAAAGCTGCCAACACTGCCGACTCGCTGTCATCAGCATTACCCGCAATGCGGCCCCACTTGCCTCCCACAAGCCACTCCTATATGAGATCAGCCATGAACACGCGCGCCACCAACGCTTCCCGTCCGACCGGTTTTTCCGGCGAGACCGTGCGCGCGCTGGCTTCGACCCTGCTTCTTCTCGGCCTTATCGGCGATCGCCGGGTTCGCTGAAGGAGCGCCCGGCGGTCGAACCGCCGCGCAAGCGCATGCTCCTTGGCAATCACATCAAGCGAACGAAATTCTGGTAAAGGCGCCGCTCGCCATCAATCCCCCTGAGGGTGGATCCATGAGCCGCCGGGAGAAACGACGATGAACGCACGAGAAGAAATCCGCTCCGATGCCGCGGTAGCCGACACGGATTCGGAACGAAGCATCCAGAACAAGGGCATGTCCGACGCAGCCCGCAAATATCAGCCCTATCCGACCGTCGGCCTCACCGACCGGACTTGGCCTTCGAAGGTGATCGACAAGGCGCCGATCTGGTGCTCGGTAGACCTGCGCGACGGCAACCAGGCTCTGATCGATCCGATGGGCCACGAGCGCAAGGCACGCATGTTCGGCCTGCTGCTCGACATGGGCTTCAAGGAGATCGAGATCGGCTTCCCCTCGGCCTCGCAGACCGATTTCGACTTTGCCCGCTGGTGCATCGAGGAAGGCAACGTGCCCGCCGACGTCTCGCTGCAGGTGCTGGTGCAGTGCCGGCCGGAGCTGATCAGCCGCACCTTCGAGGCGCTGAAGGGCGCCACCAACCCGATCGTCCATTTCTACAATTCGACCAGCGAGCTGCAGCGTCGCGTCGTCTTCGAAAAGGACGTCGACGGCATCAAGCGCATCGCCACCGACGCCGCCAAGATGATCACCGACATGGCGGCCAAGGCCGGCGGAGGCTTTCGTTTCGAGTATTCGCCGGAGAGCTTTACCGGCACCGAACTCGAAGTGGCGCTGGAGATCTGCAACGCCGTCACCGAGATCGTCAGGCCGACGGCGGACAACAAGCTGATCGTCAACTTGCCGTCGACGGTCGAGATGTCGACCCCCAACATCTATGCCGACCGTATCGAGTGGATGTGCCGCAACCTCGACAACCGGGAGAACCTGCTGGTCTCGCTGCATCCGCACAATGACCGCGGCACCGGCATCGCCACCACCGAACTCGGCCTGATGGCCGGCGCCGACCGTGTCGAAGGCACGCTGTTTGGCAATGGCGAGCGCACCGGCAATGTCGACATCGTCACGCTGGCGCTGAACATGTACACGCAAGGTGTCGATCCGTTGATCGACTGCTCCGACATCAACCGGATGAAGGACGTCTACGAATATTCGAACCAGTTGAAGATCCCCGAGCGCCACCCCTATGTCGGCGAACTCGTCTACACCGCCTTTTCCGGTTCGCACCAGGATGCCATCAACAAGGGCATGAAGGCGCTGAAGAAGGCCAATACGAGCCTGTGGGAAGTGCCCTATCTGCCGATCGATCCGGCCGATGTCGGCCGCAGCTACGAAGCCATCATCCGCATCAACTCGCAGTCCGGCAAGGGTGGCATCGCTTATGTGCTGCAGGCCGATTACGGCCTCAACTTGCCGCGCAATCTGCAGATCGAATTTAGCCAGGAAATCCAGGCGATCACCGACGCCGAGGGCAAGGAAGTGCCGGCCAGGCGTATCTACGAGCGCTTTCTCGAGACCTATGTCGATCAGCCGGCCGCGCGGCTGAAATTCCTCGATCACCACACCTATCCCAGCACCGAAATCAAGGGCCGGCGCGTCGTCGAGGCGGTCATCCTGGACAATGGCAAGGAAGTGACGATCTCCGGCACAGGCACCGGTCCGATCGACGGCTTCGTCGATGCGCTGTCGCGCCATGTCGGCGTCGAGATGTCGGTGCTCGACTATTCCGAGCACTCGATGCAGCGCGGCTCGAACGCGTCAGCCATTTCGTATGTCGAGATGGAGTATCCCCAGGGCAAGCTGTTCGGCGCTGGCATCAACACCAACATCGTCGCCGCCTCACTGGAGGCGGTGATGTCTGCCGCGAACCGGATCGTCGGTAAAAAAGCCGGCTGACGCCCGACGGGAACAAAGATCGGAACCCTCCCAACCTGGTGAACGGTTCCGATCTTTCGGGGCATTAACCACCGCGGAATTATCCGGTGGGTACGTGATCGCATAACGGGGTGTATACTTGTGTGGTGGTGCGGGACCTATATGATCGCGCCTCAACCTGTGCCGACTTCGAGAGGATCGACACTTGCAGCATGCCACGCCTGCCGCCCCCGCAGTGCGCGAGACACTGGAGCGACTGCTTGCCAGCCAAACGTTCGGCCGATCCGAACGTGCGCGCAAGCTGCTGCGTTATCTTGTCGAACGTGAACAGGCCGGCGAAGCCGACAGGCTCAAGGGCTTTTCCATTGCCATGGATGTTTTCGGCAAGGACGGCGACTTCGATCCGTCCACCGATGCCGTGGTGCGTGTGCAGGCAGGCAGGCTGCGCGAGCTTCTGCAGCATTATTTTGCCAATGAGGGAATTGCCGAGCCGGTCCGCATCGCCATTCCGCGCGGCGGCTATGTTCCTGCCTATGAATTGAACGCGATCCGCCTGCCGGGTCTTGCCGAGGCTGTTCCCGAACTCAGGCTGGACGGCGCCGTATCCGCCGATCGGTCCAACGAAGCCGGCACGGGCATGCTGGACGCGATGTCTCTGGCTTCCGTACCGTCTTCGCCTGCCCCCTCGGTGGCGCGCCATCTCCGCTTTTTCTGGATGGCGATCGCCCTGGTCATCGCCATGCTGGGCGTACTGATCCTTCGCCAGGGCAGCACTGCCTTGCTGGCAGGCGGCGACATCTCGGCAACGCCGGAGATCGCTGGCGCAACCGCAAGCGTCACGGCATCGGCAAGGGCTGATGCCCTTCCGCAAGTCTATATCGGACTCAAGGCCGACGGCCCCGACGCCAGCCGTGTCGCCGCATCGCTGCGCGCCGGCCTGAGTGGCTTCGATACCATCGACTTCATCGGCCGCGACACCGTCGGCGATCCGGCCGACGACGCTGCGAGCTTCATATTCGACGTCCTGCCCGGACCGGACGCGGGCGACATCACGATCGAACTGCAAAGCATGGCGTCCGGACGAGTGCTTCTATCGCGCAATCTCACCCCCGCCGACAGCGCACCTGCCGCGGTCGAAGACCGTATCGCCGACATGCTGAGCTCGGCACTCCCCGCCTCCGGCACCATCTACAACTATATTGAGCAGACCGGCACGCCAAACGGCCTGACGCAATGTCTGCTGCTCAACGGCAAATATTATCTCGACCAGAACGCCAGGACCCATGAGGCAGCCTACCGTTGCCTCGAGAAGCTGGCCAATGGTGGAACCAAGTCCTCGCTCGTCTATTCGGAACTTGCTTCCCTGCATCTCGAGGCGGTGTCCGACCATTACGCCTATCCGCCCAATGCGACGATTGAGACAGCCGTCGAGTTTGCCCATCGCGGCGTGCAGATGGGTCCGACCAGCCCTTATGCGCATCGCTCCTACGGCTATGTCAGTTCGCGCCTCGGCAATACGGACGAAGCGATCCGCTGGATGCGCAAGGCCTATGAACTCAACCCCTACGACCTCGGCATGGCCGCCGCTTACGGCTACGGGCTGATCTTCGCCGGACGATATGCCGAGGGAACGCCGATCCTCGATCATGCGGCGGAGACCTTCAGCGGGCACCCGACATGGTGGGACTACGGGCTGTTCGTCGGTGAGTTCATGCTCGGCGACATGAACAAGGCGGTCGCGGCCAGCATGGCACTGAGAACGACGGCAACGAAATCACACTATCTGGCGGCACGGCTGGTCGGCGCCAAGGCAGCCGGACAGGACCACCTGGTGAGCACGCTGCTGAAACAGCTGACCACCGAGTTCCCCAAATTTGCCGCCGATCCGCGGGCGACTTTCGTCGAGCGGAAATATCCGGCCGACCTGACCGACCGGCTGGTCCAGGCACTCCGCGCTGCCGGGCTCGGCAGCCCAAGCTGACACCATCGACGTCCGCGCACTGGCTGCGCCGCGTCCCGATGAAATCCTGCGCTCCGATCGCCGATTGCCGATTGGTGGCCAAGTTCTGTACACAACCGTACAAATCGCGAAAATTTTACTGGTCATCACGTTGGACTAGGAGCAATTCAGCCATCATTGGTGTCGCGCATTCTGCAATAACAAAAAAATCAGCTTTCATGACCGCATCACTTTTTGCCGCCGAAGAGGGTGTTGGCTCGAAGGCCATCGTCCTGCTGCACGGTTTCGGCGGCTGCCATGATGTATGGCGCGAGGTGATTTCCGCCCTGACGCCTTCCACGCATACGCTGGCCTATGATCTGCCTGGGTATGGGATGTCGCTCAATTTTCCCGCCGCCGGTCCGGCCAGGGTGGCGGCCAAGGCCGTGCTCGCCGATCTCTCTGAGCGTCGCCTGAAGCGCGTTCATCTCGTGGGCCACTCGATGGGCGGTGCCGTGGCGGCGCTGATGGCGCTGGCCGAGCCTGAAAAGATAGCCTCGCTGACGCTTCTGGCGCCGGGCGGCCTTGGCCCCGAAATCAATGGACCGCTATTGCGCCGCTATGCCGAAGCCTCGGATCGGTCCGAGATCCGCTCCTGCCTCGCCGTCATGTCGGGACCTTCAGCCCCGCCACTCGAACATATGGTGGACACCCTTTGGGAAATGCGCAGGCGACCCGGCCAACTCGAAAAGCTGGTCGAGATCGCAGCCGCCATGACCGTGGACGGTCGGCAAGGCGTCATCCCGCACGATCGCCTCGATGGACTGAACATGCCAGTGATGGTGGCATGGGGAACCAACGATGCGGTGCTGCCCTTTACCCAGGCGGATGACCTGCCGGCGCATTTTCACGTGCACCACGTGCTGGGGGCCGGCCATATGCTGGCTGAGGAAGCCCCCGGCCTTGTTGCCGAGATCATTCGCCGCAACACCAATCGTCGCGCCAGGCCACATCGCCAGAAATTCGCCGCAGCAGCCAGCTGACCTTTTTCGCGCACGACAACCTTCCTAGGCACCCCGGGGCCGTCGATCTCGCCAGTGCATTTTGCCGGCGGCTGTGTTAACCCGGTGTTAACCAAACCCACGAGGCAGACGCCGATGAAGGAAGCAGGCGAGAAGACCATCGACCAGTCGAGGAAACTGTCCGATGCCATCCGTGATGTGAAAAATGCCTTCGCCGACCGCGACGACGTCGTCGTCGACATGCGCGAAGCGCATCGCATGCGTCTCGATCTGCTTGCCGCCGAGTTGGCGCCGGTTTTTGCCGATGTTCCGGCCGACATGGACAATTTCGACTTTGTCGTCTCGTCCGGCTTGCAGCCGCGCCTGTGGATCGACGCCATCAGCCATGTCGCCATGGGGCGCGACCGCCGGACCTATCGCTTCCTCAAGGACACCAGTATCGGCCGGGTGGTGCTTGCCGAATCCACCGAGATGAAGCCGGTTGCCGATTCCGTGACACGCTATGTCGCCGAGCGCATTGTCGAGCGTCAGAGGATGCTGGAAGGCGGCGTCGAACCGGCCGTCGCCGGCATGAAACGTGCCTATGTGCCGGAAGCCGAACCGCCGCTGCGCGCGACGGCGCGCGGCAAACGCTGGTCGGCCTTTCTGTCCGGGCTTGGCCTTGTGGCTGCCGGTGCCCTGGTCGGTCTTCTCGTGTCCATCGTCCTATTCTGGGACCGCATCGTCGCCATGGTAGTCAGCTTGCGGCCATAGCGGCGCCAGTCACGGCACCGAGTTCCAGCGTCTGCAGATCGGATGGCGGCATGGACGGCCCGGTCAGGCCGCGCCGCGTCAGCCGGATCCGCCAATTGCCCGTCTCGCCGTCAATGTCGAACAGATTGTACTGCGCCGCCGGGTTCTTGCCGCCCGGCGCCTGGCCGGCGGCGGCGACGCCGACCGCTGGGATCCTGACGCCGCGATCGCCGATGAAGAACAGCGACGGCAGATGTGAATGGCCGTGCAGGACAAGGTCGGCGCCGTGGCGGCGAATGATCTTGTTGAAGCGGGCAATGCCGAACAGCCGCTTGTGCTGCGGGACCGCGCCGCGCACCGGCGGATGATGGATCATGATGGCGCGGAACAGCCCCTGTCCGGCGGTATCCCCGAGGATTTTGCCGAGCCGCTTCGCCTGGCCTTCCATGAAGAAACCATTGGCCATGAAGGGTGCCGTGGCGCGCGCCGTCGAGACACCGATCAGCGCGACGTTGCCGCGCACGCGCAGATAGGGAAATGCGTTACGATCGACCGGCGTGTTGACGCCGTCGCCGCTCATCCACGCCGCCCAGGATCGGCAGACCTTGTCGAAGGCGCCTGGCACATAGGCGTCGTGGTTGCCCGGAACGACCGAAACATCATGCGCCGGCCCCAGCGTCTCCAACCAGTGCCTGGCCATCTCGATCTCGCCGTCAAGTGCCAGATTGACCAGGTCGCCGGTGACGGCGAGGTGGTCAGGCGTGTTCGCCTTGATGTCGGCGACGATCGTGTCAATGACCGCATCATGCATATGGCGGCGGCGGTTGCGCTGCCAGTTGACATAGCCGAGCACGCGCTTGGAGGCGAGATCGCGATAGGATACATCGGGGAGCGGCCCCAGATGGACATCGGAAATATGCGCGAGCCTGAACATACAACCTTCATAGGCGACCCGCGCGCGGCTTTCCACCCACGGTTTCGCTATCAATGACGAGCCCTGAAGATGCCTTCCGCCAGACCGGCTGGCCAGGTTTGAGGGCCAGGCTGTTCCATCTCTATTTCGTGCTGCGGAGGCCGATGACGCTTGGCGTGCGCGGCTTGATCCACGACAGGGCGTCCAGGTCCGTCTTCCTTATTCGCCATACCTATGTACCGGGCTGGCAGCTTCCCGGCGGCGGCGTCGAAGTCGGCGAGACGATGAACGAGGCACTGGCCCGTGAACTGGCCGAGGAAGGCAACATCGCTCTCACCGCCCCGCCGGTGCTCAAATCGATGCATTTCAACCGCCGCTCCAGCCGCCGCGACCATGTCGGCTTTTATTTGCTTGAGCATTTCAGCCAGACGGCGCCGAAGCTGCCGGACCACGAAATCGCCGAAGCCGGCTTCTTCCCGCTCGACGGCTTGCCCGAGGGCACGACGCCGGCGACGCTGCGCCGGATCGCCGAGGTTTTTGACGGCGAGCAGCCCTCGCCCTACTGGTAGATCAGGCTGCCGCTTTCTCGAAGCGCGCCCGGTCATGCCGTGCGGCATAATCCAGATCCGGTCCGACAGGCACGATCCGCGTCGGATTGATTGTCTGGTGGCTGCCGTAATAATGCGCCTTGATATGATGCATGTTCACCGTCCCGGCCACATCAGGCACCTGATAGAGATCGCGCAGATAGTTGGACAGGTTCGGGTAGTCGGCGATACGGCGCAGATTGCATTTGAAATGGCCGACATAGACCGGATCGAAGCGCACCAGCGTGGTGAACAGCCGCCAGTCGGCTTCGGTGATACGATCGCCGACGAGATAGCGCTGCTTCGACAGCCGCTCCTCCAGCGTATCCAGCGCTGTGAACAATTCACCGAACGCCTCTTCATAGGCACGTTGCGTGGTGGCGAAGCCGGCGCGATAGACGCCGTTGTTGACCGCGGGATAGACCAGCGCATTGATCCGATCGATCTCGCCGCGCAACGCCTTCGGATAGAAATCGAGGCTGGCGTCGCCCCATTCGTCGAAGGCTGAATTCAGCATGCGGATGATTTCGGAAGACTCATTGGAGACGATGGTTTGTTCCTTTTTGTCCCACAGCACCGGCACCGTCACCCGGCCCGAATAGGCGGGATCGGCCTTGGCATAGATCTGGTGCAGGAAGTCGAGGCCGTAAAGCGTGTCGCCCGTGGCGCCATCCTCAGCCAAAAACGTCCAGCCGTTGGCGCCCATGAAATGATGCACCACCGACACCGATATGACGCCTTCCAGCTTCTTCAGCGCGCGAAAGATCAACGTCCGGTGGGCCCACGGACAGGCAAGCGAGACATAGAGGTGATAGCGGCCGGGCTCGGCCTTGAAACCGCGCGTCCGGCCTTCGGCAGGCGCCCCGTCAACGGTGATCCAATCGCGCCATTGTGACTGCGCCCGTACGAACCTGCCACCGTTATCCGCCGTATCATACCAGCGATCCTGCCACCTGCCGTCGACCAGCAATCCCATGCAAATCTCCTTGCGTCCTTTTTGCCTATTTAGGCGCAAGGTTGGCCTGTCGAAGGCGTCAGGTGCTGAACAGACCGTCACTTGGCCGAAACGACGGACAAAAACGGCCGATTGCAGCGGCCGAAAATTGATGCTAGCGGACAATCCGCATGTTCGACTTTGCTTTGATCCGGTTTGACCGACGACGAAAGGGCGCCCGCGCTTGATGAAGCGCTGACTGGCGAATGCTGCCGTTTGCAGCAACCTTCCTCCTTACCGGAACGCAAAGACCATGAGCCTTGCCGACGTGAAATACCTGCCGGAAACCCCGGCGCATGACCTCCAGATCGAAGCCATCAACGACGAAGCCTTCGGGCCGGGCCGCTTTGTGCTGGCCGCCTACAAGATCCGCGAAGCCGGAGGGCACGAACGCTCGCTGTCCTTTGTCGCCGTCGACGGCGACATTGTCGTCGCCTCGGTGCGCATGACCCGCATCGCCGCCGGTGCCGGCCGCGCATTGATGCTCGGGCCGCTCGCGGTACGGCCGGCCTTCAAGAATCTCGGCATCGGCCGCCGGTTGGTGGCGATCGCGCTGGAGGCCGCCGCCCGGGCCGGCGCACCTGCCGTCATGCTGGTCGGTGACGAGCCCTATTACGGGCCGCTCGGTTTCAAGCGGATTCCGCGCGGCCAGATTTCGATGCCGCGCCCCGTCGATCTCGACCGGCTGCTGTCGCACGAGATCGCGCCGGGCGCGGTAGCCAGGCTCTTGGGCGAGGTCGGCCACGCCGATCAGGCCAGGGTGGCCGATCCTACCGCCGCGATGGCTTGACCTTTCCCTTCGATCTGGCGCCTGATCCATCCCACTGTTCCCGAGATCAAAGGATGACGCCATGAACCCGAACGGCCAGATCGCGATCGTCACCGGCGGCGGCTCCGGCCTTGGCGAGGCAACGGCGCGCGCGCTGGCGGCCAAGGGCGCCCGCGTCGCCATCTTCGATGTCGGTATCGATCGCGCGGCCAAGGTCGCGGCCGAGATCGGCGGTATAGCCGTCCAGTGCGACGTCAGCAGCGCCGACAGCGGGACCGCTGCCCTCGCCGACGTTACGGCCAAGCTTGGCCAGCCACGGATCCTGGTCAACTGCGCCGGCATCGCCATCGGCGTGAAGACGATCGGCAAGGATGGTCCCCACCCCCTTGATCAGTATCGCAAGGTGATCGAGGTCAATCTGATCGGCACGTTCAACATGATCCGCCTCGTTGCCGAGCGCGCGTCGAAGCTCGAGCCGCTGCAGGGCGGCGAGCGCGGCGTCATCGTCAACACCGCTTCGGTTGCCGCTTATGATGGCCAGATCGGTCAGGCCGCCTATGCGGCTTCCAAGGGCGGCGTCGTCGGCATGACGCTGCCGGTGGCGCGCGATCTTGCCCGTTCCGGCATCCGCGTCTGCACCATCGCACCCGGCATCTTCAAGACGCCTATGATGGCCGGCATGCCGCAAGAGGTGCAGGATTCGCTGGGCGCCGCCGTGCCATTCCCGTCGCGCCTGGGCGAACCATCCGAATATGCCGCTCTCGCCCTGCACATCGTCGAGAACCAGATGCTGAATGGCGAGACCATTCGCCTCGACGGCGCCATTCGCATGGCGCCGAAATAGAAGGTCATGAGCGCCGGCCTGTCCGCTGCCGCTAAAACCGGGCCGCTGGCCGGGCTGAAGGTGATCGAGATGGCCGGGCTCGGCCCGGTGCCGCTGGCCGGCCTGATGCTGTCGGAGATGGGCGCCGAAGTGTTGCGCATCGAACGGGCGGGGACGAGCCAGTTCCTGTCGCTGCCGGATGAGTACAACATCAACCGCCATGGCCGCGCCGTCCTGCGCCTCGACCTGAAGCGCCGTGAAGGCACCGATCTGTTGTTGCGCCTTGCCGAAAAGGCGGACATGTTGCTCGAAGGCTTTCGCCCGGGTGTCATGGAACGGCTCGGCCTCGGCCCGGAAGCGGTGCAGGCGCGTAATCCGGCGCTGATCTACGGCCGTATGACCGGCTTCGGCCAGGACGGTCCGCTCGCCGGCCGCGCCGGCCACGACATCACCTACCTCGCCTATAGCGGCGTGCTGCACGCCATCGGCCATGCCGACGGCCGTCCCGTCCCGCCGCTCAACCTTGTCGCCGACTATGGCGGTGGCGCCATGATGCTGATTGCCGGCGTGCTGGCCGCCCTGTTCCAACGTTCGCGCACGGGCAAGGGTGACGTCATCGACGCAGCGATGGTCGACGGCGCCTCGATGCTGGCGGTGCCCCTGCACGCCTTGACGGCGGCCGGCTTGTGGAGCGACAAGCGCGGCGCGAACCTGCTCGATTCCGGCGCCCCGTTCTACGACACCTATGAGACGGCGGATGGCGGGCACATCGCCATTGGCTGCCTCGAGCCGCAATTCTTCGCCGAATTCGCCAAGCTGCTGCCGCTCGACGAGCGCTTTGCGTCCGGCCAGTACGACAAGGCCCTGTGGCCGCCGATGCGCGCCGCCATTGCCGAACGGGTCCGGCAGAAAGCGCGCGACAACTGGGACCTGCTGTTTGCGCAAACCGATGCCTGCGTGGCCCCCGTCCTGTCGCTGCAAGAGGCGAAGCACCACCCGCACAATCGGGCACGCAACGCCTCTGTGACGACAGGTGCATTTGAGCGCCCGGCCCCCGCGCCGCGTTTCTCGAGCTCGCAACCGACATTGGCTACTATGCCAGGCAATGAGGATTTGTCGCCATCGGCAATTCTGGCACGTTTCGGCTTTGCGAAAGCCGAGATCGACGACCTTGTCAAATCCGGCTTGCTGACCGATAACTAGAGAAGAAAGATCAACTTACTGTGGTGCTGCCTTGGACGAGCCGAAAAAGGATGTGATCCGCGAGACGGACGCCGAAGCGATCCGGCTGGCGAAGACGCTTCTGCGCAGCGCCCGCTTTGGCGCCCTGGCGGTGATCGAACCGCAAACCGGCTCGCCGCTGGCCAGCAGGGTCGGCGTGGCCACCGACATCGACGGTGCGCCGCTGATCCTGGTTTCGATGCTTTCGGCGCACACCGGCGCGCTGCTTGCCGATCCGCGCTGTTCCCTGTTGCTCGGCGAACCAGGCAAGGGCGACCCGCTGGCGCACCCGCGCCTGACATTGATCTGCCAGGCGGCACGGCTTGAGCGCGGATCAGCCGAACACGCCCGCACCGAGCGCCGTTATCTCAATCACAATCCCAGGGCGAATCTTTACGCCGGTCTCGGCGACTTTTCGATCTTTCGCCTCGATCCGCAACGCGCCAGCCTCAACGGCGGCTTCGGCAAGGCCTATCAGCTCGATCGATCGGATTTGCTCGCCAGCGGACCGGTCGTCGAGGAACTCGCGGCGCGCGAACAATCCGCCATCGACCACATGAACGCCGACCATCTCGACGCAATCGCCGTTTACGCACAGCATTTCGCCAAAGCATCCGGAAACGGCTGGCGTGTTGCCGGATTCGATGCCGATGGCATGGACCTGGTGTCGGGCGACGATGTTTGCCGGGTCTTTTACCCACACCCTTTGGCGGCGGCAGGCGAATTGCGGCACGTTCTGGTCGATATGGCCAAGGCCGGCCGAGCCATGGCCGACGCCGGGACTGAGACTTAATTATGCTGGATCAAAAGCAACACTTGAGATTTAAGTGAAATGCTCTACCTTTTGGTGACGCTGAATCGCCAGCGCCGATCGACAAGTGAATTTATGGAATCAGACGCCATTGCCCCCATGGCGTCGGGATGAACAGGAAGCATGGGGGATCGATGGTCTCGACAAAGCTAATCGTGAACGCCGAATCGGCGGCAGAGTTTCTCATGCTGATGGGCAATGAGAAGCGACTGTTGATCATGAGCTATCTCGCCGAAGGCGAAATGTCGGTTGGAGCCATTGCTGAGAAGGTGATGCTCAGCCAATCCGCCCTGTCCCAGCACCTCGCCAAGTTGCGGGCGCTCGACCTGGTCGAGACCCGCCGCGACCGGCAGATGATCTACTACTCCTGCAAATCCGACGCCGTGCGAGAACTGCTTGTCATGCTGGACGGCATTTTCGGCAGCGGCAAGGATGACCTGTCCCAGATGGCGCACCGTTTGCGCCGTGCTGGAACCTGACCACATACCGCCGATCTCGCCGGTGATTTCAGAGCGACATGCGCCCATCCGGGGCGCACAAAGCTGGCTGATTGTCCCGAATTGTCGCATCGTGCTTTCCAAACAAGATGAGCGCCGGGAAGCGGTCCGGATTTTCGGGCCGATGCGACGGTCGCGAGGAATGCATGGATCCCATTCGCATCGACGACCCGCAAGATCCGCGCGTCGCTGCCTATCTCGACATTCGCGAGCGTGACCTCGCCGGCCGGCAAGGCCGCTTCGTCGCCGAAGGCAAGGTGGTGCTCGACCTGCTGCTCTCGACCGGGCGCTTTGCCGCCGAATCGATCCTGGTCCTGGAAAACCGGCTGGCAGGTCTCGACAACATCCTGAGCAAGGCGCCCGCCGACCTCCCGGTCTATGTCGCCACCAGCGCGGTGATGGACGCTATCGCCGGATTTCATATGCACCGCGGCATCCTGGCCATTGGCCGCAAGGGAGAGCCGCAGCCGGCCGAAGACCTGCTCGATGGCTTGCCGCCTCGGGCGCTCGTCGTAGTGCTCGTCGGCATCGCCAACCATGACAATATGGGCTCGATCTTCCGCAATGCCGCCGCCTTTGGCGCCGACGCGGTTCTGCTGGATGCGACATGCTGCGATCCGCTCTATCGCAAGGCGATCCGCGTTTCGGTCGGCGCCGCCCTCAAGATCCCCTTCGCATCGTTCTCCGACACCGCCCGCTTCACAACGATGCTCGCCCGGCGTGGTTTCGAACAATTCGCGCTGTCGCCCCGCGGGAGGACCGACATCCGCGATGCGCAGCGTAGCGAGCGCCTGGCGCTCTATCTCGGCACCGAGGGCGAAGGCTTGCCGGACAACCTGCTCACAAGCCTGCGCAACGTGCGGATCACCATGGCGGAAGGCTTTGACAGCCTGAATGTCGCCGCGGCTTCAGCCATCGCGCTGCATCATTTTTCGGCTAGAGCAATTCTAGGGAAAGTGTGAAGCGGTTTTCCGTCCAGAATTGCGTCAAAGCAAAGAGTTAGGGCATTTCGCCGTTTCCGTGAAACGGTGAAATACTCTAAAGAAGCCTGATTCAGCTTGTCGCGTCAGCCTTCTGCAGCGCGCGCACGCGGTCGGCAAGACTGCGGTCACCGTTGCCGGAGCGGGCGTCCGACGGTACCGCCAATGCCTTGGCGATCGGCGAACCAGGCCCCTCGAGCTTCGCCGTCAGATGGACGACCTCCGCCGCCAGTTCGTTCATCTGCTCGCGCAAGGCGGAGCTGCTGTCCGTGGCCTTGGACACTGCCAGTGCGGTGAGATCCGCCTTCAGCCGCTTGTTCTCTCGCGCCAGCGCCGCCAGCCTCGCCTCGAGCTGCTCACGGTCGCTGTCGAGCTTGGCGATTGCCTTGTCGAAATCATCGCTCCCCGCGACATCGCCGCCCTTGCCGACCAGCCGCAAGGCTGGCGCGCTGTCTTCGGATTTCGATCTTTCGCGCATGCGTGCCAGTTCCTTTTCGCGGCGGTCGAGTTTGTCTTCGCGATCGGCAAGTGTGGCCAGCAGCCGCTCGACCTTCTTGTCGAGCTCGGCGGTCCTTTTCTTCTCGGCTTTTAGGGCCTCCCGCGCGGCCTTGCTTTCAGCCACGATTTCCTGGCCGCGCCTGTCGGCTTCCTTGCGCTGGCCGCGCAGCATCGCAATGTCACTGGCGAGCTTCTGCATTTCGGACTCTCGCGCCACGAGCTCGATCTGCCGGCTGCTCGAGGAAAAACTGGCGTCGTCATACATGCGCTCCAGCTTTTCCAGCTCAACTGCGCGCTTTTCCAGCTTGCGCTCGGTTTCCTTCAGCCGCTCCGAAAGCTGCTGCAACTCGCCCTCTCGTTGACGCAGCGCTTCGTTCTTCGCGCCCAGCTCGGTCAGCGCCTGGTTCTTGTCCGTCCGCTCGACCGCCAGGCCCTTTATGGCCTCGCGACCGCGATTGATCTCGACGAGTTGTTCGGCCGCCTTCTCTCGCAACGCCTTGACGCCGATTTCCAGGCGGCGCGTCGTCATAGCGTATTCGGCGCGGATGCGATCCTTGTCCGCCTGGATCTCGGTTTGCGTCAGAGGGATCGAGGATTCGACGCGTCTGCGTGTAAGCGCGACCGCACGACGCCATATGGCCGGAGCCACCATGAGCGCCAGAAAGCCAGCGCAGAGAAAGCCGAGGACGAAGAACAGGACCGACTGGACCAAGTGACTACCCGTTGTGGCCGGTAAGCATCAAACCAGATAAACCAAAAGCGCATAGAGCGCTTGACTGTGCCACGTTGACATGGCGGAAATCCAGCGTTGCGGCAAGGGTTTGCCGCAACGCCACGAGTTTAATGCATGTCGACCCAAAAGCGGTCCCGGTTTTGGGCAACAACAGCCAAGGACTTCAGCTTAGAACGGGTTCCACGTGGCCCGCTCGGTAAGCTTCAGATAGCCGAGATTGACGCCAAGCCGGGCACCGACGCCCGTGCGGATCGGCACCAGGAGCACATTGTTGTTCTTCAGCACGTTGAAGCCGACGCCCGCCACCACATAGGCCGAACCGGCAACGCCGCCATAGCGGTTGTAGAGGCTGCCCACATCGTCGAGATTGTAGACCAGCATCATCACCCGCGAACCCTCGCCGCCGAAATCCCAGCCGAGCGACGGGCCTTGCCAGAACACTTTGTGGTCGCCGGCATTCTTGGTGTAGAGCGTGCCTTCGCCATAGGTCAGGCCACCGATCAGCGCACCCGAGCCCTCTTCGCCCAGCAGATAGCCGTTGGGCAGGCCGTAGGAGGCAAAAATCTTCTCGATCACCGTGGCGAGCCCGCCCGATGTCGCGCCAAAAAATTTGTGACCGGAATCGACAATCTCCTGAGCGGTGTATTCCTGGGCCCGCAGGGCTGAAGTCGAGAAGACGAGAACGCCCAGGAGCGTGACCGCCATTGAGAAGACACGGAGAAGGCTCCGGTCGTAGTATCGGGAAAACATGCTTCCAATCTCCGTCAGGGAGCACCTTCGCCGACGCCTCGCACCCCGTACGGCTCTTTTAGCCGGCCGTTAAGGGTAACTGTTAGGGGCAAACTATGCCGTAATCCTTTTTCAACCATTAAGCTCACACATGAACATGGCGGTTCGAAGGCTGTTTGGGGTCGCTCAAGTGGGGTCGGCAGCCTGCGTGAACACGCCATTTGCCACAACCACAATTTGGATTTGTTGCTGCACGCACGGGCGCTGTGTATTCAGAAAGCCCGAGGAGAGAGTGCGTGATTCGTGTGGCAGGCGACGATCGATCGCCCGGCCATGAGTTGTGAGATTTTGCAGGGATTTTTCGCCGATGGCCGATCTGTTCACCCTTTCCGCACCCGATCTGGCAGCGCTTTTGTGCAGTCGGGTCTGCCACGATATCATCTCGCCGGTCGGCGCGATCAACAACGGGCTCGAATTGCTTGATGAAGGCGGCGCCGACGAGGACGCCATGAAGCTGATCCGCCAGAGCGCCCGCAACGCTTCGGCCCGCCTGCAGTTCGCCCGCATCGCCTTCGGTGCCGCCGGCTCGGCCGGCATGTTGATCGATACCGGCGATGCCGAAGCGGTCGCCATCGCCTTCCTCAAGAACGAAAAGCCGGAACTGACCTGGAACGGGCCCCGCGCGTTGTTGCCCAAGAACAAGGTCAAGCTGCTGCTCAACCTGATCCTCGTCGCCAATGCCGCCATTCCGCGCGGCGGCAAGCTTTCCGTGACGCTGGAAAATCTTGAGACCGAACCGCGTTTCGCGCTTGCGTCGGCTGGCCCGATGCTGCGTGTGCCGCCGAAGTTCCTCGAACTGCATTCCGGCCACAAGCCGGAGGAACCGATCGACGCGCATTCCGTGCAGCCCTACTACACGCTGCTTCTGGCGCGCGAAGCCGGCATGACGATATCGATCCACGCGACGCCGGAAGAAATCGTGCTTTCTGCGGCCTGATTGCGCAGCCGATAAAGCGAAGTATTTCTACATTGAAATCTGTAATTCCAGCTCATCGACTTGAGATGCATCTGGTCGTCCAGTCAGTGCCAAAGCATTCGCGAATAAAAGCAGGCACCTGCCTATCTTTGTAAAAATTTTACCTAACGCCTTTTCGGCTTCTTTACCAGATTGGCCTATGGTCCGCCCTGGATGCCCCCGACGCTACCGGACTGCCAGAAGGCAAAGAGGACCCGGAAATGAAACGCTGCATGTTCGTCGACGATTCAAGCGTCATCAGGAAGGTTGCAAAACGCATCCTGGGCGGCTCCGAAATGATTGTCATCGAGGCCGCCAGCGGACTTGACGCGCTGGAGATGTGCGCCGCCGACATGCCCGACATCATCGTCGTCGATGGCGCCTTGCCCGACGTACCGGCGGTCGAGCTCATCCGTCGCGTCCGCGCCATGGAGAGCCCGATAAGGCCGCAGATCCTGATTTCCCTGGTCGAGCTCGATATTGCTTCGATCATGCGGGCCAAGCGCGCCGGCGCCCAGGGCTATCTCTTGAAGCCATTCAACCGCCCGCAGCTGCTCGAGCGCTTTCGCACCTTGAAGAGCGCACCTGATTCGGCATCCTTGAGCAATTCCAGAAAAAGTGCGTGACGGTTTTCTGCTCGGAAGCCCGAAAACAGACTGTTACCAGCCCATCATGCAAAAACCCGGCCGAAGCCGGGTTTTTTATTGAAAAGATTTGAACGATTCGTCGCTCAGGCGCTGACGCGAATGTCTTCCGGTTCGCGCAGCACATAGCCGCGCCCCCAGACCGTTTCAATGTAGTTCTGACCGCCCGATGCCGCGTCGAGTTTTTTGCGGAGCTTGCAGATGAAGACGTCGATGATTTTCAGCTCAGGCTCGTCCATGCCGCCATAGAGGTGGTTGAGGAACATTTCCTTGGTCAGCGTGGTGCCTTTGCGCAGCGAAAGCAACTCCAGCATCTGGTATTCCTTGCCGGTCAGGTGCACGCGCTGGCCGCCGACTTCGACTGTCTTCGCATCGAGGTTGACCACCAGGTCGCCGGTGGTGATGACCGACTGGGCGTGGCCCTTGGAGCGCCGCACGATGGCATGAATGCGGGCAACCAGCTCATCCTTGTGGAACGGCTTGGTCATGTAGTCGTCTGCACCGAAGCCGAGGCCGCGCACCTTGTCCTCGATGCCGGCCATGCCGGAGAGGATGAGAATAGGTGTTTTGACCTTGGAAAGGCGAAGCGTTCTCAAGACCTCGTAGCCCGACATGTCAGGCAGGTTGAGATCGAGAAGAATGATATCGTAGTCGTAGAGCTTGCCTAGATCGACGCCCTCTTCACCGAGATCGGTCGTGTAGACGTTGAAACTTTCCGATTTCAGCATCAGTTCGATGCTTTGTGCGGTTGCACTGTCATCTTCTATCAGCAGAACACGCATTTCATTCCCCTTTTCTGCTGCCGGACCATTTCACGACCCGTCCGGACCCGGAGCAGTGGTTGCCTTGTGCAGAGGCTGCCATTGAATGGTTAACAAATCCTAATTTCCCGTCCATGACGGTACCAGATTTTTTAACCTCTTTCTACACCCTCTTGAATCTAATAACGAATCTCAGAACCAAATTCCTAATGCAACACATTAACAACCTGGACTAAGCGACTCCAGGGACTCATCGACGTCGCTTCCGCATCGGTGGCCGGAATTTTTACCCGGCCTTAAGTCCTGACCCGTATGATTAACAATGCCCGTAAACGAATGGTTACCGTCGGCAAAAAACTTTAGGGTTTTGTTTCCCATAGTTAGGGGAAAGGCGGTGGACACGGGTGCGGCCTGGGCGTTTCCAGGTGGTTTGGACGATAGATGCGGGTGTGCGTTTCCGGGAGTACCGAATCATGAAGTCACGTGAAAACCTCGTTCGGCTGAAACAGTTTCAGGTGAATGAGAAGCGGCGGCAGCTGCTGCAGCTCGACATGATGATCGCCGAGTTCGAACGCATGGCCGTCGAACTGGAGCTTCAGATCACCGCCGAGGAAAAGAAGGCCGGCATCACCGACATCAACCATTTCGCCTATCCGACCTTCGCCAAGGCGGCTCGCCTGCGCCGCGACAACCTCAGGAATTCCCAAAGCGACCTCGCCCAGCAGCGAAGCGCCGCCGAATCATTACTCGGCGAAGCTGAAGCGGAGCTTTCCAAGGCGGAAATGCTGGAATCGCGCGACACGAAGATCCGCGAAGCGGAAGTCGGTGGCCGCAGCGCCATGATCGGCTAAGACCTGGCGGTTTGCCGCGCCAACGCCCGCCATCAGGCTGGCGCATTGTCGCGGCTTGCGGCTCCGGCGGGAAAAATGAATCCGCCCTACGCGGCCCAATCCCCTTCACTCTCGGCAATTGCCCTTGCACGGGCATCCTTGATATCCGGCGCATGCTGCTCCGCCCATGACCTGATCTGGGTAAGCAGTCCCGCCAGGTTCTGGCCGAGCTCGGTCAATTCATATTCGACGCGCGGCGGAATGACCGGGAAGATCTCGCGCCGCACCAGGCCGTCGCGCTCGAGCACCCGCAGCGTCTGCGTCAGCATCTTCGGCGTGATGCCTTCGAGCTTGCGGGCGAGCTCGCCATTGCGCAGCCGGCCTTTGCGCAGCGCGCAAACCACCAGATAGACCCATTTGCTGGCCAGCATCTCCAGCACGGTGTGCGAAGGACACGTCCGCCGGAACGCATCATAGCCGAAACCGCAATCATCTTCACTATCCATGGGGTGCGTATATATCAGGAAGGTACATACTGGACAAGAGACTATTACTATCCAAATGATAGTGGCATCAACCGAGCAGGAGACATCTCAATGCGTGCCGTTATCCAGAAATCCGTCGGCGGACCCGACGTCCTTGTCATCGCCGATCAGCCGGATCCCACGCCAGAGGCCGGCGAAGTGCTGGTTCGCGTCAAGGCCGCAGGCATCAATCCGGTCGACGGCGCCGTCCGTGCCGGCTACTACCCCTTGCTCGGCGAGCCGCCCTTCATCCTGGGTTGGGACATCTCGGGAACTGTCGAAGCACTCGGCCCCGGCGTCACCGGCTTCAAGATCGGCGACGAGGTGTTCGGCATGCCGCGCTTCCCCAAGCAGGCGGCGGCCTATGCCGAGCTGGCTGCCGTGCCTGCCGATCAAATCGCACTGAAGCCGAAGGGCGCGGACCACCTCCAGACGGGCGCCTTGCCGCTGGCCGGCCTCACCGCCTGGCAAGGGCTTGTTCGTCACGGCCGACTGAAATCGGATCGGCGCGTATTGGTGCATGCGGGAGCCGGCGGCGTCGGTCATCTGGCGGTGCAGATCGCCAAGGCGCGCAGCGCCTACGTCGTCGCCACGGCCAGCCCGGGCAAGCTCGATTTCGTCCGCAAACTGGGCGCCGACGAAGTCATCGACTACACCAAGGGCGATTTCACCGATCAGATCCGCGACATCGATCTGGTGCTGGATCCAATGGGCGGCGACCACGCCCAACGCTCGCTGAAGGTGCTCAAGCGTGGCGGCGTGCTGGTGTCATTGCTCGATGTCAGCGACAACACAAGGGCCCAGGCCGGCGCGCGAGACATTCGGGTCGAGCGTATGTCCGTCGTGCCCGACAGTGAGGGCCTGCTGGAACTGGCTCGGTTGATCGATGCCAACAAGCTTGCCGTCCATGTGGCGAAGAGCTTCCCGCTGGACCATGCGGGAGCCGCTCACGCCTTCCTCGCCACCAAGCCGATCGGCAAGGTTGTGCTATCGCTCTGAGCGGGAGCGGTGAAAAACAGAAGGGCGCGGGGTTAGCCGCGCCCTTCGTCTAAATTCGCAATGGTCAGTGCCGGTATTGCTGGATGCGTGTGGTGCGCAGCCCGGCAAGGCCATATTCGTCGATCGACGCCTGCCAGGACAGGAATTCCTCGGTGGTGAGCTTGTAGCGTTGGCATGCCTCGTCCAGGCTCAAAAGCCCGCCGCGCACGGCCGCAACCACTTCCGCCTTACGCCGGATAACCCAGCGACGTGTATTGGTCGGCGGCAGATCGGCAATCGTAAGAGGGCTGCCGTCAGGCCCGATAACATATTTGACTCTCGGTCTAACCAGATCGGTCATCGTACTCTCTACAAAAAACTCAAAGACCCAATCCCCGCCACGTTACCGCCACAGCTTTAAAAATTGCCTAAGCAGACCCTAATGACTAGGTAAGGATCATGAACGCCGCGTTAGTCTTTTCGCCGGCATTTGAAACATCTGCCCGCAAACCCTGATTTGCCGGGGAAAATGCATCCCCTGGCGGAGATCGGACGCAACCGGTGAATCGCCCTGCACGCTGGCGCGCCGGTAAAGCTTGACCTATATTCTCGACATTGGCATTGAGGCGCCGTGCAGAACGAAAGCATCATGAACAGTCTCGATCTTCCCGGACGTCCCGAAAACACCCGCATCGTCGTCGCCATGTCGGGCGGTGTCGATTCCTCTGTCGTCGCCGGCCTGCTGAAACGTGAGGGCTACGACGTCGTCGGCGTCACCTTGCAGCTCTACGACCACGGCGCGGCGACGCACCGCGCCGGCTCATGCTGCGCCGGGCAGGACATCGACGATGCCCGCCGTGTCTCCGAGACGCTCGGCATCCCCCATTATGTGCTCGACTACGAGGAACGCTTCCGCAAGGCGGTTATCGATCCCTTCGCCGAGAGCTACGTCGCCGGCGAGACGCCGATCCCGTGCGTTTCCTGCAATCAGACGGTGAAGTTCGCCGACCTCCTGGCCACCGCCAAGGAGCTCGGCGCCGACGCGCTGGCCACCGGCCACTACATCCGTTCCGGCGCCAACGGCGCCCACCGCGCGCTCTACAGGCCGGTCGACGCCGACCGTGACCAGAGTTATTTCCTGTTCGCCACCACGCAGGCACAGATCGATTATCTGCGCTTTCCCCTTGGCGGCCTGCCGAAGCCTCAGGTTCGAGCCATTGCCGAGGAGATGGGGCTGGCGGTTGCCGCCAAGCAGGACAGTCAGGACATCTGCTTCGTGCCGCAGGGCAAGTATTCCGACATCATCGCCAAGCTGAAGCCAACCGCCGCCAATCCGGGCGACATCGTCCACATCGACGGCCGCGTGCTCGGCCGCCATGAGGGCATCCTGCGCTACACGATCGGCCAGCGCCGTGGCATCGGCATCGCTTCCGGCGAGCCGCTTTACGTCGTCCACCTCGATGCCGACCGCGCTCGCGTCGTGGTTGGCCCGCGCGAGGCGCTGGAGACGCACAAGATCTATCTGCGCAATATGAACTGGCTGGGCGACGGACCGCTCACAGACGTCCCTGCTGGCGGCCTGGAGCTGTTCGCCAAGGTCCGCTCGACGCGGCCGCCGCGCCCGGCCGTGCTGCATCATCGTGCCGGTGCCACATGGGTGGAACTGATCGACGGCGAGTCCGGCATCGCGCCGGGCCAGGCCTGCGTGCTCTACTCCGATGACGGCAACGAAGCTCGCGTGTTCGGCGGCGGCTTCATCGAGCGTTCGGAGCGTGGCGCCGAGGCCGAGGCGATGCTGACCCGGCTTGCCGCCAGGCCGGCCCAGATACCTGCCGAATAAGGTTCCCGCCGAATAATCCGCGCTTCAGGAATTCGACTTGGTGTGGGTGACCGTGCCGGCGGTCAGGATGCGCAGCACCCTGATCGCTTCCTCGCCGCTGGTACGCGGTTCGGCACGCGTCTCGATGCACTGGATAAAATGCTCCAGCTCGCGTGTCAGCGGCATGCCCTGGGCAACCGCGACATAGGACGGCTCATTGGTGGTGAAGGCCCATTGGCCGCTGTCCTGCCACACCGCGTGGCGGTAGACGGCTAGCTTGCGTTCCCATGGCTCGACGTCGTCGAACACCGCCATCGCCTTGGTGCCGACCACGGTCAGCCGCCGCTCGCGATAGGGGTTGAGCCGCGAGGTGAAGAGATGGCTGCGCAGGCCGTTGGGAAAGCGCATGTGCAGATGGGCGAAATCGCTGAGACTGTCGAGCAGAGCGGCGCCCTCGCCGCGCACCTCGATCGGCTCGGTGCCGGTGATCGCCAGGATCATCGACAGATCGTGCGGGGCCAGGTCCCACAGCGCATCGTTCTCGGTGTGGAATTTGCCGAGGCCGAGCCGGTGCGAGTGGATGTAGCGCACTTCGCCGAGTTCGCCCTTGTCGATCAGCCCTTTCAGCGTCTCGAAGGCGGGGTGGAACCGCAGGACATGGCCGACCATGAAGACGCGGCCATTGTCCTTGGCCGCCCGCACCGCGCGCTCGGCATCGGCAACCGTCAGCGCGATCGGCTTTTCCACCAGCACGTCCTTGCCGTTCTCGACGGCGCGTACCGCAAGGTCGGCATGGAATTGCGGCGGCAGCGCCATGACGATGGCGTCGATATCGTCACGCACGAACAACTGGTCCGGCTCGATCGCCAGGCAGTCCTGCTCGCTGGCGAAGCCTTCTGCCCGAGCCCGGTTGGTATCGGAGACCGCGTGCAGCGCGCCGAGCGCCTTGAGAGTGCGGATGTGGTTGCTGCCCCAGTATCCGCAACCGAGGACTGCTATGCGCGGCTTCATCTGTTTCAAACTCTAAAAACTCTTGGCCGAGACATAGCGACGTGCCCCTTCGAACTCAACCCCGGCGGCGGCAACCAAATGTCCGCACGGCAAAGCTTTTCGATAATGACGATAAGCCGGCAAGCCGGTTGCTTCGAAGCTTGACAGGCTCACCCTCCCAACCTTATATCCGCGCGACCTTGGCGAACGCCCCCGACATGCCTTTCGATTTGAGGCGGATTTCGGGTCTTTCGCCGCCCTGGCGGGGTAGCTCAGTTGGTTAGAGCACGGGAATCATAATCCTGGGGTCGGGGGTTCAAGTCCCTCTCCCGCTACCACTTCCAACCCACTATCGTACGTAACGGCAGCGTTGAAGCGGCTGCCCTGTCCGGTGGGCTTTTCAGTATACCGTGCATTGGGAAATGCGGCCCCGCCTATAAGGGCGGCAAGCTTGCCCTTGACCTCGATTTCGAAGCCCTCACGTGCCCGCTTGGGGTGCACGGTGACGCTATGAACAAGTCCTCGAAGGTTTTGGATCAGCGGGCCACGGTCGTCAGCAGCAGTTGCGTGGTCGGCCAACGCCTTTGAAAGGCCGTCGACGGTTTCGATGTAACGCTGCAAGGTCGCAGGGTGGAGAGCTACGGGTGACAGCGGCTCATCGAGACCGGAGAGCTGTGCCTCTACCTCGGAAAGCTGCGTCTTGAGTTCTGCAATACGCTGCTTGGCATCCTCTTCAGCAATGACGCTCCTGATCACAAGATCGATCGTGCGCTGCCGTTCGCCTTCTATCCGATCGCGCTTGCCTTGCAGCGCTGTGCGCATCGCATTCGCCTGTGCGGACAATTCTCGGCGCTCTTGGTTGTATCTGCGGATGTATGCCTCGATGAGGTCGGGGGCTTTCAGTTGGTCGCGCATGCCATCGAGGACCGCCTTCTCGATCTCGGGTAGATAGATGATGCGCCGGTTGGAGCAGCTCCCGCTTTCACGAACTGCCGAGCACCGGACGCGAGTCTTACCTGTCTTATCACGGTCGTGAACCGACAGACCCGAACCGCAAACGCCGCAGCGGAGCAGACCGGACAACAGGTGAGCCGGCCGACGCGTGATATGAGAGATTGCGTTAACCCGCGCTGCTTTGCGAGCTTGCGCCTTCTCCCAGATTTCGTCTTCGATGATGCGCAAATGCGCAACTTCTTTCGTCTGCCATTGGTCCTTTGGATTCGGCCTGGAGACGCGCTTGCCTGTATCGGGATTCTTCACCATCCGGACCTTGTTCCAGACGATCCGACCGACATAAAGCTCGTTGAAGAGCAGACCTACGCCGCGCTGTGCATTTCCGTTGATCGTGGAACCGTTCCACCGTATCCCCCGCGGTGGCGCTATCCCATCCCGGTTGAGGTCACCGGCTAGGTCACGTGGTGCGCGACCGGCCGAATAGGCGGCAAAAATACGCCGGATAACGTCTGCCTCCTCCTGGACGATCTCGAGTTCGCCAGGATGGCCCAAGACCGGCCGATAGCCATAGGCCCGGCCTCCGGCATGACGTCCATCACGGACGACTCCAGCCATACCCCTACGGACTTTCTTTGCGCCATCCTCCCTCTGCATCTGACCGACGAGTCCACGAATACCAATGAGCACCGCATCGGCGATACCGTCATGAACAGCCTGGATTTCAATGTCGAGAAAAGAGAGACGTTTGTGAAGACCTGCGAGATCCGCCATGTCGCGCGATAGGCGATCGAGCGCCTCGACGACGACGATGTCGAACGCGTTCTGGCCCGCAGCTTCCATCAGGCGCATCAGCGCGTCGCGACCCAATATAGATGAGCCGGAGCGCGCCTTGTCCTCGTAGACTGAAACGATAGCCAGACCGTTGCGCGCTGCGTAAGCACGGCACAGCGCGATCTGGTCTTCTGTGGATTTTTCGTTCTGCAGCTCGGTCGAAAAGCGTGCGTAGACAGCGGCCCGCCTCATGTGTCGGAAGCCTTCTTCTCGCAGCGATCTGCATCCATGGCAGCATTTCGGCCAGCCAAAGCGCCGACGGATTTGAGATGATCGCCTCTAGCATCGGCGATGGCGAGTGCTTCGACAAACTTAAGCATCGCTGTGCGAAGCTCCTCCGGCGTTACCGCTGGGGCGGTTTCGCGCAGCAATCCACCATCGCGTCTGTGTCGTGCCGACTTCACGAAGCCGAGCATCACTAACACGACCGGCGATAAAAGGGGCACACCCCTTCGATCGTGCAATTAGGACCCTTCGGCGCGGAAATCGGATAGTCGCCGAACTGGCGAATCTAGATCGCACGGGCTGCACCCGTGCTGCTGGGAAGCCTATGGCAGGAACTTGGGATGCGTTCGAAGCTTTTTCATGCAACACTCCCATCATCGCCATAGGCAACGACAGGGCCACTTTCTCCGTGCCTGCGGCGATGTAGCCGTTGTCGAGGTCTCTTCGGGAAACACTCGCTCGACCATCCCTCCTTGGCGGTGCGGATCGAAGCGACAGCGCGAACTTCGCCATTCCAGCCGTCGAAGGGAACTCGTTGAGCTTTGCCATAACTGCCGGTCAAGCCGGCCTGCATTCGACCAGCATGGGTTCGCTGGACCTTGCGCTCTCCTGCTTTGGGTCGATGGCTGCCAGTTCCTCTCCTAATGCTGCGATTAAAGACGACACCCGACCTCGCACTCGCGGATGGAGATGCACAAGCCTTTCAATCAAGCGTCGACCTTCCGCGCTGGCAATAAAATTGATGCGTTCGTCGACCGGCAGCGGAGGAGGATCACGATCGGTCTCATTGCCCGGCAGGCCTTCGAAGAAGCGACCCACCGGAACACCTAGTGAACTAGCGATCTCGTAGAGCATGGAAGCGCTCACGCGGTTTCTCGCGTTCTCATATTTCTGGAGCTGCTGGAAGCTGATACCGATGGATCGGGCAAGCTGTGCCTGCGAGACGTCCGACTGCACGCGAACCGCAGCGATCTGCCTGCCGACATGTTGATCAGCAGGGTGCGGGCCACTCTCGATTCCATGGTTTGCCGGTGCGTCGAAGACGCTGCGACGTCCTGACTCCGCAAATGCCTTTCGGAACTGCATCGGTCGCTCCATGTGTAGAGAGTTTGTCTCGGTAAGCCCCGCGAAAATCACCAAACCGACGAATGATCGCGATTCCGGTACCTTAGTGGCGAAGTTCAGCTTGAGACTTTCTGCTCTCTAATCCGAGCTATGTCGTCTAAGGCCGAGCGGATTTGTGGCCACGGGGGCTCACTGTCATGTAGCGAATACTCCCCTTCCCTAAGCGCTGCATTTAGCTTGGCGGCTATACCGGCGAGCGACGTTGCAGGAACTTGGGATAAGGCTTCGAGTAATTCCTTCGCCCGCTCGCCAGCTTCGCGCTCAGCAAGTAAGGCTGTCGAATAACCAATCTCCCTAGCGGCGGCATCCCAGCGCGCCTGATTGGCTACGATTTCAGCTTCAGCTTGGGTGCGGGCCACTGTGTTAGCGGCACGAACACCGAGCAATTCCTGGAGGGCCTCAACGGAGTGAACTGTAACGCTCTCGCCGTCGGACAAGGTAACTGTCGTGCAAGGGAAGCCAACGGTCTCGATAAGTACCCTCTCCAGCCGCTGCTGCTGATTGCAAAGCCGTTCAGCCTCTTCCCAAGCCGCCTGCCATCGTTTCCACACCGCCACCGCAGGATCAATGGCGTCCAAGTCGATGCGAGCAAACGATGTAGACTGCGTCGCCGCCATTGCGGTTGCTGTTCCCGCAAGCACCTTCCTGCGGGTGACGAAAGGCAAAGTCGTGTTATTGTCGGAATCAGCCATGATCCGAGCTCCGCAAAGCGTGGGCGTGGTTAGACTGTTGGAAGCGGAGGAACCACTTTCAACGGCCGCTACCTAAAACAAGCATATTTGCACTTTTTGTGCAACAGGGCATTTGAACAATGAAGGTAAGTGCGGCCCAAGTTCGCGCGGCCCGTGGGCTTCTCGACATTTCTCAACAGGAACTGGCGGATCTATCCAAGGTAAGTTTGAGGACGATCGTGCAGTTCGAACGTGGTTCGAAACCAGCATCTGAATCAATCCTGCAAGCGCTGAAGCTATCGCTCGAAGCAGCCGGAATAGAATTCATTCCAGAGAATGGCGGTGGCCCTGGTGTGCGCTTGTCGCGCGGTACCGCTAACACTTAGACAAGGCGGCTGCGGACGCCGCCCTGCTGGCGTGGCCCTAAAAGATCGCTCGCTACTCGATCGCGAGCGAGTCACGTTTGAGTTTCGTTCTACTTCTTTGTAGCCTCAATGAGGGCGGCGACGATACTCTTGCAGTCGGAATAGAACGCCTCGACACCCGGCAAGCCTTTGTTTCCTTCCCCTCCATGGGCGATTGAGTTGCGGATAGCGTAAGCCGAGGTGAGCGAAGCTTCCCATTGCTCGTTCGCTTCGATCGTCGTTCGAAAAGCGTTAGACCAGCCTTGGTCGAAGCGGATCAGTAGTTGGCAGATTGCTTCGCAGTCATAGTTCGTTCCCTTCTTAAAATGCGTCTTAATAAATTGCAGCACTTGTGGCTGTGCTCGCGTGGTCAGCCTATCGAGAATGATGACCTCGACGCACCGCTCGACATAGCCGCACACCAGCACAATGCCGTAACGCGCCATATCTGACTTGAGCTCGTCGTCCTTCACGGCGTTGGCGCGCCCAAAGAAGGTATCGAGCTTCCGTTGACGGCTCTCGATCGAATGCTGCACTAGATGCCTGCGAAAGCGGCGGTGGCGAGCGCCAAGCGCTTACGCACGTTCTCCTCGTCGGCAGTTGCTCGCTCGCAAGCTTGTTTGAACTCATCGTCCGCGATCAGCTTATCGTATGCTGCGCCAACATCGTTGTCAGTGGGGGCCGGGCCGGTATCGAGGCGTTTCGCTAACCCAACCATTACTGAATCAAAGGCGGCAGCGTTCAGCGAGCGGATGATGCGGAATGCACGTGCGCCTATCGCCGTGTTAACTTTACTGATCGTAGTCTGGAAAACCTTCGACAGCCGGTCTAGCTCGTCCTTGCCGACCTTATTCATGGCCGCAGAAAACTTGTTCAGGAAGCCATTCATCGGCCTGGTGTATTTGTCCCCGTCACGATACATCGCGAAGAAACGCACAATCAGCTCTTCGTCCTTCGCGCGGTTGTTCTGGCTGGCGAATACCCCACGCCATGGAGGGAATGTATTCAATTGGTGCACCCGCTCGATGAACGGCCCGAGGCTTATGCAATTGCGGATTTCCTGCGGCGACAGGCGGATTCCGCCCGTGTTGATGCGCTCGAATACAAAGTAGATACTGTCTAGTACGTCTTCCGGCTTGTCTTGCTTAAAAATCGTGGCATGGACGATCGAGTCATCGAGCTTTAGAATGTCGGCGGGGTCAAGCGTCTTATAGGTTTGATTAACCCAAGGCTCGCGAACGCCTTGGAGCTTGAATTCTTTGCCGCGGAGGACGCCGTCATAAAACGCTTCGAGTGTTCGAAGGCGCTGCTGTCCGTCGATCACCAGATGCTCGTTCGTATCAGCCTCTTTGTAGAGAAAGACACCAGGAACCGGTAAGCCCATAAGCAGGGATTCGATGAACTTCGAGGCGTGTTTTGGGGTCCAGACGAACTGGCGTTGGAATTCTGGAATGCGAAACGCTCCCCCGCGCATCCGCTTTACGAGGCTATCTACTGTGTAGTCGGCTCCGTAGCTTGAGATGCTGAATTTGGTTGCCCCCGGATCATCGCGAAGCGTTTCGTCATCGATGCCTTCTTCCAGCGCCAGATCATACTCGTCCTTTCGAACGTCATCGTCTCGGATGTCATTTAGCGTGCCGATGCTCACAAATTATTCCTCAAAAGAATGTTTAGATTCAACACACCACACCCCGTCCCTCGCCGCAAGGAGAACCTAGAATTTGCTAAGGTATTGTCGATTATCGCGAACCCTTCGCGATAATGGCATCGGACAGTAGCCAGACTAATCAGTCCACAACTCCGCTGTTTAGCGAAACCTGACGAGTTGCGAGTCTCGGGCTGCAACATTACAAGCAGCAACAATGCGTTCGAAGTTGACGCTGGCAACTTTGCGATCGAACGTCCACTAACCCTGATCGACGCGTGAGAACGGCCGCTCGCTTCCGGCCCCCCAACGGCCAAAATGAATTCTTGCAGAATCCAGGGGATCTGGCCCGACATGAAAGACCGAGACTGGATGGGTCCCTGGCTTGGGGCTTTGGGCGATGAACTGCGGAAACCGGGCTGTGAGCGGTACAACCTGAGTGGGCGGTTTCGCGCCGAAATATCGGCCGCCCTGAGTTGCGATTTAGCGAAAGCCTTCACGTCGCAGGATATTAGACACTGTCGATTGGGACACGTCGAGGCGTTCCGCAATCTCCATCTGGGTCAAATCACGCTCGTATAGCGCGACGATGTTCTGATCCCGCGCAGCTTTCCCGCCCTTGGTCTTTGGGGTGTAGGTCACGGTCAACCCTGGCCCAACAACCTCCTGCGTGAAGGTTTGGCCACGATGTCCCACGGCGGTCGCCTTGGCGATTCCTGTTTCCTTGTTCACGGTGACCGTGAATTTCTTCACTCCGGGGTCATCTGAGAGGCGGTCCGTCAGCGCCTTCAACTCGGATGCCAGTCCCGCACTGCTGGCAATCGGGACGAGAGCTTTTTCGCTTTTATGTACCTTGCTGAGGCGAAGGGCCTTGACCATACAAATCACTTTCCTGCTATTTGTAATATTCGGATACCAGAACTACCAAATTTTGACAAGGGTAGTTTCAACCTGTCCGGCTACGGTTCTATGTCCGGTTCGAGGCATCGGAAAAACAGGCTGGAAGGCAGCCATCGGATCATGAGCAGTCTAGGCAAACTCCCGGTGAGGCAGATCCGAACAGCAGCTTGCGGCTGAACGTTACCTAGCACCGGACGGTCCGGACCCGGCCATTCCCAGTCGTTGAACTTACATCAGAGAGGACTGTTCAACGATGGGCGCAACGTGCCACTCCACCGGCACTAGTCGCTGTTTTTTCGTGATGCACTGGTGTGCCATGAGACAGGATCAGCGACCCACCGATTGATGTCCGACTCCCGCCAGCCCGCACCATTTACGCTTATCTTGATCTGCGCCGGGAACGTGCCTTCGGCGATTTTGCGGTACATCGTTGAACGGGAAAGGCCGGTCCGCGCGAGGACGGTCCGAAGGCGAATGATACGATCTAGTTCAGGCATGGCCGCTTTGCCTTTCGCTGAGAGCATTTGGCACCCGCTGGACCAGACAGGACAAACCAAGGCTCGCGCGCAATCAGATTTGTCGTCTCATTGATCTGAGGAGTGGAAACGGCGGCAAATCGGAGGGTTTAGATTCCTATGCCACGGCCGCTGCCAATGCCGTGGTTGAACGCGAGTTCCACACCCAGGCGGCGGCCGGATTCGACTTGGATGCCAAGCGCCTTCTTATGATTGGCAAGCAGGGATTCAAGCTGCGGATCGCGTTCAAGGCTCTTGGCCATGTCAGACATGGCCGAGCGCGTTGACTTGTAGCCGGACATGTCGCCGGCCTGATATTGCTCCTGTCCCGTACGGTCGAGCTTTTGCCAACGTTCCACGAACCGGTCGGCGCGGCGGACCGGATCGTTGTCCAGTCCGGTGCGAATTTCCGTTTCAAGCTGGAGAGCAAGCACGATGCGGCTGACGCGGCCGGCGCCCGCCTCACGGACAAGTTCGGGATTTTTCACATAGGCCGCTTCTGCGTCGCGCCAACCATGCGGCCGAATCTTCTCGAAAGCGCTACGGGCTTCCCTCAATTCGCGCATCTGCTCGGGACTGCCCTGCCCGTCTGCATTTCCAGTACTGAGGATCGCGTCGAGCGCACGCGCGTGACGGACAAGCGCCTGGGTGCGAGCGCTGCGCAACGCCGCTTCCGCGTCCACCGGCACAGTCGTGTCGCGCTGCGCCCCTCTGGCGGAAGCTTCCCTTCCAGGCGCGGCGACGGCATCGTCGCCTCGCGCTCCACCGTCTTCCCTTCCCGGCGTGCGCCCAAGGTCTTGGTCAAGCCCGGCGTCGCCAGGCGAGCGCAACCCGTCCAGCAGCCCGCCGATCCTGTCGCGAAGCTTCTCCGGAACGATGCGGCGCACGATCTCTACCACGCGCTCGCGGAAGGTTATGCCGCGCCGCTCGGCATAGCTCTGCGCCGGGTCGACCTTCTCGTAATCCGACGCCATGTCCTTGGCGCGGTCGCGTGACAGCGTGCGGACCAGCCGTTCGGGGGTCGCGAAGTCATCGCTGCCGTAATGCAGGTCCATCCCGTCGCGATGTCGCGACAGGGCGACGTAGCTGCCATGTGCATCCATGCCAGGCGTAGCGAGCACATGGGTCCGGTCGACGGTCATGCCCTGCGCCTTGTGAATGGTCGCGGCATAGCCGTGGTCGATGTGCGCGTAGTCTTTCAGGTCGAAGCGCACCGACCTGCCGTCGTCGACGCGAACCGTCATATTTTGTGTGGTGACTTCCTCCACGATGCCTAGCGTGCCGTTCTTGACGCCGAGCCCGCGCTCGTTGCGCAGGAACATGACCCGGTCGCCGCTGGCGAATTTCCTTGCACCGCGTTCGACATTCACGTGAACATCTTCGCCGAGATTTCCTGCAATGCGCATGCGCTCACGTGCAGCGTTGTTGAGTGCACGTACCTTGTCGTTGGTATGGGTGAGAATGATCCGGCTTGCCCCTGGATGCGCTTGCCTGTCGCGATCCCAGCGCTCGACGAGTTCAGCTCGCGCTTCGTCGCGCGTTGCAGCCTGATGCACCATGCCTTGCGCGTCGTAGACGCTGATTGCGGCGCCGATCCTGCCGGTTGCCAGATCGCGCGTGGCATCACGCTGCCAGTCCTCGCGCTGCCGGCGCACCTGGCCGATTTCGACGCCGCCATGTCGCTCGTGGATGGAACGGAATGCAGCACCGGCTTCGATTGCCTGCAACTGCTGCGGATCGCCGACGAGGACGACTTTGGCGCCAACGTTGGCGGCATGCGAGAGCACGCGCTCCAACTGGCGCGTGCCAACCATGCCGGCCTCATCGATCACAAGCACATCGCGCGCGGTGAGCAGATCCCTGCCCTGTCCCCAGCTATGCTCCATACTGGCTATGGTGCGTGACGAGATGCCTGAACCGCCTTCCAGGTTCTCGGCGGCAATGCCGGAGAGTGCGGCACCTCGAACCTCGTAGCCCGCCGCTGCCCATGCCTGGCGCGCAAAGCCCAGCATGGCGCTCTTGCCCGTTCCGGCAAAGCCGACAACGACACCAAGACCGCGGCTATTCGTGATGTGATCCAATGCATCACTCTGTTCGCCCGAAAGGACGAGACCGCGTTGCGCAGCCCGCGCCAGCGCTATCTCGCGATGTGCCTCACTTACTGCGTGGCGCTCGTCCAAATCGATACGCTCCGCGGCGCGGTGAAGGCGCTGCTCGGTGTCGATCATCGGCCGGGTGGTGAAGCGATCTTCGCCGCGTCCGTCCTTGCCGAGTTCAATCAAATCGGGTGCGTTGTTGATGGCTGCCACGACCGCGGTGAACTGCTCCATTCCTTCGCTGTGCCGATGCGCGAACTTGGCGATGTCTTTTCGGGTGAAGGTCGATTGCTGATGGGTCAGGGAATCCAGCGCCACGGATGGATCGGCAATGATGCGCGCACCATTGTTGCGCGCGATCTCGCGATGCAGTTCGGCGCGATCTGCTTCGCCAGCGTCCAGGCCACTGCCCTCGATGCGTTGGGCCGGTCCGCCAATCTGGGTTTGCGGCTCCAGGGCAATGCCCTGGGCTTCCAGACTGCGATGATCGATGCGGGCGTCGATGTCGAGTTCGGCCAGGCGTTCGTTGGCAAGCTCCGCCCATCGCTCGCGCCAGCGCTCGACCATCTGGGTGACGTTCCAATCGCGCACCTTTGCGCCAAAGCCGTTCTCGTCGACCGAGCGCATGGTGAGCATGACATGGGCATGAGGCTTCTGGCTTCCATCCTCTGCCCTGTCCCAATGCACATTGAGATCGGCGACCATGCCCCGGCTGACAAACTCGGCCTGCACAAAGTCGCGCGCCAGTTCGATGTTTTGCGCCTGGCTGAGTTCACGCGGCAGGGCAAACTCCACCTCGCGGGCTAACTGCGCATCCTTGCGGACCTCGAACGCCTCGACATCGTTCCACAGCCGTTCGCGGTCGCTCCAGACGTCCGGCGCATTCTCCGGCAAGATCACCTCGGAATGGACGACACCGCGCTTAGCGGAGAAGTCATGCGTGCGGTCGATCCGCTCGTCGCGCAGCCGCGACGCCGAGCGGTAGGCAGCAGATGCCACAGCGCTACTCCCAGCCTTGCGGCCTATGACCTTGACGTGAAGATGATAGATCGCCATCACGACAGGATCATTTGCACGTCAAAGCCTACGTCGGCACGACGTATAAGCGCGCCCTCCCTCGAAAAATTCTCGGGATGGACCAGCCCGTCCCGGGCTGTCTCGGCGACCCTGAAGCCTTCCGCCAGCCACTCCCCTATCATCCTCCGATCGACAACAGACGGAGACAACCATGCGCAAACCACGTGACTTCGATACGGAACTGAAGGCGTTGGAAGACAAGGCGCGAGAACTCAAGACGCGCAAGGTGCAGCAACTTGGCGAACTGGTGATTGCCACCGGTGCCGATCAGCTCAGCACCGACGAACTGGCCGGCGCACTGGTCGCAATCGCCGAGACGAAAGACGCCGCAAAGCGTGAGGCATGGGCCAAGTGTGGGTTGATGTTTTTCGAGAGCGGGTCACGGCGAATTGCTTCGGCATCTCAGCGCAACCCTCGCAGCGCTCAAGCGCAATCGGGCAGCCCACAATCGCCAGCAGGCAGCTCGGGCTCGCAATGACATGAGGATCTGGCAGGTCGAGCGACGCAAGCGCACCCGGGAGCTCATCGAACTTGGCGGTCTCGTCATCAAGGCAGGCATTGTCGAGCTCACCAATGATGATCGCGCTACCATCTACGGCGCGCTGCTCTGGATCGCCGCCAAGCTGCGGAGCCATGAAGGGAAGAATGCGCGAAACCTGTGGACTGCGAAGGGTAGGCAAGCGTTCGATGCGGAACGGCTTGAGGAGCGAAAGGACCAGCGGACTTAGCGGAGGATCCGCCAGTGGCGCATGTGCAAAGTCACAACAGCACGGGCCGTCGATATCCTGCCGCCTTCTTTCTGGTTCAGGATCCGAGCCGGATCGACGCTGATTTCGAACACCATCATTGTGTTCGGGTACAGGTGAGACAGATCCCCTCGGCGTTTGCGTCTCCCTGGCATGTCTCGTCCTTACAAGCCACTCGCTCAACCTCGATGGTCCGTTCGCATACGAAGCAGTGAAGCGACGTGGCCCCGGGTGTCTTGGTTTTGAATTGTGCAAGATGTGGCCACTCATCTTGCCAGTCGTGATTGGCTGCAAAATAGCAGTGAGGGCATAGGTAGGTACGGCGCTTGCTGTCGAAGCCGAAGAACCGCTTCGCTTCTGCCGGCGTCAGTTGCCGGATAGCGCTGCCGATCTGTGATAGAACCTTGGTGTGTGCATCGTCCACGAAGCCAAGCGACGCGAACTTGCTTTCATACTCCATCTGCAGGAGCCGACGCGGCCAGGGAATCTCACTGAACAGAACGTCTATTGCGGTCAGGATCGTTTTGACGACCACCGCGGCGGTGAATGTTCCAGGTGCGGCCGAATGCATGATCCGGTTTCGGTCGCGCCGAACCTGGTCCCAGAAGGCTTTGAAAACATCGTCCAGCGGCCGAGCTATGACGCTGTTGTGGACCTTGACCAGATCGACCGCATCAAGCGTGCGGAACTCGCCAAAAGATGCCGTCCCAGTCGCGGCCGAATTTGCCCAGTCCTTCGGATCCCCTATCAGGAGGTAGGGTGTAATCGCCGCGATACGCCCCTTCAACGCCAGCTCCATCGCGTGCTGGATCAGACTGTAGGCGTTGGCAAGCAATGGCTGCGAGCGCCGCCAGAAGTCCTCTGTCGCTTCTTCCGGCGTTTCACCATCCAGCTTGAAATATGTGGCCTCGTCGTAATCCCGCAGTGATTGCAACGCGATCTGCCACGCGAGATGAACCTGCTTTACGCCGGCAGCATGGAAATCGGCGGAGGTGGGTATGTCGATGATCATAGCCACGCGTGATATGTGCTACCGGGCCGGCTGGCCAGCATTATTCGTCAAGACGCAGTCACGTCGCCTAGACCACCTTGTTGCAGCTTCGAGCGGCTAGGAAAGGCCGGTTCCTGCGTCAATCGAAGTCATTTGTCATGTGGTTCCGCCGCATCAATATCGACAACGCGAAACGGGCGTGACCGCTGAGATCGATGAACACCGAGTCCACGGTCATGGCCTGATCAGAATCCGGCTCCGAATAGATGTAGTTCCTGACACTGACAAGCTCAAATGGATAGCTGGCAAGGCCGGAAAGGACCTCCGCCTCCCGCTGTTGGCGGACGGCCTCGACATTACCGGCGAAGCGCTGGACCATTTGCAGGACACCACCGGCTCGGAGCCGCTTGACTGTGAATTCCATCACCCGATCTTCCAAAGCCTCACGCAGATCGGCGTCGTTTTTAGCGCCCAGTTTCTGCGAAACCTTGGTCATCGACCGCGCCGGGTGGACGCCCGAAAACCACAACGTGATGGCATCGAAGGGTCCGGTTGCATCCAGCCAAGCCTCGAACGCGGGATCAGCAACCATCATGTCGACGTGGACCAGAAGCAAGTCACCGCTAAGCTTCAATGGCTTTGTGGCGACTTTCGAAGCGTAATACCCGCTCAGCTGACGTTCCGGCTTGATGCGTCCAAGCGCGGCGCCGGCTGCTGGTATTGCCAGGAGATCGGAGGCGGCCTTCAGGCAGTCAGGGTTCTCATCGATCCCCACGATGAGCCGGTCCGGCTGCGGGATCGCCTCCGCCAATGCCTTCAGACCTTGGCCCAGGCCACAGCCTATGTCCAGCACCCGACGGAAGTCGCACACCGCCGCCAACTCGGCCGCGAGCTTGCCGTAAATTCCCTGAGCGTCGTAGTGCTGCGCATTCACGGCCCAAGTCTTGGCGTACATTTTCTGGCCGACAAAGATCGCCTTGCCTTTCGGCGCCTCGACGATAGGACCGTGACAGTCCGCGTAGCGTTTACCGCTCTTGCAGGTGCACGGGTCATCTGGCTTCGGATTCGACGTCGGCATCGGTGCTCGAGGGTCAGGTTCTAGCACGTCAGAGTGTCTGCTTATCGAGGCCACATCAATGCCCGTCTCACCCCACGCCGTGCTCCGACGCGATGTTCGTCGAGGATCTTCCCGGCCAGGGGTTCGTCGCCACGCCTGAAGCCAAAGATCCCACCGATCGCTCACTTGTCCTGCTCGATCAACGCGTGCAAGCGGTCAACGAAATATGAATTGACGCATTCGATGGCCTCAACGACCGGGAAGTTGAAATGTGAGTCTAGGTCCTTCCCAGCTATCGCCAGCGGCGCCGGCAGCGAAAGCAAACCATAGTAGAATACGATATGCGAGTGTGTTTCCGTTGGAATCAGGCCGAGAGTCTTTCCGTAGTCAGGCAGGAGCATATGCGTTCGAACGAGATCCTCCTGGAACATGCGCCGCTTGCCACCATCATAGGATCCGTTCCCTCTTTTGACATTGTACGAGGTCAGCGCGCCCCGTTCTTCGTCGAAGACGATAATGTCAACGCGAATGGCTCGCTCACGATCGCCGTAGGGGAGAGCTGTGGCCAGAAGGGGCTCGATACGTTCACTCATGCGAACGCGTTGAAGTGATTCATGTGAAAGCTTGAAGTCGTCTTCCGTCCAAACCCGCAGGCGGGCGCAGTCCTTAAGGCGCTCCAGAAGAGCCCTGTCGAGAATTGCTCCGTGCCGCTTGTACGCTGAGCTGATTATTGAGGTCGCGCGCGAATATTTCCGACCGGCGATCGGATCCTCACGAAAACTTGCGCTTCCAAGCTTCTCGATCGTATCGTCAACGAAAGGGCGGAGGCGACCCAAATAGTTATCCGATTCGAGCACTACCGGCGTGCCGGTTAAATGGGTCGCCATGGGAATTCCGTCAAGCATGTACCATTCGCTAGCATTTGCAAGGGTGTCCCTATTTTTGCATGCAAATTGTTAATATATCAGGAATCGAAAATATGTCTGGTGGGCAGGGAAGCAACGTGATGACGAACGGCGAGTTTAACTTAATACCAAGTCCGCGGGTTCTTCCCATGTTGGGCGAGATAAATCTGGACCAATGGCGTTGCATCGCGGAGCTGGTAGACAATTCCGTTGACGGTTTTCTAAAGCAGAGTCGCCAAGACGCGCCAATCGCGCACGCGCGGGTAGACGTAACCTTGCCAAACTCTGACAAGGACGGCGCAACGGTGCGCATCCAAGATAACGGGTCCGGCATGTCCGTGGACGTTCTGGAACAGGCCGTCAGCGCTGGATGGTCTGGAAACAATCCGATCGACAGTCTGGGGTTATTCGGCATGGGCTTCAATATCGCGACCGCACGTCTTGGCTCGGTCACCGAAGTCTGGACGACCCGAAAGGGCGAGCTTGAATGGCATGGACTTACGATCGACTTCGATGAGTTGCGACGCCAGCGGCATTTTCGCACTCCGAAACTCACCAGGCCCAAGGCTGATCCGGAGCAGCATGGAACCGAAGTCACCATCAAGAAGCTCAAACCAGAGCAACGTAAGTGGCTAGCAAAGGGTGCCAATCAGACGACGGTGAAAAAGCGACTCGCTCAGGCATACTCCGCGATGCTGCGCCAGAATGGCGTCCCTATTAGCTTCGAGCTTTACATTAACAACAAGCGACTAGAAGCGCGGCGCCACTGCGTGTGGAATGAGGATCGTGTTGTGCCGGGCGTGGGTGGCACGAGCGTCAGTGCGGTAATTCCTATCAACCATGCACTGTCCGAACGTCTCTACTGCACAAACTGTTTATCCTGGGTGCCTGAGGCTTCGGAATCGGAGCCTTGTCCGCTGTGCGACACGAGTGGCTCGATTGTGAAGCGCAAGCGCAGGATCAAGGGGTGGATTGGCATTCAACGGTATCTTGATCAATCGGAGTACGGCCTCGATTTCATTCGGAATGGTCGAAAAATTGAAATCGCGAGCAAGGACCTATTCTCATGGAATGGTGGCGAGGAGAGCGAGCAGTTAGAATATCCGACCGACGATCAGCGTAACCGCGGACGTATCGTTGGTGAAATTCACATTGATCACTGCCGGGTGAGCTACGCGAAAGATCGTTTTGACCGTGCTGATCCTACTTGGACCGAGATGGTGCAGCTTATACGCGGCGACGGGCCGCTACGCCCGGAAAAGGCCAAAGACCTTGGTTTTGCAACGAACGATTCGCCGTTATTCGCTCTATTTCGGGCTTTCCGCCGCACCAGCCCTCATTCAAAAACTGCGGGCGCATACGCGCGTATTCTCATCGCAAAGGACAACAACCTCGCGATGGAAATGGCGAGTTATTTCCATGACGGCAATCCGGAATACCAAGACGACGCGAAATGGTTTGAGCTGGTGGAAGCGGCCGATCGCGAGTTGCTCTACGGGCAATCAGGTCAGCCTGGACAAGCTGGACAACCGGGCGGCGGTTCTCAATCGACACCAGGTGGTGAGGACGGGTTGCCAGCTGGAATCATGGATGATCCAGCACCGGGTATTGAGCCTACGCCCACACCATCGCCTGCCGCCCCCACTCCCGCGCCCCCCGTACGGCGTGAGGTGCCTAACCTTACGAGAAAGTATCATCATCAATCGTCGTCAATGACATGGAATGTCGCGGCATTCGAAGTTGCTTCTAATGATCCTGATTTACCCGCAGGCGCGCCATGGGCCGTCACGCTGGGAGATATTCCGACTAAGACGCACCATTATCTTTATAACCCCGCCCATCCGGTCTTCCAGTCGATTACGATGACGCCCCGGGATGGGATGTTGACACATCTCGCGTACATGACCGCCGATCAAACCCGCAGCTCAAAGTACGCGCCGGACATCGCACTGATTCTTAGCGAATTTCGTGCCGCGTACGGCGATGAGAATGCTCTCGACTTCAAAGCGCTTCCAGCCGACGCAGCAGCGATTCTCGTTGATGTGGCACGCGCGCTTGTGAATTCGTGTGCCCCTGAAGAACGTGCGTCGTTGTTCAATGATTTATCGGTGCAGGAGCAAACCACCGTTATGCGCGCGCTCGCGGCAAGAAAGATCAAACCCGCAGAGGCAACGATTGATGGCAGCTTCCTGCAATCGGCACCCTCCGACATAATCAGGACGCTGATCATTAGGCACCCCGAGCTTTGCTTTGATGGAAAAATCTGGGCCGATGCTTACGCCGACCTCGATTACGGCGACCCAGACATCACCGAGGACGCTAGGCGGAATGTCCTATCCAAGTACGTGAGCCTAGTGAGCGATGCTATCTGGCTTTCGAAACAAGACCTGAGTGATTTGGGAATGGCTTCGAAGGATGAGATTATCCGAGCGGTCATGTCGTTGCTGCTTCTCAGGCCGGATGTCGAGCCGTCTCAATGACACCGTTTCTCGACGATCGGCGCCTTCTCCGCGGCCCGTGGCAGGCTTTCGAACGCGATGTCGCACGACTGCTGATTTATGCGGGATTTGACGATGTCCGTGTGGTTGGGGGAACCGGAGACAAGGGAGCCGATATAGTTGGCGTTAAGAACGGTGAAATCTGGGTCGTCCAGTGCAAGCACACCACCACCGCGCCCGCGAATAAATTCGCCGTGCAAGAGGCAGTCGAGGCGGGCACCTTCTACGGGGCAAATCGCATGGTCGTCGCGACGTCGCGTGCGGTTGGGGGAGGATTACAGGCGGAGATCGATCGTTACCGCCGCATCGGTGTGAACGTAGAACTCTTGGACCCAGCGAAGCTCGCCATCATGGCGGCGCGCATCCCGGAGTATTCAAAGTCGCGGCGGGAACTCCGACCCTATCAACAAGATGCGCTTGCGCGTTTTAGAGAAGGATTGACCGACACGGGACGATCTCAAATCGTTTTGGCGACTGGCCTTGGAAAGACCGTGGTCATGGCTGAGGTGGTCAGCGATATGTACCGTGATGGACTCATCCGCGAAAACCGCGTGCTGGTTCTAGCGGACAAGCGCGAACTGGTCCGTCAGCTCCAGTTTGGCTTTTGGTATCAGCTACCCAAATGGGTTCCGACGCATCTGCTTTCGGGCGACGAAACGCCCTCGTTCTACGACGGAATCACCTTTGCGACCGTGCAGAGCGTTATTGGGCGCGTCGATGACCTTCCGAGTTTTGGATTGGTTCTCGTCGATGAGGCCCATCATATCGGCTCCACGACATTCCGGCGGGCGCTGGAAGCGCTTGAGCCGCCAATGGTGGGAGGAGTCACGGCGACTCCATGGCGAGGCGACGGCTTCGACATCGACGCAATTCTTGGAAAGCCACTGGTTCGCCTTGGTATTTCGGATGGACTCAAGAATAGATATCTCAGCGAAGTGGACTACCGACTGCTGGCCGACAATATCGACTGGAAATTCGTTCAAGACCGCTCTGTGCACAATTATTCGCTGAACCAATTGAACAAGAAGCTCATCATGCCAACCCGCGACGAGGAAGCTGCGCGTCAAATCGCGGAGGTATTCAAGCACGAGGAACGTCGTGGCGGAATCGTATTTTCCCCCACCGTGGATCACGCTGAAAGCTTCGCGGGATCGCTACGTGGCTTCAGTCTTCGCGCGGAGTCGATTTCATCCCGACAGGACGCGCGTGAGCGCGACAGGCTCATGGCGATGTTCCGGCGCGGCGACATCGATTTATTGACCAGTGTTGACCTTTTCAATGAGGGGGTCGATGTCCCAGACGTTGACTTGATCGTATTCATGCGCGCCACGCATAGTCGGCGAATTTTCGTGCAGCAGCTCGGTCGTGGACTTCGGCTAAGCCCCGGGAAAGACAAGGTTGTTGTGCTAGATTTCGTGACAGACTTGCGCCGCATCGCGGAGTTGGTTGAGCTTCAGAAGGCGGCGTCAGGCCCGCTGGAGCGTCTGCCTCTTGGACACCATCTGATAAACTTCAGGGATGCGTCGGCAGGTAGCTTCATGTTCGAATGGATGAAGGATCAGGCTGATCTGATGCTGCGCGAGGGGGACGCCCAACTGGAAATGCCTAGGTTTGATTTCCCCGACACGCCGCAACCTGGAGGCGTCGCATGAGCGTCCCCGAAAAAATTCGGCGCGAGATCAAGGAGAAGCTATGGGCTGAGGCTGACCGGCTTGGTTGGCCCTCACTTTCGGCCAATGACAAGTCACGCTATTACGGCATTTGGACAGAGACCAAGGACGTAGGTGGTCGCCTAGGGATGTACATGGACCCTCGCCAGGTTCGCGTGTACATCAAGGATACCCTCCTCAAGCCTTACACGCGAGAAGCTTCCGCTAGTCATGATCTGGCTTTTCGGGTTTTGGGGATTCCGGCCAGTGCAAAGCCTGTTACCACATACATCAAGCCGCATGGACGGTTGCTCGATGATGACCGCCAGATCGCTTGGAGCAAGGCAAGCGAGTGGAAGGCGACGCTCATGGCTCTTCACGAACGAGCCTTCGAATTTGGCACGCCTTACGCTGCTATATTGACCCACGCAGGTTCGAAGTTCGCGGAGGAGGAAGGTCGTCGCGTGGTGGAAAGCGCGGCTTCCAAACTCGGCGTGGAAAAGATAATCTGGCTCGGCTGAAGCAACTAAATTTAGACTTCGTCGGCGCTTTGCTCCGCCTCAGCCTGTACCGCGGCTTGCTGGTCTTCGAGAGCCTTTGGAAGTTTTTCGAAGGGTCTGCCAGCGAGATAATCCGATACCTGCCGCTCTAGGAACTCCTTGGTCAGTGGGCTTTCTGCCAACTTTGTTGAGAAGGCGCGACCTGGGTGAAGGACATCCCAAGACGAGCGATACTGTGTCGCGCGGCGATTACCCGGGTCCCTGTTTCCGAATCCATGGCGCTGTTCCACAAAGGCTTGAACGTCTCGATCAGCATGTTTTCGCCAAGGGGAATCCAAATATCATCGACGACCAAGTATCGAACCAAAAAGTCCTGGGTGTCCAGGTTGGTGGCCTGCTCGATCCAGGCGGCGTGCTGCGCGATACGATCAGCCAAGGCGCGACCCTTGGCAGCATCAGCGCTCAAACCACCTTTGCGCCCGCCTTTTGGGATCGCCTTCCCGACATAGGTCGGTTGAGCATAAGCGCCATCCGCGTTTCTCGCCGCGATCGGTGCGTAAGCCGAAATTTTCCGATGTAGTAGACTGCGTAGATGCCCGCGCCTTTGACATTGTTCACAGCCGAGAGCGGTGCGGGTGCGCGTCCAAGCAATTCAAATTCAATGCTCTTGGCAAGGTTTGCCTTATCGAGAAGATTGTAAGGAGCCCGTCACGCGGCCTTCCTCGGCAAATGGCTGGCGACACTTTCGCCGACTATGCGAGCCAAGTCGACAGGCACGGCATTCCCGAGCTGGCGCATGGTCTCGCTCCATGATCCATGAAACAGGAAGTCATCTGGAAAGGTCTGCAAACGCGCGCTTTCGCGAACGGTGAAGTAGCGGATCGATCCATCCGGGCGCACGAGCATGTTCTCGCCGCCGGGAACTCCATGTACTCCGGCCTTTAGCGTCTTGGCGGGTTCATCCAGCGCACTTCCGGTATGCCCCTTGTAGGAGCGTGCCCCTGCTTGCAGTCGATGGTTCAAAAACTTCTCACTGCCACGAGGATCGAACTCCGGATCGGGCAAACCGACAAGCGCATCGCGGGTGGTGCGCCATGGAAGCGGTTGCCCTCTGTTATCCGGATTGAGGTTCCCCTTGCCGGAAGACTGCGGCGGACGGTCCTTCGTCGCGACTTTATGGCGATCCCAATAGTCGCCGTGCACCTGGCTCCAAAGGAGTGCCTCGCGGGAATGCGTGGCAAGTGGAAAATGCCAACTCACGCCGAGGTCTTCGCGAAAACCCACGAAAATCACGCGTTCCCGTTTTTGCGGAACGCCGTAATTGGCTGCGTTAACGACCTGGGTAATCACACGATAATTCAGGCCAGCCTTGCTTCCACTCGTATGATGCTGTTCCAAGCGCGCCAAGTGATCCCCCCACTCCTCGTCGCGGCGGAGTTTGATTTCAGGATGTTCTAGCTGGAGCTTGATATATTCGAAGTAGTTGCGGAAGGTCGCCCGCGTCAGTCCCTTGACGTTTTCGAAGATAAAAGCCTGTGGGCGTGTCTCACGCACGGCGCGTATAGCTTGGGGAAACATATCTCGCGCGTCATCGTAGGCGGCGTGTTTGCCACCCATCGAAAACGGCTGGCAAGGTGGTCCACCTGACACGAGGCGAATTTTTCCTTCATACGGCTTGAAGTCGACTAGCCGCACATCGCCTTGCGTGACCTTCCAGTTCTTGACCGCCGAAATCCCCCGCTTCTTGTTTTCGCGGATCGTGTCGCAACAATAGGAATCCCACTCAATCACGTTCACCGGGTTAAATCCCGCGTCGTGCAATCCTATCCCAAGTCCACCAGCGCCAGCGAAAAGCTCAATCGATTTCATCATTCAAGAATGCCTGTATTTTGCTTTCCAGCAAAGCGCGATCTTTTATCTCGCATTCCCATATTACAAGAACACCCCACCCCAAATTATCGAGAGCATGCTCGTTTCTGCTGTCACGCTCGGCGTTAGCCTCTAACTTGGGTATCCAGAACTCCACACGCGATTTTGGCAGGCGCGCCAGCTTGCAGCGCGAATCGGAGTGTCGGTGCCAGAAGCAACCATGCACGAAAATCGCCTTGCGTCGCGTTGGAAAAACAAGGTCTGGCCGTCCCGGCAGGGCGCGGCGGTGAAGGCGATAGCGGTAGCCTAGGGAATGAATTAGGCGACGGACAACCATCTCGGGTTTCGTGTCCTTGCGGCCAATTCGAGACATCCGTTCGGATCGCGCTGATGTGCTTAGGGTATCAACCATATGTCATCCAAGGTGCAGCTAGTTGCCACGATTTTTCGAGCTGCGGCAATCATGGTCTGGTTGTGGGGTCTCTCGCCTCGGATAAGGCGTCACGCACCCGAGCCTCCGGATGGCTTTCTAGCTCTTGGAAGACGGAATCCAACGAATTCCTCGCTTCAATCAACACCTTGCGTGAGGGGATATCGATCCCATGCACCAAATTGTTCCGAAGGCGCCGGATTCCGCCTATGGTTTCCAACGCGCTTGCCGAAAGTTCTATCGATTTGGCGGCCTTGACGGGGTCGACGTAGCCGCGTTTGGAGTAGGTAAGGTCCGCTCCCAAAATTCGGAATGTGCGTTCGAGTGTGACCCATGCCGAGAGAAAGTCCCCCATTGTGTCGGCTCGCGCGGTGGCCTGTGGAGAGGGTTGCGCGGATGTATCTGGGGTCGCCAGGCTAGACTGCAGCGTTCCGTAAGACGAATACAGTTCTGGATACAATTCAAGGACGGCGTCCGCGAGCAGATCTGATAAGGCCGACCCGCTGGAGGCCGCTGCGGCGTCCGGCAACAAAGGTAGTAGTTTTCCTGGGCTGTTTAAATCCGCTCGCTTGAGCAACTCCCAAAGAATGTCGACACGGCCGATCGCGGGCTCCGTGCCTTCTGGCACGCTTCCCCGCATCCACTTGTACAAGTAAGCCGCCAACTCGTAGTGATTGTCGAATTGCCTATCCTGCGCACTGCTTAGTCGACGTTCCACAGCCTTTTGAAGCCGCTCAAGCGCGATCTCTCCCGCGATGACCATACCGTTCAATTCATCGAGGATAGCGTGCTCATCCTCCGAAGGCATGCCGCTTTCAGGCTTGTAGACCAAGTCATGTTCGACCTCGGCCCAGGCGTGCATGAGGACGGAACCGACTTGGATTTCGATGGCCGCAGTGGCGTATGATTTTTCGCCGTCCTCCAGCGCGTTCGCGGGCATGAGGACGCGATAGTGGTCGGCGTGATATCCGTCGAAGCGTTTTGAGTCCTTGCGTGGCTTTCCTTTCTCGGGAAAGTCCTTTGCCTTGAGGACATCGAACTTCTCGCTCAAGATCGCTTTTACCCTTTCCCGGTCGCCCGGAAAGTAAAGTGCGATCCGCACACCCGCTAGATCAGGGACGTCGGCCCGAATTTCATCGTGATTCTGGTAATTCTTATCCTTGTCTCGCTGCTGGAGCTTGGCCAGGAGCTTATTTGGCCTCTTAGCGCGGTGACTGACGATAGCCCGAATCCCCTGGGTTGCCAAAAGCTGTTCACAACGGAGGCTACAAATCGCCGACGCCGACTGGTAATAGTCGTATTCGCGCGTATAGGCGCTTACAAAATCTGGAACAACTTGCGACACGGTGGCCCTCCCTCTCGCGACCTTATCGAACCGTGCCTAATGTGTTCAAGCAAAATGGGGTAAGTCCGACTTGTCGGTGGGTCGACCGGATGCATCTACAGCCTGAGCTGAGGCGGCAGTTTTACGCGGGGCAATCCGTCACAAAACGCGCCACACATTAAGCCGAGTCAATTCAAACAATCGCGGATTTCTGCGAATTTTCGCAGGGCGCCAACTTGTGGCAAAGTTCGTGAACCCTACGGGTTTCTTCCGTAGTTTATTGCTAAGATATTGACGTCCAAATGCGAGCAGATAAAAGAAAACGGCTTGAGGTGCCAAGGCGATAAATACCCCACCTATTGGAGAAATGACGGCAAGGGCTTCAGACACAGTTATTATCGTCAGTTGCAGTTGGCACCCTCGGAACCTTGATCTTTGCACCCAAGCGGGATCGGCCCATTTGGAACGACAAATTCAGGGGCTCCGCTCACCGTTTTACCGCCCAACGAAACCGATGTTGGCCTAAAACACGGCTGACCCGGTAGTGTGATCAGTAGTCTTCAGCCGAAAATCGAGTGCTTCGTGATTCAATGAGGTGCGGGTATCCCCTGCGAGGCCGCCTAGCTATTCTATTAACTACTCGGAAGCTTCATCGCGTGCGATTCTTCGCCAAGCTCCCGCGAATGCAAAGAGGAGCGTTGCGTGCCATTGATTACGGTGAAGATCCCGGACAGTTGGGAAGAGCTGGAGGATCTAATCCAGGCGATCCTTGCAGAGTGCGGGATGAAAGCCACAAGGCAGGTGACGATAAAGTTGCCGCGCGGCAGCGTCGATGTCGACGTACTGGCCGAAGAGACCGTGGATGGAATTACCAGCATCACGGTATGCGAATGCAAGAACTGGAAGGCCAGGATTCCGAAGGAGATCGTGCATGCGTTTCGCACCGTCATGCAGGAGACGGGCGCCAATAATGGCTACATTATTTCGCGGGAGGGCTTTCAATCCGGGGCGATCGAGGCGGTCGCCGCGACAAACATCAATCTGGTGACATTCGAGCAATTCCAGGAGCGCTTCTTCGAAAAATGGTATCGCAACCGGCTGTGGGCAATTGAAGACTCACTGCACGGTTTCCACACCTACTACGAGATGCTTGGCAAGCCCGGGTACGATCGTCTTACGACCGATGAAGAACGCGCCGCGTATGATGTGGTCTGGGACCGTCATCTGTTCGCGGGGCTGATGCTTATGTCGTTCTCGCCCTTCAGCGGGCTTCTAAAGGGCGGGTTCAGGGCGCCCCCTCTTCCATTTGATGTATCCAAGATTGTTGAGATGGGTGCAGACGTCCCGGAAGCCGCACAGAATGTGCAAGGCTATCGGGAACTGCTGTCGTTGCTGGAAGCGGCCGGAAAGGAAGGTCTGGCAGAGCTGAGAAAAGTGAACCCCATCACCCGCGACAAAGAGGCCGCGGAAATTGCCGAGAAGCCGCTTCGTTTCGGTGAGTGACTAGGCCTAGAGATGACTGGTGTCGGACCTTCACTTTGACAGTCGTCGGTAGGGAAACACCGCTTCCTCGATAGTGGCTTTGGTAATGTAGCGGTCTTCCGCTTCCGCAATTTCGTGAGCGAAATCAGATTCTTATAGGCGGCCAGCCCTCAAAGCTGGCCCATTGCATGTCGCCCCATGTTGCAAGCGGCTACCGTTGATTTCCAAGGGTTTCCTGCGACACTCGGCCAGTCCACACAACATGCGGCGCGACATGAAGAGGTCAGGGAATGCGTTACGTCATACTTATCGACAGCGATCCAGCAACCGGCCTCTACGCGGATCTGTCGGAGGCCACGCGTCATGGGGAACGAACCGCAGCGAAGCACGCCCATTCCGAAATCTCCATTGAAGGCTGTCCCGAAGGCCAAGGCGGCCCCATGGCGACGTGGCGATATGATCGCGATGTCGCGTTGTGGGTTTCAACAAATTAGCCCATCGTTGAGCAGTATTGCCGTCGGTTCCAAAAAAGAAACCTATTGATGAAGCATCGCCGCCGTTGTTGGAAGTCGACAACGACGACCTCCCGGTGCTTTATAGCAAGCAATTTTTGGGAGGGACGGCCGTGAAGCTCATTAGGTTCAAAGTTGAGAACTTTCGCTCGGTAGTAGACAGTGGTTGGGTCGAAGCAGAGCGGGTAACTGCCCTCATAGGCGTGAACGAGTCCGGCAAGACAAACCTCCTCCTTCCCTTGTGGAAGCTGAACCCGGCGCGTGAAGGGGAGATAAAGCCGACTTCGGACTATCCGAAGGCAACCTTTAACCGCATTCAGGAGGCACCCGGAGATTACGTTTTCATCACAGCTGATTTCGAGTGCAAAGAACTCGCACCTAAGATTGCAACTCTAACCGGCCTGGACGCATCGATCCTCGACCGGGTTGAGGTTTCCCGAGCGTTTGACGGAGAGTTCTATGTGTCGTTCCCGAAACACTCGCCCTCAAGCCTGGTAGGCGTCGACACGTTAGATGCTGTCTTTCGAACTGCGCTTGCGGAAATAGAGGCCATCGCTCCACTCGCAAAAGAGGGGACCCTAAAACCGGACTTCATCGCGGCAATTAAAAATGCCTCGGCCTCGGTGGAGGGTAAAGTGAAAATCAATGCCAGAGACCTCCTCGATCTCGCAGAAAAGCTCAAAGGCCGCCTTCCGCCAACCCCGGCCACAACAAGCTCGATCGTGCCTCGGTTTATGCTCCTTATCGAGAATCTGGACGGCATCGCAACACGGCTTAAGGCTCCAAATCCGGGAGACGTCGAAGGGGTTGAAGAGCTTATAGTCGCTGCTCTGCCGAAGTTCGTCTACTACTCAAACTATGGGAATCTCGATTCAGAGATCTACCTTCCGCACGTCGTTGAGAACTTGAAGCGAACCGATCTCGGGCAAAAGGAGGCTGCCAAAGCGCGGACTCTGCGAGTGCTATTTAGCTTCGTTCGACTCCAGCCTGAACAGATACTGGAATTGGGACTGGAAGCAACCAACGCGCAGACCGGTACCGCCACAGAGGGTGAAATCGCCGAGGCTGCGGAAAGGAAACGCAAGCGCACAATCATGTTGCACTCGGCTGGAACAGAATTGACCAAAGAGTTTCGGGATTGGTGGAAGCAAGGCGATTACACGTTCGATTTTCAGGCAGACGGAAATCATTTCCGGATCTGGGTGAGTGACGCCCGTAGGCCCGAAAAGGTCGAACTAGAGGATCGAAGCACCGGGCTGCAATGGTTCCTGAGCTTCTACCTCATCTTCCTCGTCGAGAGGAAAAGCGATCTCAAGGATACCGTCCTTTTGTTGGATGAGCCTGGGCTCTCTCTGCACCCGCTGGCGCAGCGCGACCTATCGGCATTCTTCGAGAACCTCGCTGACACCAACCAGATTATTTACACAACCCATTCGCCATTCCTGGTCGACGCGGACATGCTGGATCGGGCGCGCAAAGTCTATCTGGGAGACGATGGCTCGACGAAAGCCTCTGCTGACTTACGGAGAGGTAGCGAGGATCCACGGAAAGCCGGTGCCACCTATGCCATCTATTCAGCGCTGAACATGAACGTAGCCGAGAGCATCCTTTTTGGTTGCCTGCCGGTCATTGTTGAGGGTCCTTCGGACCAGCACTATTTGTCGACAATCAAGATGCTTCTCATCTCGGCGAGCCGCATCAATCCCTCGCGCGAAATAGTGTTCCCCCCATCTCATGGCGCCAAGAACGCGAAGGTCGTAGCTAGCATCCTTTCCGGCCGCGATGAGGAGTTGCCGGCGATGCTCCTAGACGGTGACGAGATAGGACGAAAGATGGCCAATGATCTTCGCAACGGGCTCTACCAATCGGCCAAAGGTCGGGTGCTATCGACGGACGCCTATACCTCGATAAAGGATTCAGAAATCGAGGACCTCTTTCCCCCTGATTTTCTGGCCGCAGTCGTCGATCGGTGGCAGCGTGGCACCGAGACACTCTTCGCAGATGTGCTGAAGGCTGGAGAGCCGATCGTGCCGCAAATCGAAAGCTGGGCAGCACAACAGAGCGTCCTTCTGGAGGACGGATGGAAGGTAGACCTTGCACGGGAGGTCAAAAAGCGAGCTCTTGCTCAAGGTGCGGGCAAGTTCGACACTGAAACTCTGGATCGCTGGACGAAGTTGTTCACCGATCTTGAGAAGGCATAAATAGCGCCCGGCCGACTGAGCCTTGATCCGTCGCCGCTTAGCGTTCTCCCCCTTGCGCGCGACTTCCGCGCGCTTCTCCCCTGCCGCGATCTCCTCGGCCGACGGCGCCGGCAGGGTGATATCCGGGCTCGCAAACCGCCACAGCAGCGTTACCGTCATGGCCTCCGTCGTTGCGCAAAGTTTCGGCCGCGCCACCTGAAGGATTTTGACTAAGCAGCGTGCCTCCGATAACAGAAGAACGCTTCTTCGATAGTGGGTTTCGCTGTGTAACGGCCTCCCGCTACCAGATTCTGGTTAACCCGCTGAAATATACACCGAATATTCCCCTCGATGGTAGCGGCCTCGGACGAGATTTCACAATGAAATCAAACGGAGCACCCACCCAAAAGCAGCCTTGAGTTCACAGTTGGGTCTCGATGGTCGCGATGCGTAGCCGTGGTGGGCCCGGAGCGGCGTGGTCTTTTCAACAAAGTTAGCGGGAGGGTTCGCCCAGCCATATCCGTCGTATGTTCTCGTATGCTCTGGTGACCCAAAGACAAGACCTTATTGATCGTTATGGAACGGGCGAATTGTGCCAATCTGAACGCACCAAATCGGCTTGAACCTTATGACGAAAGCCGTTCCGCATGCCATCTCAGATGGTCGTCCATGAAACTAGAGATGAAGAAATAGGAGTGGTCGTAGCCGTCCTTCATGCGCAGCGTGAGCGGAATGCCGGCCTTGGCGCAGGCCGCTTCAACAAGCCAGGGCCTCAGCCCATCATTGAGGAATCCGTCCGACGTTCCCTGATCGATGAGAAACCCCGGAAACCGGTGTCCATCCTCGATAAGCGAGATGGTGTCGTAGCTCCGCCACGAGGCCTCGTCGTTGCCGAGATATTTTTCGAAAGCAGGCCGCGACCAGCCGGCGGTGGCTGGCTGCACGATCGGCGCAAACGCCGAGCAGCTCTTGAAGCGCTCTGGATTTTTCAGCGCAATCGTCAGCGCCCCATGGCCGCCCATCGAGTGGCCAAAGATTGCCTGGCGCCTCATATCGACTGGAAATTCCTGCGCGACCAGGGCCGGCAGTTCCTCAGTGACATAGGAGTACATGCGATAGTTCTTCGCGTAAGGCTCCTGCGTCGCATCAACGTAGAAGCCGGCGCCACTGCCAAACTGCCAATTGTCCTTCTCGTCGGGAATGTCGGCGCCACGCGGACTGGTGTCTGGACAAACGACGATCAGGCCAAGCTCCGCGGCCATCCGCCTGTACTCGCCCTTGTCCATCACATTGGCATGGGTGCAGGTGAGGCCGGAGAGGTACCAAACCACGGGGCAAGGCGTTTCACGGGCCTGCGGCGGCACAAAAACGGCAAAATTCATGTCGCAGGCGCAGTCATCCGAAGCGTGGGAATAGACGCCCTGCACGCCGCCGTGCGACCTGGCAGCAGAGATGATCTTCATCGACCCTGACATGTGCTTTTTCTCCGCCAATTCAAAACGCCAACCTTGGTCGCCGTGTCTACGGCTTCGGTCGGGATCGCGGCAACCCTGGAGGATTGGATGATCCGGATTCCGTGGGATGACGCAGGTCTGATCGACCGGCGGCGCGGGCATTCCGGAATGCCTGCGCCACCGGTCTTACGCCGATGCTGGGGAAGCCGGTATTTTGGGAACACAGAGCTTTCAGCGCGGCGTATGGCTCAAACCGATCAGTAGACCACCACGCTGCGGATGCTTTCACCGGCATGCATGAGGTCGAACCCCTTGTTGATGTCTTCCAGCTTCAGCAAATGGGTGATCATCGGGTCGATCTGGATCTTGCCGTCCATGTACCAGTCGACGATCTTCGGCACGTCGGTGCGACCGCGCGCGCCGCCAAAGGCGGTGCCCATCCAGGTGCGGCCGGTGACGAGTTGGAACGGCCGGGTGGAAATCTCCTGGCCAGCGCCAGCAACACCGATGACGACCGACTTGCCCCAGCCGCGATGCGAGGCTTCCAGCGCCTGGCGCATCACCTTGGTGTTGCCTGTACAGTCGAACGTGTAGTCGGCGCCGCCGATCTGGTCGGCGCCGCGCTTGGTCATGTTGACGAGGTGAGGGACGATGTCGCTGTCGATCTCCTTTGGATTGACGAAATGCGTCATGCCGAAGCGCTCGCCCCATTCCTTCTTGTCGTTGTTGAGGTCGACGCCGATGATCATATCGGCGCCCGCAAGCTTCAGGCCCTGGATGACGTTGAGGCCGATGCCGCCGAGACCGAAGACGACAGCGGTAGCGCCTTGCTCGACCTTGGCGGTGTTGATGACGGCGCCAATGCCGGTGGTGACGCCACAGCCGATGTAGCAGATCTTGTCGAACGGGGCGTCGGCGTTGACCTTGGCCAGTGCGATCTCGGGCAGCACGGTGAAATTCGAGAAGGTCGAGCAGCCCATATAGTGGAAGATCTTGTCCTTGCCGATCGAGAAGCGCGACGAACCGTCCGGCATCAAGCCCTGGCCCTGCGTGGCGCGGATCGCCGTGCACAGATTGGTCTTGCGCGACAGGCAGGACGGGCACTGCCGGCATTCGGGCGTATAGAGCGGGATGACGTGGTCGCCCTTCTTGACCGAGGTGACGCCCTTGCCAACATCGACGACGATGCCGGCACCCTCATGGCCGAGAATGGCCGGGAACAGGCCTTCGGGATCGGCTCCGGAAAGCGTGAACTCATCGGTGTGGCAGATGCCGGTTGCCTTGATCTCGACCAGCACCTCGCCCTCCCGCGGACCGTCGAGGTCGACCTCCATGATCTCCAGCGGCTTTCCGGCGGCGACAGCAACTGCGGCGCGGGTTTTCATCTTTTCTCTCTCTCCCAAAACTTGTTCTTGCCGAAGCCATGGCTCCGCTCGTGGTGATCGGTCTAAAGCCTGTTCCATCCCGATGGCATCGGGATGGAGCCCTCAGTGTTTGATCATGATCTTTTCCGAAAACCGGGTTCCACTTTTCGGGATCATGCTCTAAGCGGCGACCTTGCCGGGACCAGCCGGGAACACGCCCGACATCACTGTAAACCCCTTGATGCGCTTGACCCGGTCGCACCAGCGCCGGATTGCCGGATAGTCCTGACGCGGAATGCCGCCCTCTTCCGACAGGATGACGTAAGGAAAGCAGGCGATATCGGCGATGGTCGGCTGACCGGCCGAACAGATCCAGTTGCGGCCTTGCTGTTCGCCGAACCACAGATGCTCGTCGAGGATGCGGAATAGCCGATGCGCGCCGGCGCGCGCCGCATCGATGTCGAAATCGTAGAACAGGCTGTCATGCAGCCGCGCCGCCGATGCCGTTCCGGTGATGCCGTCGGCGAAAGCCAGCCACTGGCTGATCTCGCCAAGCAACGCCGGATTGTCTAGCGGGTACCAGCTTTTTGACGGATCAAATTTGGCGGCGAGATAGACAAGAATGGCTTGCGCGTCGCGCAGCACAAGACCGTCATCCTCGAGCACCGGCAGCTGTCCGAGCGGATTGAGCCTCAGGAAACATTCGGATTTGTGCTCGCGGCCGGGGTAGAAGTCGACAGGCACGGTCTTGTAGTCGATGCCGAGGAAACTCATCAGCAGCCGCAATTTGTAGCAATTGCCGGACAGTTCGTAGTCATAAAGCGTGATCATCGGCTGCTCCTAGATGTCCAGCACGAGGCGTGCCGACTTGGCCCGCGAAACGCAGGTCATGATCTTGGTCCCGGCCTGTTTTTCGGCGTCGTTCAAATAGACGTCCTGATGGTCAGGTTCGCCTTCGATCACCGTCGCCACGCAAGTGCCGCAGGCACCCTGCTCGCAGGACGACGGTACATCGATGCCGTTCTCGCGCATGACCTGCATGATGGTCTTGCCGGCAGGCACCTTGAGCGTGACGCAGGAGCGCGCCAGGGCCACTTCGAAGCTCGAACTGTCATCGATCTTGTTGGTGTTCTTGAAGTACTCGAAGTGAACCGCACTGTCGGGCCATCCCTGCTCCGCCGCTGTCCTGCGGGCAGCTTCCAGCATCGGACCGGGGCCACAGATATAGACATGCATGCCGTTCCGGTATGCGGAAAGCAGTTCGTGCAGTTTCGCGCCTGTCTGTTCCGGCGTGAGGCCAAGGTGCGGCACCAGCGAGCCACCGAGTTGCCGCAGCCGATCGGAAAAGGCGAGATGCTCCTCCCCTTGCGCGAAATAGTGCAATTCGTGCGCCAGTTCCTGGTTCTTCAGCGCCTGCGCCATCGCCAACAATGGCGTGATGCCGATACCGCCGGCGACGAACAGCGTCTTGATCGCGTCGCGGCGCAGCGGGAAATTGTTGCGCGGCTCGGAGATCGCCAGCACGTCACCTTCACGCACCGTCTCGTGCATGCATTTCGAGCCGCCCTTCGAATCCCTCTCCAGCTTGACGCCGATGGTAAAGCTGTCGGTTTCGCCAGGACCGTTGGTGATCGAATATTGCCGTACCTCGCCATTGGGCATGTGGACATCGATATGGGCGCCTGGCTGGAAAGTGGGCAGAAGGCCCTTGATCGGGCGAAGCTCGAAGGCGGCTATGCCGTCGGCGGCCTGCCATTTCCTTGCCACAGAGACGCGCAGCGCCGCCTTGCGGCCGTGCGTCGTCAGTTCCGGCATTTCGGCGAGTTCGGCTGATACTTTTTCATAGACAGGCTCGATCGGCGCGGGCGCGGCGGCGCTTGCCGCCTCATGTTCCGCCGCATCGCGCAACTTGCCGAGGCGTTCGTTGTGGTGGCGCAAGGCGGCGATACGCGCGGCTCCTTCGAGGTCCCGATCGAGCACGCCGCGAATGACCGAACGGTTGGAATCGACGGGTTGAACGAAGAAGACGCCATGCGTCTCCTGGCTGCCGTCACGCGAGCGGAGCGCCACGGCAAAATCCTGGACGGCTTCGACCAGTATCTCGGCGGCGTCGCCATCGACGGCTCCGCTGGGCTGAAACCGATAGGCTTTCAGCTTTTCCACGACCTTGCCTGCCGACGCATTGACCGGAATGCCACGCAAGGCAAGCAACTTGCCCTCCAGCAACCCGGCGACATCGGGAACCTCCCCTTGCGGCTCTTCGGACGACCAGACGAGGCCATAGCGCTCCACCGCCGGAAAGGTGCGGTTGGTGATGGTGCGGGCCGGCGCATCGGCGGGGTGGGCGGGAATATAGGTGCAGCCGGCGGTGCGGTTCGAATAACGCCAGCCATGATACTGGCACTTCAGTTCGCGCCCGTCATTGATGCCGATCGACAGCCTTACGCCGCGATGCAGGCAGCGGTTCTCCCAGATGTTGACGTAACCGTCATCGGCTCGCCAGACGGCAAACTCCCGGCCAAGCAGTTGGCCGTGGAAGACGTGGCGGTAAGGCAAATCATGGGCGGCGGCGATCGGATGCCACCGGCTTCTGGCTTCTTGCAACATTCGTCGTCTCCAAAAATAATGTCAGGCCGCAACCGGGATGACGCCGTAGGTCACGCCCTTCTGGCTAAGCCAACGCCTGTAGGCGATGGCCGACTTGTCGGCCCGGATCGGTGTTTCGGCACGAGGGTCCAGCGGCAGGCGTTTCGGCACCTGGTTCTCGAGGATCGGTTTGTCCTGACCGAAGATCGTCTGCTGGAAGCGCTTGATGACCTTGTCTTCATTGTCTTCGTCGAGCACGCAAAGCAGCATGTGGGCGCGCACATGCTCCTGGTCGACAGGTTGCAGGAAGACGGCGATGACATCGCGCCGGGCTTCGTCGACCGGGCTCGATTTGTAGAGGACCGAGCAATAGGGATGCGGCACGCGGTAGACGTAGTCCACATCCGCGCCACCATCCGAAGCGGTCGAAGCCATCGGCTGAAAGAAGCGGCAACGCGTGGCCAGTATTTCGTCGCGGTCGACGGATATCTCGACATCATATTCCTTGACTTCGGTATGCGGTTCGACGCCGAGGATGTCGGTGTGCACGTAGGGAAAGTGGCCCATGTCGAGAAAATTCTCGATGGCACGCGGCGCCGAGACGTTGACGCCAAACGTTGCCGCGTTGAGCTTGCGGCGGTCCGGTTCTTCATATTCAGGGATCGGGAACAGCTCTGCTGGCGGCGAACCGAGCGAGGTCCAGACATAGCCATAGGCGCTCTTGGCGGGCAGCGCTTCATGGATCGAGGCCGGATCGATCCTGGCGCCGGGTCGCAAGTCGGGCCGGGATGTCCAGACCCCGATGGCACCGCCCGCGCCAATTGCGAAACTGACCTGCTCGCCGAGCAGGGTCGTCTCCATCACAATGTTTGGCGTCGTCTCGGCAATAGCACCGATCGGATGCCAGAGATTGAGAATGACCGGGTCCGAACATTTCGTCTGTATCATTTTCATTTCCCTCGAAGGAGCCAGGCCAGCATCGATCCCATCAGGCCTGGGCCGGAATGGCGCCGTAAGTTACTGCCTGATCCCGCAACCAGCGCCGGTAGGAAACAGAGATGGCGTCGGCACGGATCGGTGTCTCGGCTCGCGGGTCCAACGGCAACCGTCGCGGCACCTGGTTTTCCAGGATCGGCTTATCCTGGGCGAAGATCAGTTGCATGAAGCTGCGCACCGTCGCCGCGTCGATGCCGTCCACAAGGTAGCAAAGGAAGGGATGAGCGACGCAATTGTCCTCATCGACCGGCTGCACGAACAGGGTGATGACGTCGAGCCGGTCCTTCTTCATAGGATTGCTCTTGTAGAGGGCCACCGTATACGGCCGGATTACCTTATAGATGTAGTCGACGACAAAGCCTTCCTTGGCGGTCGGCGAGGCCAGCGGTTGATAGAATTTGCATTCGGTCGCCAGCACCTCGTCCTTGTCGGTGATCTCGACCCTGTAGGGCACCACTTCGGTGTGCGGCTCGTCACCCAGCAGGCCTGTATGCACGAAGGGGAAATGCCCCATGTCGAGGAAATTCTCGACGGCACGCAGACCCGACACCTTGACCGCGATCGAGCCGCCGCTGACCAGATGCCGGTCCGCCTCGTTCGATTCCGGAATGTAAATGATGTCCCGCCAGGGCTTGCCAAGACATGCCCAGACGAAGCCGTAGCGCTCGGCCGAATTGACCTGTTCGCCGGTGTCCTGGCGGACGATCTCCTTGTTATAGCGTCCCTTGCAGGTGATCGAGAGAGCGACCCCCAAAAGCCGTGTGTTGAACGGAGCACCAGCGGACAGCATCGAGCAATCCGCAACAATATGCCAGTCATTCAAGAGAATCCCGTCGCTGCAAGGGCTGGTCATCGCAATCGTCCTCCCTGGCCGGCTCTTCACATCGAACCCGGCTTGGTCAGCGCCACCATTGCAAACACAAGATTGGATATCAATCAATGCATTTTTTGTAGCCAATGAATGTTTTTTGGTTGACAGACTGAAAGGATTGCATCCCATATATGGCACACCGCAACCTGGGATATGGGGCGCTGGAATGACGCCGATCATCGGCAGTGACATTGCGAAAGACGCGTGGAAATCAACGCGGAGCGCCGTCTCGTGAGCAGCCGTTCCCAGTCAATCGCCGACACGCTGACGCGCGCCATCATTGATCATCGTCTCGTTCCGGGCTGCAAACTTGGCGAACGCGAACTCGCCGAGATATTCGACGTCAGCCGCATCGTTGTGCGACAGGCGCTGATCCGCCTAGCCGATGACGGCCTGGCCCAGATCGAGCGCAACCGCGGCGCCTTCGTCGCCCGGCCGAGCATGCAGGAAGCGCTAGAGATCTACGACGCGCTGACCCTGGTTGAACAGGGCGTCGCCGCGCAGCTGAGCGACCGCCTCGGCCCCGCCGGCTGGGCCGAACTGCGCCATCATGTCGAACGCCAGCGCCAGGCTGTCGCGGCTGGCAATGATGCCCTGGCCGACGTGCTCGGCCAGGAGTTCCACACGGTGTTCGTGCGCCTCAGCCGCAACAAGGTGATGCAGGAAATCCATGCGCAACTCGTGCGCCGCACGACGTTGCTGCGCTCCCTCATTTCAGCCGATTTCGATTATTGCAATCTGCTCGACGACCACTCGCGGGTCGTTGACCTGCTGGAAAAGGGCCGCTTGAAGCAGGCCATGGATCTCATCGACACACACCACCGCACGGTGGTGCGCGGCTACATCATGGACCGTGAAGTGTTTCCGGAAATGACACCGGCCGAGGCCCTTGCCCCCTATCTCGACGGCACGGCCGATGCGGCGACAACAGCGGTTCCGCTCAGAAGGATGGCGAAGTCGCAGGGGAATGGCGACGCCGCAACGCATCTCGGAGCCGCAGCGCATCTCCATGTTCATCTTCCAAAAACAGATCCGGCATCCACAAGCCGGGCATCAACCAAAAAAACCAACAGAGGGTTGCCATCATGAACGACGTAACAAGACGGGACTTCCTGAAATACGGCAGCGCGCTGGGAGCAGCACTTGGCGCAGGAGGCCTAAGCACGATCGCGCAAGCGCAGGAGGTGCTGAAAATCGGCGCCGTCTATGTCTCGCCGGTGGCTGAAATCGGCTGGACCAAGCAGCACAGCCTCGGTGTCGAAGCCATCAAGGCCGCATTCGGCGACAAGGTCGAGCTGACCGTCATCGACAACATCTTCATGCCGCAGGACGCCGAGCGCATTTTTCGCGAACTGGCGAGCGCCGGCAACAAGCTGATCTTCGGCACCAGTTTTTCACACGGAACGCCCATGCAGAAAGTGGCGCCGCGGTTCCCCAAAGTGGCCTTCGAACATTGCTCCGGCATCGTCCACCTTGCCAATCTCGGCACCTTCGAAGCCAAATATTACGAGGGCACTTTCGTCGCGGGCGCGGCTGGCGGCTACATGTCGAAATCAGGCAAGATCGGCTTCATCGGCGGCTTCCCGATCCCCGACATCGTCGGCCCGGCCAATGCGCTGCTGCTCGGTGCGCAAAGCGTCAATCCGAACGCCACCTGCAACACCATCTTCCTCAACTCCTGGTTCGATCCGGGCAAGGAAAAGGAGGCCGCCAAGACGTTGCTTTCACAGGGCTGCGACGTCATCTGCTCGATGACGGACACCGCCACCGGCGTCCAGGTCGCCGGCGAAGGCGGTGCCTGGTCGATCGGCTATGCCAGCGACATGGCGAAGTTCGGTTCGGGCAAGCAGTTGACGGCATTCGTCCTCGACTGGACCAGCGACTATGTTGGCGCCGCCAAGGCCGTTGCCGCAGGCAGCTGGAAGCCGGAAGTGCGTTGGGACGGGCTGGCGGCAGGCGTCGTGAAAATGGCGCCCTACAATGACGGTATTCCGGCCGACACCAGGGCCAAGCTCAAACAGCTCGAGGCCGATATCGGCGGCGGCAAGGTGCATCCCTACGGCGGCGAGTTGAAGGACCAGGACGGCAACATCAAGGTCGCCGCCGGCTCGGTTCTGGCCGATGACGACATTCGCGGCATGAACTGGTTCGTGAAGGGGATGATCGGCAAGCTGAGCTGATTATCCACCAACGAGCCATATGGCGCCGAAGCTGGAATGCTTCGGCGTCCGCCAGGTTGCGCCTAGTCCAACCCCGCTTCACGCCACGGCAGGACCCGCCATGCATCCGCGTTTAGAACTGCGCAACATCTGCAAGCGCTATCCGGGCGTCGTCGCCAATGACGACATTTCGTTGTCAATCCAACCCGGCGAAATCCACGCTGTCCTGGGTGAGAACGGCGCCGGCAAATCCACCCTGATGAAGATCATCTACGGGGCGGCGCAGGCCGATTCCGGCGAAATCTATTGTGACGGCAACGCGATAGCCGCACACAACCCCGCGGTATCGCGTGCGCTCGGCATCGAGATGGTCTACCAGCATTTTGCGCTGTTCGAATCCGTCTCGGTGGTCGAGAACATCGCCCTGTCGACAAGCAGCGCGTTCCATCTGCCGACGCTTGTCGAAAAGATCCGCGACCTCTCCATGCGCTACGGCATGCCCATCGATCCGCATCGCCAGGTGCACGACCTGTCGGTTGGCGAGCGCCAGCGCGTGGAGATCGTGCGCTGCCTGCTGCAGGCACCGAAACTCCTGATCCTCGACGAGCCGACTTCCGTGCTGACGCCGCAGGCAGTGGTCAAGCTGTTCGAGACACTGCGGCAACTGGCCGCCGAGGGCTGCAGCATCGTCTACATCAGCCACAAGCTGGACGAAGTGCAGGAGCTCTGCGACACCGCCACCGTGCTGCGCAACGGCAAGGTCACCGGCACCGCCCGCCCTAAAGAGACGACATCGCTCGAACTTGCCCGCATGATGGTCGGTTCCAAGCTGCCTGAAATGCATGTCAGCCCGCCAAGCCCGAGCGACGAGCCGGTGCTTGAGGTCAACAACCTTTCGGTCTCGGCCCGAGACCATTTCGGCGTCGATCTGAAGGATGTGTCGTTCAATGTGCACGGCGGGGAAATCGTCGGCATTGCCGGCGTTTCCGGAAACGGCCAGGCTGAGCTGATCGCCTTGCTCAGCGGCGAACGCACCCATGACCGCGGCGACGCGATCAGGATTTGCGGCATCGATGCCGCCAGCCTGCGTGCCCACGAACGCCGCAAGCTCGGCGTCGCCTTCGTCCCCGAAGAACGGCTCGGGCGCGGCGCGGTCCCATCGCACACGCTGTGGGAGAACGCCGTGCTGACCGCGCACCGCTTCGGCACGGTGCGCAACGGACTGGTCGATCGCCGCAAGGCCAAGGCTTTCGCCGCCGGCATCATCGACAGGTTCAAGGTCAAGGCCAATGGAGCGCAGTCGACCGCGCAAAGCCTGTCGGGCGGCAACCTGCAGAAATTCATCGTCGGACGCGAGATCGCGCTCAAGCCAAAGCTGTTCCTGGTGTCTCAGCCGACCTGGGGTGTCGATGTCGGAGCATCCGCCTTCATCCGGCAGACCATCATCGATCTCAGCCGTGCCGGGGCAGCGGTGCTTGTCGTCTCCGAAGAACTCGACGAGTTGTTCGAGATCTGTGACCGGCTGCTGGTGATCTGCAAGGGAAAGGTGTCACCGCCACTCATCCGCACGACAACCGACCGCGAGGAAATCGGACTTCTGATGACCGGCCGGACAATGAACGAGCCGACATCGGCAAACGGGAGTGGCGATATTGCATTTCAGGATTGAACAAAGGCCGGAGCCATCCGTGCCGATGCGCATTGCCGCACCGATCCTGGCGACGATACTGACGGTCGTCGTCGGCTCGATTTTCTTCGCCTCTCTCGGGCATGATCCATTGGCCACGCTCCATGCGTTCTTTGTCGAGCCGCTCAGTTCGATGAACGGGCTGTCGGAATGGCTGCTCAAGGCCTCACCGCTGATCCTGATCGCTTGCGGGTTGGCGGTCGGCTTTCGCGCCAATGTCTGGAACATCGGCGCCGAGGGCCAGTTCACGATGGGTGCGATTGCCGCCAGCGGCGTCGGGCTGTTCTGGCCAAATCCGGAGAGCGTGCTGCTGTTGCCCCTGATGTTCCTGGCCGGCATGGGCGCCGGCATGGCATGGGCGGCAATCCCGGCCTTCCTGCGCGCCCGCATGAACACCAATGAAATCCTCGTCACGCTGATGATGACCTATATCGCCACGCTGTTCCTGTCCTATCTCGTGCATGGGCCGTGGCGCGACCCGGCCGGTTTCAACTATCCGCAGACGGCCCTCCTGCCGGCTGCCGCGATGCTCCAGTCCTTTGATCCGGCGTACCGGCTCAATTCCTCGATCTTCATCACCGTCGTCGCCGTCATCGCGATGTGGCTGTTCACCGACCGCAGCTTCCTCGGCTACAAGATGTCGGTGAGCGGCGCGGCACCGCTGGCCGCGCGGTATGCGGGGTTCCGCGAGTCCGCAGCGATCTGGATCGGCCTGCTGGCAGGCGGAGCAGCAGCCGGCATCGCCGGCATGGCGGAAGCCGCCGGACCACTCGGCCAGCTCTCGCCACAGATATCGCCGGGTTATGGTTTCGCGGCCATCATCGTCGCCTTCATCGGACGGCTGAACGCCTTTGGCATCGTGCTCGGCGGGTTGCTGATGTCGCTGCTTTTCCTTGGCGGAGAAGGCGTGCAGATGACGCTTGGCCTGCCTTCAGCGCTGACGCGGATTTTCCAGGGCATCCTGCTGTTCTTCCTGCTCGCCGCCGACTTCTTCATCTTCTACCGCGTTCGCCTGGTCCGGGAGAAAGCCTGATGGATCTGTTCATTGCCATCTTCACCGGCACCATCATTGCCGCGACGCCGTTGATCTTCGCCGCCCTCGGCGAACTCGTGGTCGAAAAGTCAGGGGTCCTCAATCTCGGCATCGAAGGCATGATGCTGATGGGGGCAGCACTTGCGTTCTGGGCTGTCACCGCGGGCTTTTCCATGCCTATCGCGATCATGGCCGGCGCGCTGGCCGGTGCTGCCGCATCGCTGCTGTTCGGCGTTCTGGCGCTGACCTTCCTGACCAATCAATATGCCGCCGGCCTGGCGCTGGCGATCTTCGGGTCAGGTGTTTCGGCCTTTCTGGGGCGCGGCTTTGGCAGTTCCCCGATCGATGCGCTGCATGGCGTCGACATCCCCTATTTGTCGGATATACCTTTCCTGGGTCCGATGCTGTTTCGCTTCGATCCGATGGTTTATCTGGCCTTGCTGATGTTCGCCGCCATCAGCTGGTTTCTTTACCGGACCAAGGCCGGGCTCATCTTGCGCACGATCGGCGAGTCGCCGCAGACGTCGCATGCGATCGGCTACCCGGTGATCAAGATCCGCTACGTGGCCGTCCTGTTTGGCGGATTGATGGCCGGACTGGCGGGCGCCTATCTGTCGGTCGCCTACACGCCGCTGTGGGTCGAGAACATGACCGCCGGCAAGGGCTGGATAGCGCTTGCGCTGGTGGTATTCGCCACATGGCGGCCGCTGCGCATCCTGCTTGGCGCCTGGCTGTTTGGCGGCATGACGATCCTGCAGCTGCAAGGACAGGCGCTCGGGCTGGAAGTGCCGTCGGAACTGTTGTCGGCCCTGCCCTATCTGGCCACCATCATCGTGCTGGTCCTCATTTCGCGAAACCGCCAGATGCTCGCGCTGCATTTCCCGGCCTCGCTTGCAAAGCCCTTCCGCCCGGCGACCTGAACCAGGAACTATTCTCTGTTGTAGGGTATGCCGAGCGCCACCGGCTGATGCGTGCGCGATCGCAACCCGGCCAGCAGCACCAGGGACGCCACATAGGGTAGCACGAGGAATATCTGATGGGGGACGGGTATCCCCACGACCTGCGCATGAATGCCCAACGCCTCGAGAAACGCGAAAATGAAGATCGCACCGACAACCCGGAACGGCATCCAGTTGCCGGCAATGATGGCGACGACGACCAGCCAGCCGCGCCCGGCAATGAGATCGGGGACGAATTTGTCCGAATAGCCGAGCATCAGAAACGCACCGCCGAAGCCGGACATCATGCTGCCGAACATGATCGCCAGGCACTGCCTGAGGCCGACATGCAATCCCTTGACGTCGAGTGCCTTTGGATTTTCGCCGACGCAGCGCACCTCGAGGCCGTATTTGGTCCGGTAGAGGAAGAACCAGACCAGGACAGGCAGGAGGAAGCTGACATAGGTGAGCAAACGTTGCGAAAACAGCACCGGACCCAAGACCGGAATATCCGCCAGGTAAGGGATCGGCACCCGGTCGAAGCCAGCGAATGTCGGCGGCTCGCGGCCGGCAACATAGGCCTGGAACCAGAACAGTGTGACGCCCGACGCGAGAAGATTGAGGGCCAGCCCGGCGACGAACTGCTCGGCCTTCAACACGATCGTCACGAACGACATTATCAGGCTGCTTGCGGCGCAGGCAATGATGGCCACCACCAAGGCCAGCCACGGCGATCCTGTGGTGGAGGCGACCATGTAGGCGACCACCGCGCCGATCAACATGGTGCCTTCGACGGCGATGTTCCATATGCCGGCGCGCTGTGTGACCAGCTCGCCCATTGCCGAAAACAGCAGCGGTGTCGCAATGCGGACCATCGCCGCCAGCAGGCTGATCAGCAGCGGTCCCTGCAAGAGCTCAAGCATGGACTTCCCTCCGCACCAGTTGGAGCCGTGTCGCCACTGCGGCGCACAGGAAAAACAACAGCACCAATCCCTCCATCGCCGAGACCAGTCCCGCCGGTGTGCCGCTTTTGAGCCGCATGTAGATAGTGCCGCTCTGAAGGGCGCCGAAGAACAGTGCCGCGAGCATCGTCCCGCTAGGGCGAAGTCCGCCCACCATGGCCACGACAATACCGGAACTGCCGATGCCGAGCAGCGTTTCAGCGCGCAGCCGATGGGTGACGCCGAACAGCTCGCCCGCACCTGCCAGCCCAGCCAGCGCCCCCGACATCAGCATGACGGTCAGGAGAAGCCGGCGGACATTGGTGCCGCGAAAGGTCAAAGCGGTCGGGTTGGAGCCGAATGCGCGGATTTCATAGCCAAGCGACGTCTTGTCGAGCAAGACCGAGCAGAATGCCGAGGCAGCGAGAGCAAACAGGAACCCGACATGCAGCTTTCCCGCACCCGTGCCGAAAAACACCGGCCATTCGAGAGCCGGATTGATTGGCGGCGATTGGTGGTAGGCCACGGTGACGCCGGTCTCCATCCACGGGCCCCCGTCGAGAAGATAGGCAAGCAGGAACATGATGATGTAGTTCAACATCACCGTTGAAATGATCTCATTGGTGCCGAACCTGGTCTTCAGAATGCCGGCAAGCAGGCCAAGTGCGCCGCCACCGGCCAGCCCAGCGACCGCGAGAACACAGACGGCCAGCCACGACGGGAGCGGTGCCACCCATAAGCTGACCCAATAGGCCGCCATGGCGCCGGCGAACACCTGACCCTCCTGGCCGATGTTCCAGATCTTGGCCCTGAACGCCAGCACCGTGCCCAGTCCGACGAGCAGAAGCGGCGTCGCCTTCGCCAGCGATCCAAGCAAGGCGCCCGGGCTGCCGAAAGCACCGATCAGCAAGGACGAGAAGGCCTTGGCCGGATCGCCGCCGGAAAGCTTCAACAGGATTGCGGAAGTCAGAAAAGCACCGAGCATCGCCGCCGAATAGCAGACGACGTTCCACCCCAGGCTGCCGCCCGAGCGTCGTTGAAATGATATCATTGAGTTACCTGTCCAAGCTGGCTGGTGTCGCCAGCCATCATCATTCCGAGTTCGAGAAGGCTGGTCTCCTGCGGCCGGACGATGCCCATGATCCTGCCCTTGAAGATCACCGCGATGCGGTCGCTGAGGCGCAGCAGATCCTCAAGCTCCTCCGATGCCAGCAGGACCGCAAATCCGGCGGCGCGTTTTTCCAGGATCTTCTCGTAGACGAATTCCGAGGCGGCGACGTCGAGGCCGCGCGTCGGCTGGTTGGCCAGCAGCAACCGCCTGGCATGCTGGAACTCGCGGGCGAGAATTACGCGCTGGGCATTGCCGCCCGACAGTCGCTCCACCGGCAACTCGGCCGAGGCGGTCGCGACCTTGTATTCGTCGATCTTGCGCCGCGCCAACTCAGCCAGCTTGCGGCGATCGAGAAAAGGGCCGCGGCAATATTCGGGCGAACGCTGCCAGCCCAACACGAGATTCTCGGCGGTGCCGAACTCCGGGATCAACCCTTCGAGAAAGCGATCTTCCGGCACGAAGCCGACGCCTCTGTCGAGGATTTCGCGTGACGTCGGCGCCACCACCGGAATCCCTTCGAGGGAGAAACTGCCGGATTGAAGCCTGCGAACGCCCATCAGGACTTCGAAGAGTTCCCTCTGGCCGTTTCCGGCAACCCCCGCGAGTCCAAGCACCTCGTTGGCGGCAATGGTGAAGGTGACGTTCTTGAGAACGTCCTCGCCCCACTCGCCGATTGCCGATGCGCTTTCCATGGCGAGGATTTCGCCCGCCGGTGCAAGCGAAGCGTCCCTGACGTTCTTGGTCACCTTGTGCCCGACCATCAGCGCGGTGATCGCTTCGGCGGTCGTTCCCATGGTATCGACGGTGGCGACGACCTTGCCCCGGCGCAGCACCGTCACCCTGTCCGACTGCATCACCTCGCGCAGCTTGTGGCTGATAAGAATGATCGAAAGGCCCCGTTTGCGCATTCCGTCGAGAATGACGAAGAGCTGGTCGGATTGCTGCGGCGTGAGGACCGCCGTCGGCTCGTCGAGGATCAGCAACTCGGCGCCGAAATAAAGCGCCTTGAGGATTTCCACCCATTGCTGCTCGCCGACCGAGAGCTGCCAGATCTCGCGATCCAGATCGATGTCGATGCCGCACTCGCGGCAAAGGGTGAGAATCTTGCTGCGGGCGTCGGCTTTCTTCAGCAGCAACCCGACATCGGCACTGCCGACAATGATGTTCTCCAGAACGGTGAAATTGGAGACCAGCACGAAATGCTGATGCACCATGCCGATCCCCAACCGCAGGGCGTCGGCGGGAGAGTTTAGCTCCACCACCTCGCCCTTGAAGCGGATCACGCCACTGTCGGCCTTGTAGTAGCCGTAGAGGCAGGACGATAGCGTCGACTTGCCAGCGCCGTTCTCCCCGAAAAGGCAGTGGATCTCGCCCTTGCGGATATCGAGATTGACCCCGTCATTGGCGACGACGCTGCCAAATCGCTTGGTAAGGTTCTGGACGTTCAGAAGGTCTTCCATTGGTCGCACCGGGCTGCCTGGTTGACGTGTCTTACTTCACCTCGGCGGTCTTCAGGGGAACGACAAACTTGCCGGACATGATGTCCTGCCGCCTGGCCGTGATTTCGTCCTTCACCGCTTGCGGGATCTTGCCGTCGAAGTCGTGGTAAGGCGCGATGTCGGTGCCGCCTTCCGCCATGGAGAACCACCTTGGCTCGGCATTGCCGCTGAACTGTCCACCGGCCTTATGTTTCAGCCACTCGGCGATGATCCACTTGACGTCGGGCTGCCAGTTGATCAGCGCGCTGGATGCTATCGCGTCAGGAGCAACCTTGTTCTGGTCGTTGATATTGGCAAAGCACATGATCTTGTGCTCCTGGCACGGCTTGAAATTGTCGGTCAGCATGAACACGACGTCGGCACCGGCCGCGATCTGCACATTGGCGTGCTCTGCCGCCAGCGCATTGTCGGACCATGAGCCGATGAACGACAGCCGATGCTGGATGTCGGGCCTGATCGATTTTGCCCCGTCGAAGAATGCGTTGATCTGGTCGTTGACGTCGTCGGCGGCGAAGGTCCCCACCACCCCGACCATGCCGGATTTGGTGGTGTGGCCAGCCAGCATTCCAAGCAGGTAGGACGGTTCGTGCAACCGCTTGTAGATCCAGTACTGGTTGGCCCCGACCGGAAGGTTGCCGGAGCCGGTGACGACGAACATCAGGTCCGGAAATTCGGCGTTGAGTTTCTTGACCTGGTCGGAATAGCGGCCATGGCACCAGATGATGTTGTATTCGCCGCTTTCAGCGTAGAAGCGCATCGCGTTTTCCGCATCGTCCCCCCACAGTGGATCGGTATATTCCCAGGAGATTTCGAGTCCTTCCGGCTTCTCCTGTTTCAGGTGCTCGAGACAATCGAGCAATGTGCTGGACCAACCGACATCGGTGCGGCTTTCCAGGATGATCGCCAGTTTCAGCGTCTTTGGCTCGTCTGCCATGGATCGCACAAGCCCTGAAAGAAGCAGGGCGCCCGCCGAGCCCAGGATTGCGGTGCGTCGCGTGATGTTGGTCGTCATTGCTTGATCCTCTCATTCCAGCCGGAGAACTGTCCAATGCCGCTCGCGTCGCGCACCCGGATACTGTTGTTTTTTCCGGTTGCCTTCGTGGAGGCGGCGTTCGCCGAGACAACGTCCCCTATGGCGTTGCAAGGCAGCCGATTTTTCCGGCCTGGTTCGAAACTTCCACGGGGAAGCCCGGCTAACAATGGCTGCGATTTCTTTCGGACATATCCGCAATTAATCATGACCGAAAATGCGTCAACGCCTAGTGAGCGCGGATACCGTCGGCGGCGACGACGCCATAACGCAAGCCTCGTTCGCGTAGCCAGCGCCGGTAGGCAGCCGATGCAGCGTCGGCCCGGATCGGCACCTCGGAACGGGGATCCAGCGGCAGCTTCTTCGGCACCTGGTTCTCCAGGATCGGCTTGTCCTGACCCAGGATGGTCTGATGAAACCGCCTCAGGGACGCGAGGTCGCGGACTTCATCCAGCAGGCAGATGACGATATGGACGAGCACCCAGTCCTCTTCGACCGGCTGCCCGAACAGCGCGATAACGTCGCGCCGATCACGTTGCCGCGACCCCGTCTTGTAAAGGACGGCGCAGAACGGGTGCGGCACCCGGTAGGTATATTCGGTGTCGGCCCCCGTCGTCGAACCAGCATTCGCCTGGGGCTGGTAGAACTCGCAATCGGTGACCATTATTTCGGGTGGCTCGGCCAAAACCTGCACCTTGTAGGGTTTGACCTCGGTGTGCGGCTCCTCGCCGAGGATACCTGTGTGGACGAATGGGAAATGCCCCATGTCGAGAAAGTTCTCGACGGCCCTGGGCGCCGACACGTTGACCCTTACGACACCCTGGATGATGTGGCGGCGATCGGCTTCGGAAAACTCCGGAATCTCGAACAGGTCGCGCTCCGGCATGCCCAGCGTCGTCCAGACATAGCCGAACCGCTCAATGACGGGGAGCTCTGTTCGGGCAGCATCGACGCTAGCCTCGCCTTGCCAGACTGCAATCTTGCCGCCGCGCCGGCCAATGGTAATCGGCTGACCGAGCAGGACCGTCCGCACCGCCCGATCGACCGGCAAATCCTCGGTACAGGCAACGACATGCCAGTCGTTGAGCGCTACGGGATCGAGGTGAGAGAAATTGTCCATGATGCTGTCCAGCCCGGAATGTCTGTTGTCGGTGAACGGATCTGGCCGAGGCGCGACCCGGCAACGAGGTTGCAGGACATCGGTCCCTTGCCCTGCGGGCTTGACGCTGCAAGCCGGATCAATCCTGATAGGTCCGACATTTCATCCGCGGCCGGAAATCCGCCATGCCTGCTGTTGAGGAAAGCATATCGCCAGTTCATCCGCGCTCGTTCCGGCGGCAATGCTTGCCCCGCCCATCCGGAGGCATGTGGGCAGCCGTCAGGCGTTGCGCTTCTGCTCTCTCAACTCGGTCGGAGAGCAGTCGAATGCCAGCTTGACCTGCCGCGAAAAATGATAGGGGTTCTTGTAGCCGACCTGGTAGGCGATCTCGCTTATCGACAGTCCCGTCCGCTGCAGCAGATGCGTGCCGTAGTCGAGACGGCAACGCCACAGATATTTGGCAGGCGTCATGCCGAGATGTTTCTTGAACGCCGAGACCAGATATTGCGGGCTGACGCGCACCTGCTGCGCCACCCGCTCGATCGACAGATCAGCGGCAAAATTCTCTTCAAGGAACCGGCGCGCCTGCAGAATCGTCTGCGGGATCGGCCGCTCCGCCTCGATCACCTCGGCCTCGTAGATGAAAGCGTGGAGCAGAGCGTTGGTCAGCGACTCGCGAACACCGCTGCGACCGCCGCGCTCACCGAGGCCAAGGTCGACACCCAATTGCATGAGGGTATGGACCATCGGCGAGGCGACGATGAACGGCGCGAACTTCTCGCGCTCCTTGTACAGCCACGCCGCGTTCTGCGGCCGGCCATCGCACCAGCTGATATGGGTCAAAGTCTCCGACCCGACCGTCGTCATGTAGCGCTGGCGCGTAAGCGACAGAGCGCATTGCCCGGCCTCCAGTTGCAGGACGCTGTCATCCGTCTCCAGCCGCAGGGATCCAATGTGGACAAGCATGAAAGCCAAATAGTCGCCGCCAATCGGCCCGTACTCGCCACCATTCTCATAGGTCAGTGCACCGAACGTGTTCTCGCGGCTAAGATCGATTGGAGGCAGGCGCATGGCGACGTTCCCTCTCAGGCTGCCGGCATCGTGCAAACGAGGTCGAGCCGCTTGCCGGCACTGTCATCTCCAATAGTCGAGGGTGTGGCTCCATGGCGCAAGGCATTTGCCTGTTCGAATGAAATCTGACTTTGGCGCGCCTCAGCGACCATAGATCGGGAATGCCTCGCAAAGTTCCTCGACCGACCGGCGAGCCACCTTCTCCTGTTCAGCGCCCCATTGCGTTCCAACCGCATCAAGGACGTCGGCTACGAGATGACCGACACGCGCAAACTCGCCCTCGCCGAAACCGCGCGTCGTCGCCGCCGGCGTGCCCAGCCGGATGCCGGAGGTCACGGCAGGCGGCGCCGGGTCGAAGGGAATGCCGTTCTTGTTGCAGGTCAGCCCGGCACGGCCCAGCGCCTCCTCCGCATCCTTGCCGGACAGACCTTTGCCGCGCAGGTCGACCAGCAGCAGATGCGTATCGGTTCCACCGGAGATGATATCGAAACCGCGCTCGCCGAGCGTGGCGGCCAGGACCCTGGCATTCGTCACCACCTGACGGGCATAGACCTTGAACCCGTCCTCCAAGGCTTCACCCAAGGCAACGGCCTTGGCGGCGATGACATGCATCAGCGGACCGCCCTGCAGGCCCGGGAAGACAGCCGAATTCAGCTTCTTGGCGATGTCCTGGCTATTGGTCAGGATCATGCCGCCGCGCGGGCCGCGCAGCGTTTTGTGCGTCGTGGTGGTGACGATGTCGGCGACCTCGACCGGGTTGGGATGCACGCCGCCGGCGACCAGGCCGGCGAAATGCGCCATGTCGACCATCATCAGGGAGCCGACAGTGTCGGCGATCGCCCGGATACGCTTGAAGTCGATGATGCGCGGATAGGCTGACCCGCCGGCGATGATCAGTTTGGGCTTGGTCTCATGTGCCTTCGACTCCAGTTCCTCATAGTCGATGAGGCAATCGCTCTGGCGGACGCCGTACGGGACGGCGTTGAACCATTTTCCCGACATCGTCGGCTTGGCACCGTGAGTTAGATGCCCTCCCGCGGCGAGCGACAGACCCATGAAGGTGTCGCCGGGTTTAAGCACGGCGAGCATCACCGCGCCATTGGCCTGCGCGCCGGAATGCGGCTGGACATTGGCATGCGCCGCGCGGAAGAGACGGCAAGCCCGGTCGATAGCCGCCGCTTCCGCCAGATCGACATATTGGCAGCCGCCGTAGTAGCGATGCCCGGGATAGCCCTCGGCATATTTGTTGGTCATCACCGAGCCCTGAGCTTCGAGCACCGCCGGCGAGACGATGTTTTCGGAAGCGATCAGCTCTATCTCCGACCTCTGCCGGCCGATTTCGCGCTCTATCGCGTCGGCGATCACCGGATCCTGCCGCGCGAGGTTTCGTTGGAAGAAGCCGGACATTCTGCTGGTCTCCTGGCGTGCCCGCGGATGCTTGCAGGCATCCGGCGATGGCTGTGCTCGTTGAGTTGAAAACGCGTGGCTAATTCACCGCGTCAGGCGGGGTGCGCCCTTCGAAGAAGGCCGACAGATTGTCGATCACCCGCATGCCCATGGCGATGCGCGTCTCGCTGGTGGCGCTGCCCAGATGCGGCAGCAGCACGACATCCTCGCGCTCGGTCAAGGAGGGTGGCACGGAAGGCTCCGTCTCGAAGACATCCAGTCCGGCGCCGGCGATCCGGCGCTCACGAAGCGCCTGAACCAGTGCGTCCTCGTCAATCACGTCGCCACGCGCGGTGTTGATCAGGAAGGCCGATCTCTTCATGCAGGCAAGACGGCGTTCGTTGATGAGGCGGGTGTTCTCGCCACCGCCAGGGCAATGCAACGACACGAAATCCGAAGCCGAGAGCACGTCATCGACCGTTGCCATTTGCCGAGCCGGCATGCCGGGATCAGCAACCGCCATGCTGTCGAAGAAGACGACATCCATACCGAAGCCGAAATGACAGCGCTTCGCCATTGCCTGGCCGATGCGGCCCATGCCGATGATGCCGACGGTCTTGCCGCTGACCTGGGTGCCGCACAGATGGGTCGGCCGCCAGCCGGTCCAGTTGCCGGAGCGCAGCTCACGCTCGCCCTCTCCGGCGCGGCGGGCGCACATCAAAAGCAGCGTCATGGCGAGATCGGCGGTGGCATCGGTCAACACGGCGGGCGTGTTGGTGACGACCAGCCCTGCCGCTCTCGCGGCGGCAATATCGATGTGGTTAAAGCCGACGCCGAAATTGCCAAGCATTCTTGCCCTGACGCCACCCGCGAAGAGATCGGCGCCAAACCGGTCGGTCACGGTCGGTAGCACCGCATCGGCTTGCAGCAACGCCTCGCGGAGCTGTTGTTGCTCATAGGGACGATCGGCTTCATTCAGAGTGACATTGAACTGGCCGGCGAGGCGCTGTTCGACCTCATCCGGCCATCGCCGGGTAACGACTACCTTCAATTTGCTCACGATTACGTTCCTCTCAAGCCGCGCGTTCGTGCAGCGGCAGCAAGTTCCGGCCGATCTCAGAGCGGTACCATTCCTGGGCAACGGCGACACCGGAACCGGCCTCGATCCGTGCGCCAGCGTCGCGCAATGACATTTCCGCCGAGGCCAGCGCGGCGAGACACATGACCTCGTTGAGATCGCCGAGATGGCCGATGCGGAACACGCGGCCGGCCACCTTGCTCAGCCCGGCGCCGAAGGAAGTGCGATATCTGGAGTAGCCGTTGGCGATGACTTGCCTGGCATCGACATCGTCGGGAACGACGATCGCCGAAACCGTATCCGACCACCATTTTTCCTCCCTCGCACAGAGCCTCAGTCCCCACGCATGCACACCGCGACGAACACCTTCGGCGAGGCGGTGGTGACGGGCAAAGATCTGCTCGAGTCCTTCGGCGAAGACGAGATCAAGCGAAGCCCTCAGCCCAAGCAGCAACTGCGTTGGCGGCGTGTAGGGGAAGAAGCCGGTTTTGGACGGCGTCTGCATATCCTCGAAGCTGAAATAGCAACGCTCCATGCGTGACTGCTTGTGCGCTTCCAACGCTTTGGCGCTCACCGCCAGGATGCCGAGACCGGCAGGCAGCATCAGCCCTTTCTGCGAGCCGGTGATGGCGAGGTCGACACCCCATTCGTCCATCCGAAAATCGATCGAGCCGATCGAGCTCACGCCGTCGACGAACAGCAGCGCGTCATGAGCCGTTTCGTCGAGCGCGGCACGCACGCCGGCGACGTCGGATGTCACGCCGGTTGCGGTCTCGTTGTGGGTGGCGAACACCGCCTTGATCTCGCCGCCCTTGTCGTCGCTCAACCTTTGCCGATAGGCGTCGAGCGGAACCCCCTCGCCCCATTCGACGTCGATGCAATCGACCTCCAGTCCGAGCCGCTCGGCCATATCGACCCAGAGATGCGAGAACTGACCGAAACGCGACATCAGCACCCGGTCGCCACGGTTGAGCGTGTTGGAGATTGCCGCTTCCCAGGCACCGGTGCCCGAGCCTGGAAAGATGAAGACGCTGCCGGTCTCGGTCTTGAAGATCCGCTTCAGGTCGCGAAACAAAGGCAGGACCAGTTCCGGAAAATCCGGTGCGCGCATATCCTGCATCGGCACGTTCATGGCCCGCCGGACCGCGTCAGGAATGTTGGTCGGACCCGGGATAAAGAGATGCGCCGTTCCATTCTTCATGATCTGATTCTCCTGTTGACATGAGCCTTGCCACACACAAGCCCAGTGGTGCCGCCTTACGCGAACACAACCGTCTTTCGTCCGTTGATCATCACCCGGGCTTCGAGGTGCCGTTTGATGGCACGCGCAAGAACGCGACTTTCGATATCGCGGCCGGCCGCGATAAAATCCTCGACGCTCATGGAATGCGTTACCCGCTCGGTTTCCTGCTCGATGATCGGCCCCTCATCGAGTTGGGCGGTCACATAGTGAGCCGTGGCGCCAATCAGCTTGACCCCGTGCTCAAATGCCTGGTGATACGGCCGCGCGCCCTTGAAGCTTGGCAGGAACGAATGGTGGATGTTGATGACCCTGCCGAACAGGCGCTCCGCGAGGTCGTCGGAGTACACTTGCATGTAGCGCGCCAGGACGACGAGGTCGGCGCCGACGTCTTCGATCACCGCCAGTATCCGGCCTTCCTGTTCCTGCTTGTTGTCCTTCGAGATCGGGAGCACGTAGTAGGGAATGCCCGCCCATGCGGCAGTTTCGCGGCTGTCTTCGTGATTGGAGATGATCGCTGCGACCTCGGCTTCGAGCCAGCCAACACGGATTTGGTAGATCAGGTGCAGCAATGCATGGTCAAACTTCGAGACCATGATGACGATTTTCGGCCGACGACTACGTTCGAGCAGCCGGCAGCTCAAGCCGAAGCGGTCAACCGCAGGGGCAAGTCCCTCTTTGATGGCGTCGGCAGATACCCAGGCGGGCGCCGAAAGGGCAATGCGCATGAAGAAACGGTTCGAGGCCCGGTCCCAATGCTGGCTACTCTCGACAATGTTGGTGCCAAGGCTGGCAAGCTCAGTCGTCACCGCCGCCACGATCCCGGCCTGGTCTTCGCAGGACAGGGTCAGAATGAACGAAAGTCGAAGCGTTGCACAATTCATCGTTCGTTGATCCGCGGCCAGCACGCCTCGCGATAATCGCTGAACCAGGCAAGTGTCTTTTCCCACCCACCGAATGGGAAGAAATGGAGGTGTAGCGGCGCGGTCGGCGCCGGGTAGCTTGCCGCCATCGTTTCCAAGATCTCGGCCGGGTTCCTGTCGGCCACGATGTTGAAGAGGCCGCTGGCGGAACGCCGCAGCGCCGCGATCGAAGGACCAACACCGCACATCATGGCGAACCGGATGAGTTTGGTAAGGCTGGTCACGCCGGCCAGACCGACATGAACCGGCAGCGCGGGATGTGCCATATGCAGACTGCTTGCCCAGGCGGCGATCATGTCCCCATCGAAAGCGAATTGCGATACGACCCTGGCTTCCAGCGATCGCTCGACACAGATGTCGAGCTTGCGCCGCAATGCGTCCGCCAGCACGGCTTCGACGATGCTTGGATGCCCTTCCGGATAGCCGGCGACGAAGGCGGTTCGTATCGTGCTGTCTCTGACCACTGGATGGGCGAGCAACTGGGTTGCCTCCCCCAGCGGCCCAGGAAAGAGAGCCGGATTGCCGCCAAGAAAGAGCGCTTCGCCGATCCCGTTTCGGCTGTGGGCGGTGACAAGATCGACGTAGTCCTGCTCTGAATTGAAGTTCCGCGCGCCCAGGTGTGGCACCGGCGCAAAACCCAACTCCTTGATCCGGCGAGCTGCTTCGATTTGCAAAGCTTCGGGCTTGCCGGGAAGGTGAGTAAGAAAGACGCGAGAGCCAAGCGGAAAGCAGTCGGCTCGTGGCGCAAATGTGCGTGCCTGCTCCGGCGCCAGCTCGATCGACACCTCCGCGCCAAACGCAAATGCAGCGGACCCTCGTGTCTGGATAAGTTCTTGGCGCATATCGTTCATGATCTTTCCAGGTCTCTCCCGACAAGTTCGATTTCGCGGCACCGTGTGCCGTGGCAATGGGAGCCGGGCAGACCAGCTGCCCGGCTTGTCGTCATGGGAGGATGCGACGACAGGACTCAGTTCTGAAACAGCGTTCAGCTAACCGTTGGCAGCGCGCTTAAGCGACAGGAAAGGCAGCGCAACGACACTCGCCTTGACGTCAACTGCAGCGCCATCCTTGTTCCACTTCAACGAAAGCTCAGTGCCGACTGCCGCAGCCTCACGCCGTAGATGCCCGAAGCCGATCATTTTCCCGGTTGAAGGTGACCAAGCGACGCTGCTGGCGTGCCCGACTTCGTTCTCGCCCTGGAAGGCTTTAAGCGGATACCATCGCACCCGCCTTAGATCACCTGGCGCCCCACTCTCGAGGCCTCTCCCATCGAGGGCCTGCGACCAATCGATGTCGAGCCCCACGAGCTGGCGATGGTCGCCTGTGTTCGACATGCGTTGCAGCGCCGCCTTGCCAATGAAATCGGCCTTGCGGAAGTCGATCAACCGACCGAGGCCAAGATCGAATGGCGAAGCGCGGTATTTTCCAGCCGCCTGGATACCTGCACCGCCATGATCCGGGCCGGCGCTGGTGTAGTCATAGCCGACGATCAGCAGGCCGGCTTCGAGACGCGCGATGTCGAGCGCCCAGGCACCAGCAGGAAGAATGCCATAAGGCTTGCCTGCCGCCTCCACTGCGTCCCACACGGCAGCACCGTCGTCCGCCTTGACCCATAATTCGTAACCGTGTTCGCCGGTAAAGCCCTGGCGCAGGATTTCGACCTGCCTGCCAGCAATGGTGACAATGGCCAAGCGAGAGAACGGTAAATCCTGCGCTGACTGTGTGACAGCCTCAAGGACTTCGCGGGAGCGCGGCCCTTGCAAGGTGAGAATGCCGTAGGTATCGGAGATATCGGTCACGCGGACGTCGAGACCCTCGGCATGCTGCTTCCACCACGCGAAGCCCGGATCGGCCGAAACACGAAATGTCGTTTCATCCATGCGGAAGACCAGACCGTCGCCGACGACGTGCCCATTCTCGTCGCACCACGGCGCATAATAGATCTGCCCGACCTGTAGCTTGGTGATGTCGCGCGGGATCAGCCTGTCCATCAGCTTTTCCGCATCCGAGCCGGCAATGACATATTTCGACAATGGCGACATGTCGCCCATGGCAACCCTGGTTCGGATTGCTGACAGCTCCTCGACCATATCGGAATAGGAATCGACGACCATGTTCCGGTCCCAGCGCATCCACAAGGCGTTCTGGTTCAGCGGAGCCGTCCGCTCGACGAAAGGCGTGCCGCGAAAGGCCACCCGGGCATCCGCTACCGCGCTCAGGCCTGTGGTGAATTTGATGTCATCCATTGCAAGTCTCCTCCCGGCCGCAAGGCACTTCGCCGCGACATTCAACAACGGGTGAGGACCGGCGCATCCCGCGCCAGGGAAACGAGTCTGTCAAAGAGCCGACCGCAGAGGATTTCCTACGGGCAGGAACCAGCTCAGTCAGATGTCTCTTGCCTCATCCGTATCTGGGGCGAGACTTTCACTTCACGGAGTTTTTCGGAATGCCCCCGGTTGCCGACGACATACCCGCAGTTCAACCTGATCATTTCAAGCTGTTGTTTGAGCAGCCGTTCAAATGCACTTGCGCGCTTTGATCACGAAGCTGGCCAAGTCGTCGCTTCCACGGTCAGCCATTCCTTCGGAGGGCATCGGTTAGCCTCTGTCCCCAAATTCAGAAAATTTCGACTAAGCCGCGTGCCTCCGATAGCAAAAGAATGCATCTTCAATAGTGGGTCTCGCGATGTAGCGGTCTCCCGCTACCACCATCCTTGTTGAAATTTCGAAGCAACCACGACGGTTTCGATCAAGTCCCGCACCGGCCACAGTGCCCTGTTTGAAGTTGGTTTGGTTGTTCCTCGTAGCGTGCCAGCACCGCGAGACGCAGCGCGATCACACCGGTCACGCGGGCGCCTGATCCAACTCGGCAAAATTCGCGGGTTGAATCTTGTCTGCACGGGAAGCCATGATCGATTTTGCCGTTACCGGCGCCCCACGACATCCATTTGCGCGACCGCCGGCTTAGTGAATGACCTTATGTCAGCCGATGCCAGATGAATTCCGAAATCTTTGCAGCAGCGCCGCCACCTCCGTAAGGAGACGGCTTGTGCGCCATCGACGCATAATGATCACCGTCCGACAGCAACCGCTCAAGGTTTGACTTTAGCCCCTCGCCAGCCGATCCGACAAGCACAGCAGAACCGAGTTCCACGATCTCCTGACGCTCGGTATGGTCGCGGGTAATGAGAACAGGCGCTCCCAGAAACTGCGCCTCCTCTTGTATGCCGCCGCTGTCAGTCACGACGACGAAGGCCCGTCGCAGCAGATTGATCATCTCGCCGTAACGGAGAGGCGGCGAAAGGATCACCGCGGGGCTGTCACCCAGTTCCCGCCTAACCACTGTGGCAACGGACGGGTTGGGGTGCACTGGCAAGACGACGAAGACGCCGGGATGTGCCTCGGCAACGGCTCTCACGGCTCGTAGCGCGGCGGCCATCGCTATCCCCTGACTCTCGCGCCGGTGCGTGGTCATGACAATAAGCCGTGCATTCGCGCGTATGCCGAGGCTCTCGACGATCGTTGTATCCACTGGGACCAGCCGAGCGGCATCAATAACGGTATTTCCCGTCACAAGAATGGCGGAGCCATCGACGCCTTGGTTCAGCAACGAAATCCGCGCCTTCTCGGTTGGCGCGAAATGGACGTTCGCCGCTATCGACGTCGCCAGTCGATGAAATTCTTCCGGAAATGGATGCTGAAGATTCCCGGTCCTGAGACCAGCTTCGATATGACCGAAGGGGATGCCGCGATAAAAAGAACATATGGCAGCCGCGAAAACCGAGCTCGTGTCTCCTTGGGCCAGGACAAAATGCGGAAGGTTGGTCGAAAGGTAGGAGTCCAGTTCCGCCAGCAACCGCCCCAGCAGCGGCGCAAGTCCTTGGCCGGGGACCAAGGCACCCAGGCGCTGGTCAAGCCGAAGTCCAAAAACCGCAAGCGCCTCGTTAAGAATTTCTTCGTGCTGGCCGGTTCCGACAAGCATAACAGAGTGCTCGCAAGAACAGAACCTCTCCCTTAACGAGACAACGACAGGCGCCATCTTGATGGCTTCAGGCCTTGTTCCAATAACGCATAAAATCTTCGCCATCTGTCTTGTCGCATTAGCTCGCCAAAGTCATTCTCATGCATCACGGTGGCGGTGGGGTGTCCACCCGCCCCATTTGCTTTCGAAATAGTCCTGGTTGCGCTGCCAGATCTCGGCGTATGCCACTTTCGAGAGCTTAGTGAAACTCGCCCCACCGACATGGTGGACAAAGGCGTCTTCGGCACAGATTGTACGCAAGCCCTTTTCATGGATGCGGCGCGAATAGTCGTCATCCTCGAATAGCCCCAGCCCGAATGTTTCGTCGAGTGGTCCAACGGCCTCCATCACGTCGCGCCGCATCGCGACGCAGAACATGGCCAGCATGGGGATATCGAAGCATTGGCCGGCATGACGAGCCGTATTCTGGTCCGCTAACGCCTCCATGCCCTCTGGGTCAAGGTAGTCCACCGCAATTTTTGCCTCGTTGCCGATCTCGTTGGTGACGGGACCGACAAGGCCAACGGACGGATTGTCGAGGTGACGGATGAGCGGGTCGAGCCAACCCTTCGGCACGAGCGTGTCGTTGTTCAGGAGAACGAGCACATCGCCCGTCGCCATACGCAAGCCCTGATTATTTGCCGCCGCGAAACCACGGTTCTCCCGATTCAACTCGATCCTGACTGGCAGCCCCGAGCGGGATAGCTGTCGCAGGTAGGACTGCGTCCCATCTTCCGACGCGTTATCGACCACAATGATCTCGTAGTTTGGGTAGGTGGTGTTGCGGATCAAGCTGTCGATGCAGGCGGCGGTGAGATCGAGGTTATTGTACGCAACTACGATGATTGACACGACTGGATAGCCGTCACGAAGCGCCTCGAGCGTCGCGTCTACCCGTGTAGCCCAGTCGTTAGCCCGCGCCAACTCACGCCGGTGGCGGGAGATCGCCGGGTCGCTCTGGGCCAGCGCCACCTCTATGGCGTGCACGGCCTCGTCCGGATTGGACGCAAAGGAGAGGTAGTCCTTGTAGACTTGAAGTTCCGCGGTCGGCGTCGCGATCACGGGCTTTCCAGCGCTCATGTATTCATAGAACTTTACGGGGTCGACCGCATGCGTGACGTTGTAGATCCTGAACGGGATCAGACAGGCGTCGAACCAGTAGAGGAATTGCGGCATCTCGCTATATGGGCGCAGACCAAGGAGGTGGACGTTTGGCAGGCTGTCGAGGCCGGCAAGGTCGGTGGAGAAATCGTCGCCGATCATCACGAAGGACCAATCGGGGCGCTGGCGCGCGACGGCAGCGACTAGCTTGAAGTCGAGCCATTCGGCGAGCGCGCCGTAGTAGCCGATAATGGGACCCTTTATGTTGCTCAAGAGATTGTTCGGGCGGCACTGCTCCTGGAAGAACGCGTAATCCACGCCGTTGCGAACAAGGACGCAACGGCGCGCCTTCGCTTGCCATTTATCTTGGAGTAGGGCGGCTGTAACCGTCACGAGGTCGGCTTCGCGGACCAGTGTCTCCTCGTCGTCGAGAAGGTCGCGGCCAATGTTCGGGAAATTGTCCCATTCGTCCATGCAGTCGTACTGCACGTGCCACCCGCGTGACGTCCGAAGCGCGAGTGCGAGCGGTGTCCAGTAGGTGAGATGCACGACAGTGACCGCTGTCTTGATCCTGAGATCGCGCGCCAGCGCGGACATCGCTTCCCCGAAGGCGGCCTGATTCTCACGGCTCATCGACTTGCTGTAGAAATCCTGGACGCCGTGAGCTCTCAATGAGACCTCGAAGACGCCGTTCGCCACCTCCATGAGGTCGTAGTCCCGGCCCGGTGGCGGCGTGCGCGAGGGTACGATATAGAACACGCGATAGCCGCGGTTGGCGAGGTTCGACATGAGCTGCTGAGGACGCTGGTAGCGCGCCGACCAATCGATGTTGGCAAAGCATACAATGTCCATGAGCCCCGAGGCGACCTGTCCTGACGGGCGCGCAGCAGGCGCGCCAGCCAAGACGGCATGAGGAGCCATGACCGGGCGTGGTTGGCCTCCTGCGCGATTTACAAGCGTCAGGAGTGGCGAGGAATTCGACCGGGAGAGGATTCGGAATCGCAGACGCCTCGGAAGGAGGAGCTTTCCGATACTGCGGAGCCAGGGCCATCTACGCCGGATGAGGATGATCAGGTCCGCCAAGAGGATGCGGAAGCTAGTACGTCGCCGCTCGTATTCGCCCGCCAGCACTTGGATCTCGCCACGCAGCCAGGCAATTCCATCGTCGCGGGCCTGAATGAGGCTCCGCAGCGTAGCGATCTCCTCGTCTTTGGCGGGATTGCCCCGCTCCTCACGCCGCATGTCCATCGGCGAAAGATGCACGGCAAGCAGCTCCCCGGTCCCATTTGCGGCTTCGCCACCGACCCGCAATTCCCCACGGAATGCCAAGAGCTGCCGCAAGTGTTCTTGGGCAGCCACATTGGAAGTCCCCAGAAGCTCACCAACTCTGGATCGCTCGACATTCGTTGCATGGCGTTCAGCCGATAGTGCGTCGCTGAGCCGTGCTGCCTCATCTGCGAGCGTCGAGCGCATCAGTTCGACCTCACGGCTGCGAGCGGTCATCGCCTCGATCTGGTCTAGCAGTTCGGCAATTCGGCGGGTCGCCGCCGCATAAGTCACTTCGGCTTCCGCGCGTTCGATCCTGGCGCCGCTGAGTTCGCTCGCCAACCTAGCGACCTGCGAGCTCCATCGTGCGCGTTCGTCGACGAAGCCTCTCGCACGTGCCTCGTCCTCTATTTCGAGCTGTCGACGCGCCAGCGTGGCGTCGCCGGGAGCACCGGAAATGCCATGCTCGACAGCGAGGTCAGCGAGCCGGAGCCCTCGCTCGGCAAGGCGGTGCGGCCGGGCATAGACGAGCAGGATCTGCTCGCCTGCCCAGTACGTCGGCTCGATGCTCCGGGTGTCGATCACCTTCGATGCGGTGAGCACGAGCTCGCCGCCAGAAAGCGTCGCCGGGATGTTCGATGGGTCAAACGTTGCCTTGTGCTCGGCCAGCCGCAAATATTCCCGGAAGGGGACCAGAATCACGAGGGCCTCGGTCGCCATTTCCCCGAGCCGCTCGAAAACTGCCAAGGGCTCATCGAAATGCTCGAGCGTGTTCGACGAGACCACCACATCAAAACGCTCGTTGAAGGGTTCGCGCAGAAGGTCGGCCCGAAGAAAATGCGGCTTGCGGAATTTCGCACACGCGGAGGCAATCGCGGGCTCGGCGAAATCGATACCCGTGACTGGGCCGGGGAAAACTTGAGCCAGGAGGTCGGTGCCGTCCCCTAACGCGCAGCCCCAATCGCAGAGGGTCCAACGCTCATCGCGCAGCGCGCGGGTCAACCATTCTGGCAGGTTGTCGAGGATGATCCGGCCAAAGAAAACCGACTGCTCTCGACCGTGGTTGGTGATCCAGTCGGTCTCGAAGCGCCGAGACCAGTAGGCCTCGCTGTTTACGTGGGCGTTGGGTCCCTCTTCTGACTCGTCGCGCGATGACATCAGAACCTGCTGCGAGCTTGCATATGGCCGCCGATTACCGTCCAGGCCGGCGTATCATTCCGATTTCCGGCGTCCACAACCATGAGCACGCAGGCCATGTCGCTCTGCTGCGACGCCGGCAGGAGGGCGAGGGCTGTCTCGGTAGACCGGTCGAGCGCGGGCATGATGACAATGACACCTATCGGACGCTGGCCGCTACAGTATTCCTCAATGACGAAGATACCCAAGGGTGTCAACTGAGCACAGATTCTAAGTGCAAACATGCTATGCTGTGTTGTAGCAGGCAGATAAAATCCACTCGTCCAGGCTCGTGAAACGATTTTTGCGACTGCATTGAAAGGCTAAGCATGTCGATTGCGGAAGCGATGACCAACGAGGACAAAGCACGTGTTGCGAAGCGCTGGTCCGAGATTAGCAGCGAGTCCGACGAATTCTCGGCAAACGTTTATTGGCTCGCAATCCCGGCCATTATGTCCCGTCACCAGCGCCGAGCCTCTGCGGGCGAGAATTATCCCTCATGGGTGGAATATTGCCTCGGTTCCTTCATTCCCCAGGGCGGCGAGCGCCGCATGCTCAGCGTCGGCTGCGGTTACGGCGACCTTGAGCGGCACCTCATGCGGATCGATGCCTGTGCGATCTGCGACGCGTTCGATATCGCGCCTGCTGCGATCGATAGTGCGATTGTGGCAGCAGCCGGGGAAGGGTTCGACGGCATCCGCTATCGCTGTGCAGATATCGAGACGCTGCAGCTTGAGGAGGGCGTTTACGACGCAGTTTGGTTCAACGGTTCCCTGCACCACATCCATGCGCTCGAGCGCGTACTAGATCGTGTCCGCTATAGCCTCAAGCCTGGCGGTTTTCTGTTCGTCAACGAATATGTCGGCGCTAACCATTTTGGGTTTCCACTCGCCCAACAGGAGGCGATTTCGCACGCCTTCCATTTGATCCCACCGCGCTATCGACTGAGCTTCATTCCGGCAATTCTCGGCCAAGTTGCGACCCAAGCACCCATCCCCGACCCGACCGAGGTTCGGCGTGCGGATCCGTCGGAAGCCATTCGGTCACAGGACATCGTGCCCGTCATCGTGAGCATGTTCGATGTCTTGGCGATGAATGCGTGTGGGGGAACGATAATGCAGTTTCTGCTGAGTGGCATTGCCGGCAATTTCCGTGAAGAGGATCCATCCTCGATGCTAGTTCTTGAAATGCTGCTCAAGATCGAGGACGCGCTTATTGATACTGGGACGCTGGGAAGCGATTTTATGGTGATAGCGGCCAGGAAGGGCAGCTAGCCAGCTTCCCGCCCAAGTGCGATGTGAGATATCCGCCGATCCGCCTGGCAGACGGCGGATTGTCATTATAGCAACATGTATATTAGCTGTTACTTGACAATATGCCTACGCTCTGGTTTCCTGATTTAACGGGTGTTTAACCAAGTTCGTTGCGTTTTTTTCGGACGGTGTTGGTATGTCGACTTTGGTTGTCGCCGACCCGCGGGGGGTGTATCTCGCCGGTCTGGAGTGGGTGTTGCAGAAGGCTGGGCACGATGTTGTCGCCCAGTGTCGCCGCCCTGTGGACGTTCTCGCTCATGTGGAGCGCCATCAGCCTGATATCGTCATCGTGGGCGTGGATCTCGCGGACCAGCAGACATCAGGTCTTTCCTCACGGCTGAAGGCCGGCAACAGCGCTCTCGGCATCATCTTCATCGTGCAGCCAACCGGCAGGCTCGATGTCAAGGAGATACAGACGCTCGACGTCGACGGCCTGTTTCTGGACGGCATCAGCCACCGCTTTCTCATCGAATGCGTGAATGCGGTGGCAACAGGCAAGAAGTGGATCGACAACAAGATCGTCCAGCAGCTGCTGATGCCCGGATCGCAGCCGCAGCCAATGTCCAGGCTGACCGGGCGGGAGACCGAAATCGCCGATCTCGTCTCGCGCGGGTTGCGCAACAAGACCATCGCGCAGCGGCTGCATTTATCCGAAGGCACGGTGAAGATGCACCTGCATCACGTCTACGAGAAGCTGCACCTCGGCGGCCGGGCGGAACTTGCCTGGATGACGCACGGCAAAGGCTCCGGGCGTCCAGGAACGGGCCGAACCGGCCTGCTCTGAACACTCTCCACTCGCACCGACATTGTACGCACGGCAACGGCCGGAGAGCCGTCTGACGGCATCCGGCTCGTGCCTGCGCGACCTCCCGCAGCGCCCGCCAGCCTGATCTATCGAAGGATATATATCGTTCGATCAGGCGCGGACATTGACCGCAATACTATCCAAGCGGGAATGGACGCGCCCTCTTCATTGGCGGCACGATGAGGCATGGGGACGAAATCCATCACGCGACCGGATGCACTGGGGTAGGTGCATTTCCGGCATCCGGGAGCTGGTTCCCTTTTCTTGAAGCGTTTTCAACCAAGGAGAACCTCCATGGCCCTCGACATCGCGGCCCAAGACATCATCATCGACGAAACCACCGGTCTTCAGGACAGTGATATTGATCCGTCCGATCCGTTGTACAGTGGCAATCTCACGCTGCAATATCTTCTGGGCCTCGGCACCGCACTGGAAGTCGCCTTCAAGGCCGACTTCGTGCAGGCCACGGGGGACGCAGGGGAAATCATCACCTCGGTCGTTCTCACGCAGAACCTCGACGGAGACCTGTTTTCCCCCACCGAAGGCGTGAACAGCGGCATTCGGACGGTCGATGGCAATTATGTGTGGCTGTTCCAGGATTCAACTGATCCAAACGTCGTGATCGGCGTCATTGGCACTGACGACCCGACTTTTGAGCCCGTCGAGACCGGGCCTCTCGCCTTCTCGTTTGGGCTCGACCCCACCAGCTCCACCAACGCGGATTTGTACTTGGTTGAGTATGTGCCGTTGCTCCATCCGCTCGGCGGGGACAGCAACCCGGATGACCGCATCGATTTGACCAATATGGTATTCGCATCGATCGAGGGGACCTCCGAGATCAGTTTCTCAGGCCAGGACGCCGCTCCCGGCAATCACGATTTCTACCTGATTAACTCGCCCGATGACGCTTCCAAGCAGCTTCTGGTGATAGGTCTGAACGGTGGCACCGCCAACGTGAGTAAACAAGGCTTCGGCATCGACAATCAGAGCATCAATCCGGGCGAAACGCTGCAGGTCGATTTTGTGACCGGCGGCGACCTGAGCGCAGGTACTGCTTCGCAGATCCAGTACGACAACCATATCGAGACTATCACGCAGGCTGGGTTCACCATCAACCAGATCACGCCTTCCACTTTTGATAAGCGCGTGGACATCACGATTACGGCCTCGAACAATACGGACAACGATCAAGGCACGAACTTCTTTGACGGCACTGCTACCAACCCCGTCGATATCGTCAGCATCAAGTTGACGGGAGAATCGGGATTTGCCGCCACCATCACCGCCGATGGCGACTACGTCACGGCGAGCGGCACGATCCACGTCTCAGGGCTTACTGGCACTGGGAACGCAGTCACCATCACCGGGCTGGATAACATCACAACCGTCGATATCACAACCGCCAGCCCAATGGACCGGCTGACCGTTACGGGGGTCGATGCAAACGAAGGGTTAGACATCACCGAGTTCCATTTCTCGGCGACGACCACCAACGCCCACACCGAAGAGGTCGGCTCCCTCATCAACTTCGACGATGACGGGCCGGCGGTGACAGCGGACGGCACCGTTCCGCCGCTGATTACCGACGATACCGACATTCCCGATACTGCATCGGCAAGCTTCGCGTCGGTCTTCAGCGTCGATGCCGGCGCCGATGGCCTGGACGGCGTCACCTATGCGCTCGACGTCAAGAGCGCCGGTGTCGACAGCGGCCTCGACGACACGCTCAGCGGCGACAACATCCTGCTGCGCGTCAACCTCAATGGCCAAGTGGAAGGTTACCTGGAGAACGACACGGCTACGGTCGCCTTCCTGATCACCGTCGATGCCACCGGCGAGGTAACGCTGACCCAGAACCGCGCGATCGTCCATGACGATCCGGCAGATTCGGTGGAGAGCGGTCTTTCGGCGGCGGCACTTGCCGCGGCCGACCTCGTGACACTGACCGCGACTGCCACCGATGGTGATGGCGACACCGACGCTGCAACCGCCAATATCGGCGACGCCTTCCACTTCGAGGATGACGGGCCGACCGTGACCGCTGACGGCACGATTCCGACGCTGACCACCGACGACAGCGATCTTTCCGATACCACATCGGCAGGCTTCGCTTCCGCCTTCAGCACCGACCTCGGCGCCGACGGCGGCGCCGTCACCTATGAACTCGACGTCAAGAGCGCAGGCGTCGACAGCGGCCTCGACGACACGCTCAGCGGCGACAACATTCTGCTGCGTCTCAACGCCAGCGGCGAGGTCGAAGGCTATCTGGCGAACGCCACAGGCACGGTCGCCTTCCTGATCAGCGTCGATGAGAACACCGGCGAGGTGACGCTGACCCAGAACCGCTCGGTCATCCATAACGATCCGGCAGATCCCGTGGAGAGCGGCGCTTCGGCGGCGGTACTTGCCGCGGCCGATCTGGTTACGCTGACCGCGACCGCCACCGATGGTGACGGCGATACCGCCGAGGCAACAGCCAACATCGGCACTGCCTTTACCTTCGAGGACGACGGCCCGACGATCACGGTGCCATTCGACGGTGACCCCGGTACCGCAGGTATCCAGCACGAGACCCTGGCCAACACGCTCAACGCGTCGGCCACGGGAGCCTTCGGGTACGACATCGGCGCGGATGCCCACACGGCCGTCTTCTACACGGGCGGCGGTTCTGACTTTGTCGACCAGAATGGCGCGCTTCCCGGCGTCCAGATCGCACTCATCGGCACGATCACCGGCGGCGGCGGAGGCAGTATCATCACCTCGGACGTCACACTCGCGTCGGAGACTGACCTCTTGGCGACGTTCAACTTCACCTTCACCTACGATAAGGACCCAGCAGCGGGCGTCCAGACGGGCACGGCGGGCGGCACCCTCGTCTTCGACAAGGTTGCCGACACTTACACCATCAACCTGACCGACCCGCTCGAAGGCTTCAGTTTCGACTTGATCCACACCAGTGAACTCTTGTCCAAGCAGCCGACGAGCAACGTGGGCCACCCGCCGATCGTGGTGGAAAAGTTGCAGGCCGATGATGCGAACACGGTGCCTGACGAAGACTTCTACGTGCAGTTCACCGGCAACGCGATCAACAAGGCCAACCCGTTCAGCTTGACAACCAATGGCCAGGGAAAAACCGCTGACACCGCGTTCACCGGCGCTGCGCACGATATGGTGAGCAACAACAATGAAACGTGGGTGTCCGCGACGCAAAGCACCAACGGCGTCGCCGGCGACACGATCCAGAAAGGCGAACTGCTCACCTTGCGGTTCTACAACAACAGCCCCGGCATCGTCACCGAGGATGTCGACCCGACTACATCCGGTGTGCAGACGACCCCGTCACAAACCGCCGGTACCATGGCCATCAAGTTCGACGGCATCGGCAACAGCGAGGACCTGATGCTGATCCTCGACCTGATCGACAAGAATGGCGCCGACAACATTGCCGGCACCGCCGACGACAACACCACGATCACGCGGGCTGTGTACGTCTCGAACGATGACATTTTCAAGACGGGCAATGTCCCGTCCCCGTACAGCAGCGAGTTCACGCTGGACAACAATGACGGCCTCGTGATCATCGAGCAGAACGACTACAACGCAGCCGGAGAAGACTATGTGATGCAGGGTGTCCAGATCATGCAGTCGGGCAACGGAATCACCGGCTCGGCGATTAACCTGGTCGGGACGACCGGCTCTGGCGGCGGCAGCAATGCGACCGGCAGTTTGGTGAATTTCGACGCAGTCGACAACGACGTGCTGAAGATCACGGACATCGCCTTCAGCACGACCGTGACCGAGACGCCATCAGCCAGCCTCGACTTCGCCTTCCAGGTGGCGGACGCGGACGGGGACCAGACGTTGACGCAGCACATATATGTTGACGTCGGCTGACACTTGACCAACGGGGGCAGCCATTGCTGCCCCCCTTCTTGCACAAGATGTCACCCCCACACCAGAGATGTAAATTATGAAAACCAGGCAACAACCCCCTGCCCTGCAGGTGGTGATGAAAGAGGCCAAACGCGCCATCCGGCCGCTAATCTGGTTCAGCGGCGGCATCAACGTGCTGATGCTGACCGGGGCGCTTTATATGCTCCAGGTCTACCACCGCGTGCTGTCCAGCCACAGCCTGGAGACGCTGGTGATGCTGTCGCTGATGGCGGCGGCCGCGCTCGGGACGCTCGCGGGGTTGGAAGTAATACGCGGGCGTCTTCTGGCCAAGGTCGGATCATGGATGAACGCGCGCTTGGGACCGGTTCTCCTGACCGCATCGGTGGAATACGCCGCGTCGGCGCCTGGTCAGGCCAACGCCCGTCCGCTGCGCGATCTGGACCAGGTGCGGAATTTCTTCACCAGCCCGAGCATCTTTCCGATCCTCGACGCGCCTTGGGCGCCACTGTTTTTCGCTGCCATATTCGTCATGCACCCTTGGCTGGGTTGGCTGGCGCTGGGCGGCGGGATCGTCCTGTTCGCTTTGGCGCTGCTCAACGAATACGTCACGCGAAAGCCCTTAACCGAGGCTTCGGGTGCGCAGTCGCGGGCCTATGTGCAGGCCGAGGCGGCGATCCGCAACGCCGAGGTCGTCCAGGCGATGGGTATGCTAAAGCCACTGATGGAGGGCTGGAAGGCACAGCAGGACGAGGCAAACAGAGGACAGGTTCTTGCCGCCAACCGTGGCGGCGTTATCGCGGCCATCGCGCGTTGTCACCGGCTGGCTCTGCAAATGGCCATACTCGGCCTTGGCGCCTATCTGGTCCTTCGCAACGAGGCCTCGCCAGGCATCATGATCTCCGCCTCGATCCTGATGGGTCGCGCATTGTCGCCGGTCGAGCAAGCCATCGGCACCTGGAAGGCGACGGTTGGGGCGCGTGCCGCCTACCGGCGTCTCACCGCTGTGGCCGGACAGCACCGGGAGGCCACACCGGCCCTGCCGCTACCACGACCGAAAGGCAGGTTCGAGGCCGAGAACCTTGTGCTTGCCCGACAGGGTGGCGAGCATATCCTGAAAGGCATCAACTTCCGCCTGGAGCCCGGTGAAGCGATGGCGTTGATCGGCCCGAGCGGGGCCGGCAAGACGAGCCTGGCGCGCATACTCGCCGGCGCCTGGCGCCCGTCCGCGGGGCGCGCCTTGCTGGACGGAACGGATGTTGCCCAATGGGCGGCGGAGGACCGTGGCCGTCATGTCGGCTATCTGCCGCAGGACATCGAACTCTTCGCCGGCACCGTGTCCGAAAATATTTGCCGCTTCGCGACGCTCAATCCGGCGGTTTTCAACAAGGTGGTCGAGGCCGCGCAGTTGGCGGGAGTCCACGAGCTGATCAAAGGACTGCCGAAGGCATACGGGACCGAGATCGGCGAAGCGGGTGCGATACTGTCGGGCGGACAGCGCCAGCGCATCGGGCTGGCGCGGGCACTCTACGGCGCCCCCACGCTGCTTATCCTCGACGAACCCAATTCCAACCTCGACAGGGAGGGCGAGGAGGCATTGATTGCCGCTCTCGGCGTGGCCAAGGCGACGAACACAACCGTTATCCTGATAGCGCACCGCGCCAACATTTTGGACAAGGTAGACAAGATACTGGTGCTCAACAGGGGTCAGCAAGATCTCTTCGGGCCGCGCGACCATGTCTTCAACGAACTCGCCAATCGCGCCGGCAAGGTGGCCCATCTGCCCAAAGCGGCCCAGTTGCCTACCCTCGAAATGGTCAAGGAAATCAAAGAGGTCAAGGAAGCATGAGCCGCCCCCCGCAATTGAACGTCGTGCCGCTGCCCCTCCCCCCACCCTCCCTCCTGGAACCGGTACCCCTGCGTCTGGGAGGCGTGAAATTCACCGGGTTCGCGATCATGTTCCTGTTCTTCGGCGTGGCCGGGGGTTGGGCGGCGCTGGCACCGTTGGACAGCGCCGCTGTGGCGCCGGGCGTTATCAAGGTCGCCGGCGACCGCAAGCTCATCCAGCACCTCGAGGGCGGCATCATCGCGGAGTTGAACGCCGCCAACGGGGATATCGTCAAGGCGGGCAAGATCCTCATCCGGCTCGACGACACGCAGGCAAAGGCGCAACTTGACCTGGTCCAGAACCGGATAGCAACGCGTGAGGCGCTGGCCGCGCGTCTCAGGGCCGAGCGTGACGGCAAGGCCGAGATCGAATTCAATCCGGCGTTGCTCGCAAACCCCGCCACGGCCGTGAAGGACGCGGTGGCCGCACAGCGTGACGTGTTTGCCGCGAAGCACCACAATCTGAAGGACGAGCGGGAAATTCTCGGCCAGCGCCGTCACCAGGTCGAGGAAGAGATAACGGGACTGGAGCAGCTTATCGTCACCGAAGACAAACAGATCGAGGCAATCGAGGATGAAAGCAAAGACCTTGAGGGGCTGCTCAAGAAAGGGCTGACCACCCGCGAACGGAACCTATTGCTCAGACGCCAACAGCGGGAGATCGAGGGGGAGCGCGCTACCAACATTGCCGCAATCGCCCGTGCCGGAAGCGCCATGGCCGAGATTGATATGCAAATCCTGAACCTCAACACAGTGCGCCTGAACCAGGCCGTCGACGAGTTGAGCAAGGTCGAGGCGGAGTTGTTCGACCTCGGACAGCAGGAGCGTTCCGCCGCGGACGTGCTTACCCGCACCGATGTCGTCGCACCGGTTGACGGCATTGTCATGGATCTGAAGGTCCATACGGCGGGCGGTGTCGTGAAACCCGGTGAGACATTGATGACCGTCGTGCCGCTCGGACAGCAACTCGTGGTCGAGGCTATGGTCAAGCCGGAGGATGTCGAGACGATCGCACCCGGACAGCTCGCGCGCGTCAGCTTCCCGGCCTTCGCCCGCTACAACCTGCCGCCACTCGAAGGTGTCGTGGAGATCGTGTCGGCTGACCGCATGGTTGAGGAACGCAGCGGCGCACCTTATTTCGCCGCGACGGTTGTGATCGACAAAAGCGAACTCGGCAAGCTGGAGGGCCGCAAGCTGCTGCCCGGCATGTCGAGCGAGACGATGATCCGGACGGGGGCTCGCACCGTGCTCTCTTATCTCGCCGAGCCGATCACGCAGAACTTCCGCCGGGCCATGCGGGAAAAATAGCCGTAGGCCGCTGAACCGGATTCAGGAAAGCAACATTCGCCCGGCCGTGATCGCCAGGAAAAACGCAAAGGCAGGTTTCAGGTAGCGCGGGTTGAGCGCGTGGGCGAGCCTGGCGCCCAAGGGTGCGAACAGGAAGCTCACGGGCGCTATGATGGCAACCGCCGGCAGGCTGACGTAGCCCAGGCTGAGCGGGGGCCTGCCGGCGATTTCTAGACCCGACCAGATGAAGCCGGCCACTGCTGGAAGCGCGATAAGCAGGCCAAGCGCCGACGATGTGCCGACGGCCCGGTGCACCGGAAAGGAAAAACTGGAAAGCGTCGGCACCGAGAGTGTGCCGCCGCCAATTTCCATGAGCGAAGAGACAAAGCCGATCACAGCAGCGATCGCGCGGTTGATCCAGCCGCTTTGCGGCAGGTGATCGGAGATCACGAGGTGCTTCGGCAGCGCCATGTTGACGGCCACCAGCAGGCCGACGACGCCGAAGACCAGCCGCAGGCCGGCGCCCGGGATGAATTTCGACATGATGCCGCCGACCAGGGCACTGACGAAAATCGCCGGTCCCCAAAGATTGAGCAGAGGCCGATCGACATTGCCGCGCCTGTTGTGTGACCGCATCGACGAGATCGAGGTGGGGATAATGACCGCAAGCGATGTCGCGACCGCCAGATGGCTGATCACAGCAGGCGAAAAGTGGAACAGGCTAAGCACCCAGAACAGCACCGGAACGATGACGATGCCGCCGCCGACTCCCAGCAGACCGGCGAGCACGCCGGAGGCCATTCCGGTCATGGCCAGGCCGGCGATCAGCATTGCAATCGTCAGCCCGTCGAAAACCGACGTGTCGAATCCGAAGTCCACTATGATTTTTCCTTGATTGGCTATTTGCGGCACGGCCTTGCGGGCACGGCCGCGCTCATCCGCTGTTGCGACCCAAAATGCAGGTCGCCCAGAAGGGTCGTAGCGTTTTTGGGATGCGCTTTGGCTAGTGGCGCACCATCCCGGCGTCGACATTGAGCGTCTGGCCAGTGATCCAGCGTGCATCGTCGGAGGCCAGGAACGAAACCACGTCGGCGATATGTTCCGGCTGCCCCTTGCCTTTCATGGCCTGAAGCATCTCGACGAAGCCGAACGCCTCGTTGTGCGGGCTCGCCTTGACGCCGTCGCTCTCGATCAGGCCGGGCGTCACCGCATTGGCGGTGATGTTGTATTTGCCAAGCTCGGTGGCGAGCGCCCTGGTGAAACCGATGACGCCACCCTTGGCCGCGACATAGGCCGCCATGTTCGGCGTGCCGGCAAAGAAGGTGTTGGATGCGATGCTGATCACCCGTCCGGCCTTCCCCGCCGCACGCATCTGGTCCGTACCGGCACGGCTGACGATAAAGGTGCCGGTCAAATTGACGTCGATGATCTTGCGCCAATGGTCGAGATCGACATCGTCCCAGGCGACGAACGGAACGATGCTGGCATTGTTGACCAGGATGTCGATGCCCCCGGTCAGGGCCTGGATTTCGGCGAAGAGTGCCTTGACCGATGCCGGATCGGAAATGTCGGCGGCGATCGCCCTCGCCTTTCCGCCTATCGCCGCGGCCGCCCCCCCGGCGCCTTCGGCATTGATGTCGCTGACGATGACGGTTGCCCCGTCGGCGGCAAGCCGCGCTGCGATCGCCTTGCCGATACCCTGCGCGGCGCCTGTAACCAGGGCCGTCTTTCCCGCAAGCCGTTCAGTCATGAAAATGCTCCCTCAATCCGTGGTGATGTCTGTTCAGGCGTCGGCGTCGATCACGGCCAGCGCCGCGTCGATGCCCTCGCCGATCGCCAGTTTCTGGCCGGCCGCGTTCATGGCGCCGCCCAGTGCCGTGAGCGCCGCGATCGCATAGATCGGCTGGGCTGTCGGTCCCATATGGCCGATGCGCGTCAGCTTCCCCAATGTTTCGCCGCGGCCCGATGAGAAGACGACGCCGTAACGGGCGCGCGCGGCCTGGCGAAGCGCTTTCTCGTCGACACCTTCGGGCGTGCGGACAGCGGTCGTGGTCGGCGACGCGATGCTGTCGCTGGCAGCCCAGATCGACAGACCCATCGCGGCAACGCCGGCGCGCATGGCCTTGGCGGTGAGTGCATGGCGCCCCCACACAGCCTCCGGTCCCTCATTGAGATAGAGGTCGAGCGCGACATCGAGCCCGTTGATCTCCGAGACCGAAGGCGTGAATGGAAACGGCTTGTCCCGCGACCACGCATGCTCCCAGTCGACGATGCTGAGCATCGACGCGCGCGGCGCCAGGGGATTGGCCTTCATCTTGGCCCAGGCCCGCTCGCTGACACCCATCATCGTCAGGCCGGGAGGCGCGCCCAGGCATTTGTTCGGGCCGGTGACATAGATATCGGCCTTGCAATCCTCGGGATGCGTCTTCATGCCGCCAAAGGACGAGACGGCGTCGACGATGAGATAACCGCCATGCGCCGAAACCAGCGCGCCGATGGCGTCGATCGGATTGATGGTGCCGGACGGCGTGTCGTGGTGGCAGACGGAAACGACGGTGATTTCCGGATGCGCCTTCAGCATTGCCGCAACCGCCTGCGGGTCGATCGCCTCGTTGTAGGGCACCTCGATCTCGAGCAGATGTGGCGAATAGCGCTTCGCCCAATAGCCAAAGCCCTTGCCGTAGACTCCCGAGGCAAGGTTGAGCACGACATCGTCCGGCGTGATCAGCGAGGCCGCGGCGGCCTCCAGGCCAAGCACCGGCTCGCCATGCAGGATGACCGGCTTGTTCGACAGCCGCATCGCCTTCTGCGCCTTGTCGACCACACCCTCGTAGAAGAGCTGGAACGCCGGGTCGTAGTCGTAGAGCACCGTGCGGCCGAGGCCGCGCAGCACTTCAGGATAGGCGTTCACCGGCCCCGCGGTCAGGGTGATGACCGGATCAGCGTGTTCGAGATAGCGCATCGTCTTGTCTCCCGATTGGCGGCGGTCAGCCGTAGAATTGCGTGCCGGTCCTGTAGGTCTTGAAGTTGTCCATGTCGTGCGAGTACATCAGCTCGGCGCCATGGTCCTCGGCGAGCTTCCTCACCTTGCGCATCGAATTGACGCCCGCCACCGGGTCGATGTGGAAGGCCGCCTGGCACAGCATTTCAAGGCTCTTTTGCGTATAGGCCGCGTCGATCGTGAACATGATCGGCTTGCGCTTGGGAAACTCCACCAGCAGGCTGTAATGGCCGATCGAATGACCGGGCGTCGAGATCAGCCGGACACCCTTGGCAAGCTCGACGTCGCCATCGATGCCTTCGAAGGTCGAATTCGCCCGTGTCGTTCCCGCAAGCAATTGTGCGGTCGCGCCACGCGCTTCGGCAGCCTCCGCCGAAAAGCTCAGGTCGGAATAGCCGAGATGTTCGAAGGGCTCGGGATTGCAGGCCTGCGGCACCTCGGTCCGATGACAGATCTTCTTGGCATGCGGAAAATACTTGTTGCCGCCGCAATGATCGAAGTGGAAATGCGAGTTGACGACGACGTCGATGTCCTTCGGCTCAAGGCCGAGCAGCGCCAGGGCGCCGGGGATGGTCTGGTGCTTTTCCTGGATCGGCTTTTCGAACGGCAGCACCTTCATCACGTGGTCGTAGTCGTAGCCGGTGTCGATGAGGAACCGACCCTCGGCATGCTCGATCAGGATCGAATAGACGGGGAAGCGCACTTCACCGCCAGGGCCGCGATTCCAGAACACATGATAGCCGTCGAGAACGAGCGAGCCGCCGTCGAGCAGGTAGACCTTGGTATCCGACATTCTTGCCTCCTTTATTGGCGCGGGTCCCGTCCGCGCATGAATTGTGCTCAGCGCGCGCCGCGCTCGTATGGAATGCCGAGCGCCGCCGGCAGGCTCGCGCGCCGGCCGAACAGCACCAGCATGATCATCACCGCCAGGAACGGCAGCATCTGGATGATGTCGGTCGGTATGTTGATGCCGGCCACCTGCATGGCCGTCGTCAGCGACAGGCAGACGCCGAACAGCAACGCGCCGAACAGCACCCAGATCGGGCGACCGCGCGCCAGCATGGCCAGCACGATGCCGAGAAAGCCCGCGCCATTGGTGATGAACGGAATGAACAGCCCAGCCCCGACATTGGCGAGATAGGCGCCGCCGAGCCCAGCCAGCGCTCCGGTCGTCAACACGGCGATGGTGCGGGTCCGCACGACATCGATGCCGGCGACATCGAGCGCGGCCGGCTTGTCGCCTGCCGCCTGCAAATTGAGGCCGAGTTGCGTGCGCCGATAGAGGTAGCTCATGCCGAAAACCAGCGCGACCGCCAGATAGACGATCAGATGATGCTTGAAGAATGCAGGCCCGATGACCGGGATGCCCGAAAGCAGCGGAATGACGGTAGCATCCGCCGCGGGCAGGCGCGGGTAGCTGCGTGAGAACTGGAAATGGTGGAGCAGTGCCGTCAGGCCCTCGAGCCCCAAGGTCAGCGCGATGCCGATGACGATCTGGTTCAGCCCGATGCGCACGCAAAGCAGCGCCATGACAAGCGCCACCGCAGCACCCCCGACGGCACCGGTGAGAAAGCCCAGCCACAGCGACCCGGAATAGAAAGCGCCGACAAAGCCGAGATAGGCGCCGGCCAGCATCATGCCTTCGATGCCGATATTGAGCACCCCCGCCTTCTCGGAGATCTGCTCGCCGAGCCCGGCAAGCAGCAGCGGGATCGCCGCGGTGACGGCGCCGAACAGGAGCGCGCTGAGAAAGACTTCGCTGAACAGCCCGGTCATGCCCTAGGCCCTCCGCGACTGGTTGTATCGGTGATCGAAATGTTCGGCGAGCGCGAGCACGATCAGCACGATGGAAACCAGCACCAGCGTGAAATGATTGGGAACGCCAAGCCGGCGCGCCGCGCTCTCACCGCCGATCGAAAGCACCGAAAGCAGGAACACGAAGCCTATCGCAGCAAAGCCGTTCATGCGGGCGAGAAACACGGCGGGTATCACGGCAAGCCCATAGGCGGGATTCCAGTCGGCGCGGACATTGCCCTGGACGCCGATGATGTCGACGGCGCCGGCAAGGCCGGCCAGCCCGGCCGAAATGGCGAAGACGGCGACGGTCAGGCCGGGGACACCGAGCCCCGAGTGAACCGCCGCGCGTGGATTGGCGCCGACGATCCTCAGCTTCAGCCCGAACGCCGTGCGCGTCATCACCAGATGCACGATGACGATCGCCGCCAGCCCAAGCAGCAGGCCACTGGTGATGGTCGTTTCGAACAGGCGCGGAAGCCGGTCTTCCACCGGAAGCGTGCGCGTCTGCGGCACAGTCGTGCTTGGGTCGCGAAACGCCAGCTTGACCAGCACATTGGCGAGCGAGGTGCCGAGGAACGTCATCATCAGCGTGGTGATGATCTCGTTGACACCCTGATAGGCACGCAGCAGGGCCGGCACCAGCGACCAGATCATCGCCACCATCATGGCGATGAGGAACGAGCAGACCAGCGCCAGCCAGGCTGGCATAATCTGAACGAACACGGGAGCGCTGGCAGCCGCCGTCACCGCGCCAAGCAGGAACTGGCCGTCGCCGCCGAGATTCCATATGCCGGCGCGAAAGGCCACGATCAGGCCGGCGGCAAGAAACAGCAGCGGCGCCATGCGCGTCAGCGTCTGCTGGATGCCGAGCGGCGAGAACAGTCCTTTCTCCAGCACGAAGCCGTAGTAGGCGAGCGGGTCGACGCCGACCGCAAGCAGGATACAGCCGGCTATGACGAGAGCGATGAGGATCGGGCCGAGCGTCATCAGCAGCCGATGCAGGATGTCGCGGCGCGTCGTTGCCCCGCTCGTGGCATCGAGTGCGGTAGCACTGACCGGGGGTGCGGTGTCGATGCTCATGCGGCAAGTCCGATCATCAGGCGACCGACCTTGGTGCGGGCGTCGTCGGCATTCTCGACGGTGCCGACCAAAGCTCCGTCGGCGATGACGGCGATGCGGTCGCACATGCCAAGCAATTCCTCGAGGTCGGTGGAGATCAGCAGCACCGCAAGGCCACGCGCCGCCGTGTCGCGGATGCGCTGGCGCGACGCCAAAGTGTTGGCGAGATCGAGCCCATAGGTCGGCTTGTTGAAGATCACCACCTTGGCGCCTTCAGCCAGTTCCCGTGCCAGAAGCACCTTCTGGATGTTGCCGCCGGACAGCCGCGCGACGGGCGTCTTCAGGCTCGGAGTACGCACATCGTATTCGCGCACGAGATGGGCGGCGCGCTTGTCGATCTCCGCGCGCTGCTCGACGCCGTTGCGCCAGAACGGGGCCGCGCCGACCTGCTTGAGGAAGAAGTTGATAGAGACCGGAAAGGTGCCGACAGTGCCCTCGCCCAGCCGGTCGTCGGTCAGGTAGCGAAGGCCGCGCCGGCGGCGCTCGCCGACGCTCAGCGTCTCGATGGCGGCGCCGTCCAGCCGCACCGAGCCGCTGGTGGCTGTACGCTGGCCGGCCAGCGCTTCCGCCAGCTGCTTCTGGCCGTTGCCGTCGATGCCGGCTATGCCCAGGATCTCGCCCGGGCGGATGTCGAAGGAGATCGACGACAGGCCCGGCGCATTGTCCGTCGGCGCGACCGCCAGATCCGCGACCTGAAGCAGCGGGGCCGTTCCGGCTCGCGCAGTGCGGACTGGACGCTCGACGGCTTCCGGATCATCCTTCTGCTTGCCGAACATCAATTCCACGATCTCCGAGACGATCTCCTGTTCGCCCAGGGCGCGAAACCGCTCGGGCGGGATCTCGCCGACCTTGCGGCCAAGCTTCAGCACCGAGATGCGGTCGCCGAAGGCAGCCGCCTCTTTGAGCTTGTGGGTGATGAAGACGATCGCCAGGCCCTGCTCGACAAGGCGGCGCATCAGCGCGCCCAGTTCGTCGATACCTTTCGGCGTCAGCATGGAGGTGGACTCGTCAAGGATGAGCAGCCGGCTGTTGCGCAGCATCGCGCGCAGGATCTCGACCTGCTGCTGCTCACCGAGCGACAACTCCGATACCTTGGCTTGAAGCTTGACGGTGATGCCGAGCGTGCCGGTGATCTCGGCGACGCGCGCCGCCAGTTCCTCGGTCCTGGGGCGCTGCCACCACGGCCCGCCAAGCAGAAGGTTCTCCGCCACCGTCAGCGTCGGCACCAGCATCATGTGCTGGAATACGGTGCCGATGCCGAGTGCCAGCGCATGGCGCGGCGAGGTGATCGGCGTCGGTTTGCCGTCGACCAGTATGCGTCCTTCGTCCGGCTGCTGCAGGCCGGACAACATGCCGATCAATGTCGATTTTCCAGCGCCGTTCTCGCCCAGCAGCACATGCACTTCGCCCGGGCGGATCGACAGGTCGACGCTGTAATTGGCAACGATGCCGGGGAACCGTTTGGTCACGCCTTCAAGCGCGACGATGTCGCGCCCGGCAACGGACGATGAAGAAAAACCGCTCATGAAAGCCCAGCACCAAAAAAACGGGAATCGTCCGGAGGGGTGAACGGATCACCCCTCCGGCAGTTGACCGTGATCGCCTTACTGGGCGACGCTGGTCATCAGTGCCCTGACGGCGGCCGCGTCATAGACCGGCTCGACCTTGATCTTGCCGGAAATGACGTCCTCGCGCAGCGCCTGGATTTCCGTCCAGACATTGTCCGGGATCGCAGCGGTCTTCAGCAGCTTGACCGAGTCGTCCTTGAGGCCGATCGTATAGTGTTTGGTGCCGAACGTGTCGGCCTTCAGGTCGGCAATCATCGCCGCATAGACCGGCTCGATGTTCCACACCACCGACGACAGCAGGAAGCCCTTGTCGATCGGTGTCTTGTCGCCGATGACGTCGATAAAATAGACCTTGCCGCCATCGGCTGCCTTGGTCGTCTCGACCGCCTGCAGCATGCCGAAGCTCGAACCGTTGCCCTGGCCGAAGATGATGTCGGCACCGGATGCGATCACGCTTTCGGTGACGCGCTTGCCGCCGGCCGCGTCGCTGTAGGCGGCAGGGCCGATCACCGCATAGGTGATCTTGACGTCAGGGTTCTCCGCCTTCACGCCTTGTGCGAACGCCGCCGACTGCGAATTCCACGATGGCGGTTCGCCCGAGACGACGATGCCGACCGACTTGGAACGCGACACCTTGCCGGCGAGACGGCCGGCCAGATAGGCACCCTCGTGGCCGCTCAGCGTGTAGTCGGCGACGAGGCCCTTCTCCAAGCCGGCTGGCGTGTCGACGATCGCCACCGGAACTTTCAGTTCCTTGGCGATTTCGGGCGCCGAGGTGTTGTAGCCGCTGGCATGAGCGATCAGCAGGCTGGCGCCGTCGGAGGCAAGCTCCCGCAGGGTCGGACGAACGTCGCCATAGCCGAGGCCCTGCGCCACGACCACTTCGACGCCGGCGGCCTTGCCTGCCGCCTTGGCGGCGTCGATGCCTTGCTGGTTCCAGCCATAGTCCGTGCCTTCTTCGGGCGTCAGGATGGCGATCGACTTGACCTCGCCGGCAAGCGCGCCGCTCATCAAGACACCGGTCAATATAACTGCACTTACACTGCTCTTAAGAAGCTTTAACATGTTACCCTCTCTGTTGTTTCACCAATCAATATTCTTATTGTTATTGCGCGAAAGCGAGATAGACTGCCGAGGAAAATTACATTGGAGCTCAGGCAAAGTGAAGATCCGTTATGCCCTTCCGGTGATGCTGGCGTTGTCGTCCTTCGCCAACGCGGTTGAGTTGCACCATGTCACCGTCCGCACCGGCACTGACGGGCTCGACATGGTTCCGTTGACGATTTCGAATGCGGGCAGCGAAGGCCTCTCCTGCAACGCCGACTTCGCCCACTGGTATTCAGCCGGGATCGCAACGATCGAGCCGGGCAAGAAGACGCGCGTCGAACTCTGGTTCGATGTGAAGACCGGCACGTTCACGATCCTCAACGACAAGCGCGAGAACCTGCCCGTCGAGCGGCTGTGGTGCGGTCTGGCGAGCCGAGCATATGCCACCCGCGTGCAGGTCACGCTCGACCGCACCGATGCGGCGAAAGGCGAGCGTGATGTGTCCTGCGCCATGGCGCAGGACAGCCTGGTCTGCCGGTAGGCGCTCATCGAGCTTTCCGTTCGAACACCGCGCACCTCTTATTCTTTTGTCAGGAATGCGTCGGTGAAAACGTCGTCCGCCGACAGAGCCGCCTTGAGCACGCCCTGGTCCGTCAGTGTCTTGAGGGTCTCCTCCCACTGCGTCTTCGTCATCCAGCCGAGACCGTGTTCCTTGGTGTCGGCGCTGCTGAACGTCGATGCGATGTCGGCGTTGATCTGCGCCAGCAGCACGTCCTTCTTGTCCGCATAGCCGGGCGCTGCCTTGGCCGTGATCTCGGCAGCTTCTTCCGGATGAGCCACGACATAGTCGAACGCCTCCCTGTATGCCTTGACGAAGCGGCGCACGACATCCGGCTTGTCCTTGATCATCGCTTGCGAAGTGAACAGGCCCGAGCCATAGGCTTTCCACCCATGGTCCGCCCCCATCATGATGCTGAGCGAGCCGGGGCCTCCGGCCTTAGCCTCCAGTTCGGGAACCTCGGCATCGATATAGCCGACGACCGTCTGAACCCGGCCAAGCAGCAGATAGCTTTCATAGGGAGGCGAGACGCTGTTCAGCGTCATGTCCTTTTCGGTCAGGCCGTTGGCGGCCAGGAAGCCCTTGAAGAAGATGTAGGTGGAGCCGGCCGGATGAATGCCGATGGTCAGCCCCTTGAGGTCGGACGGCTTGGTGAGCTTCAGCGTCTTGGCCAGCGAAATGATCCCCAGCGGCGAGTGCTGATTGACGGCCGCCAGCGCCACGACCGGGACATTCTGCGACCGTGCGACGGCAAGCGTGGGAAGATCGCCGAAGCCGAAATCCGCGTTCTCATTGCCCACCAGCCGCATTGCGTCCGGCGAGCCGGATCCCTTGCGGATCTCGGCCACATCGATGTCGTTCTTGGCGAAGAAGCCCTTTTCCTTGCCGACAAAGAACATGGCATGATTGCCACGCACCACCCAGTCGAGCTGGACGTTGACCTTATCGGCCGCCAGAGCCGCGTTGGAGAAACCGAGTGCTGCGACAAACGCCGCCAAGGTAGCGGCCTTGATAAGTGAGCGTCTCAGCATTTTTTGTTCCCTTTTGTGACGTTGGTTGATCGAGCGGCCTAGGACTGGCTGAATTTCGGCGCCCACGGCACCACGATGCGTTCGAGGATTTCGGCGGCGTAGTAGAAGGCGATGCCAAGCACGGAAACGAGCAGCAGCGCTGCGAAGACCAGCGCCGTGTCGAGCTGGGTCGAAGCGAACTGGATGACGTAGCCGAGACCGTCCGACGCCCCGGCGAACTCACCGACGATAGCGCCGATCACACTCAACGTGGCGGCGATCTTGGTCCCGGCCATCAGGTTCGGCAGCGAGTGCGGAACGCGGATCCTGAACAGGATCTGCGTCGGGCTGGCCCCGACCGAATTCATCAGCGACAGCAGCGAGCGGTCGACCGATTGCATGCCCGCCAGCATGGACAGCGTCACCGGGAAGAAGGCGATGACCAGGATCAGGCCGATCTTGGGCGCCAGCCCATAGCCGAACCAGAGAATGAAGATCGGCGCGAGAGCGACTTTCGGCACGTTCTGGAACAGCACAACCAGTGGATACAGCGCGCGTCCCAACCAGTCGAAGCGCACGATGACCAGCGCAATGGCAATGCCGACCACGACCGAGACCAGGAAGCCGAACAGGATCTCGCCCGCCGTCACCAGCGTCGCCTGCATCAGCGTGCCCCATTGCGCGACCAGCGACTTCGCGATCTCGGACGGAGCGGGAATGATGAAGGCGGATATGGCAAAGATCCGCACGGCGGCTTCCCACGCTACGATTGTCACCAGCAACAGGATGACCGCCGGCAGCCAACTGCCGGTCGCCGCACTCCAGCTGGAGGCGAGCCGCGGCTCGGGAAGGTCCGTGATGGGTTGGTCGCTCAAGACGCGCCTCCCGGCTGATGGCTGGAGCGCAGCATCGTTCGCAACTGGACCACCAGCCTGACGAACTCCGGATCTTCGGTGACCGACAGGTCGCGTGGATAAGGCAGCGCAATGTCGAGGCTCTCGGTGATCCGCCCCGGCTTGATCCCCAGCACGTGAACATGGCGCGACAGATGGATGGCCTCGTCGATGGAATGGGTGACGAGCACGATCGTCTTGCCGGTCCGCTGCCAGATTTCCAGCAGCGACTGACCCATGGAATCGCGGGTGATGGCATCGAGCGCGCCGAACGGTTCGTCCATCAACAGGACCGCCGGATCGAGCGCCAGGGCTCGTGCGATGGCGACCCGCTGCCGCATGCCACCAGACAGCTCGTTTGGCCGCTTGTGAGAGGACTCGCCCAGACCTACCAGCTCAAGCATCTCCTGCCCGCGCGCCCGCAATTCCGAGCGCGACAGCGACTTGTCGGCGATGCCGAGCAGCATCGAGGCATTGTCGACGGCGTTCTTCCACGGCAGCAGGTTGGCGTCCTGGAAGACGAGGCCGATCATCCGCTTGCGCGCTGCCTCGACCGGTGCGAGCCCGGCGATCGAAACGCTGCCCTGGGTCGGCTGCACCAGTCCGGCCAGCACCTTGAGCAAGGTGCTCTTGCCGCAGCCGGAAGGACCAATAAGGGAAACGAACGATCCCTTTGGCACCGAAAGATCGATGTTCCTGAGGATCAGCTGCCGGGCGATGACCACCGAAACGCCTTTGGCGGAGATCAGATCGTCATGGCGGATATGGGCCGGCCTGTCGCCGGCGGCTCGGATGGTTTCAATGCGCATCGCTTGTCGCCCCGCGCGCTGTTTTCTGCCGCACCCGCACCATCTGGATTGCGAGGGCGCCCTTCACACAAACAGCCGACCGGTGGAACTCCTCAAACCGGCTGGCCCTCTGCGCACCATATGACATTGGCTACTCCCGGCCTTCCAGGATGCGCCGCACCGCGACGAGCTTGCGCGCCCGTTCGCCTTGCAGCGCCTTTGTCTGCTCGGGCGTGTAGGCAAACATGCCCTCGCCCGACTTGATGCCGAACTTCAACGCAGCCGTCTTCTCCAGCACCATCGGCGCGACATCGTCGCGGTTGGAGAGATCGGCATTCAGGAAGGACGAGACGGATTTGTAGATATCCAGCCCCGCCATATCGAGCAGCGCCATCGGGCCGATGACGGCGATCTTGTAGCCGATGCCCCACGATACGCAGGTGTCGAGATCTTCCGGTTCGATGACGCCGCGCTCGACAAGGTCGACCGCCTCGCGCAGCAGCGCGTAGAGCACGCGGTTCTCGACGAAGCCCGGAACGTCCTTCTTCACCACCACCGGCAGCAGGCCGATCGAGCGAATGAGGTCGCGGATCGTGGCCACGGTTTCTGGCGCGGTCTTTTCGCCGCCGATCACTTCGATCATCGGAATGATGTGCGGCGGGTTCGACCAGTGCATGCCGACCATCCGCTCGGGATGCGAAATATGCGCCTGCAACTTGGTGATCGGGATGCCCGACGTGTCGGAAGCGACGATGACGGACGGGCCGATCAGCGGATCGATGTCACGATAGGTCTGCGCCTTGATGTCGATATTCTCGGGCACGTTCTCGATCACCAGTTCGGCGCCATCGACGGCCTCGGCGATCGTCTCGACGAATCGCACGCTGCCGGCGCCTGTCCCGGGCGCCTTGATGTCGAGACGATCGAGCACGCCGCCGGCGAGATCGAGCATGCCGCGGGCACGCTCGACCGACGCCTGTGAAACATCATACGCCGTGACATCGAGGCCGCCGCGCGAAAGCCGCGCGGCGATGCCTGGACCCATCGTTCCCAATCCGATGAGAGCGGCGCGCTTGATCATCATGCCGCCTTTGCGGGAGCAGCAGTGGTTGCCGCCTTGAAGGCCGGCCGGGCGGCGATCGCGGCCACCCAACGCTCCAGATCGGGCATCGACGGCCGGTCGATCTTGAAGTCGACGCAGCGCTTCAGGATCGGCGCGCAGGCGATGTCGGCAAGGGTCAGCTTGTCCAGCGCCAGGAAGTCCTTGCCGGCCAGGTGGCCATCGACGATCTTGAGTTGCGCGACAAGGTCCTTCACCTGTTCCTTGTATTCGGCGGTCTGTTCCTCGGGTGTGAGCTTGGCGCCCTTGAAGGCCGCCAGGTAGCCGGGATTGACCGCCGCCAGCAGGAAATCCATCCAGCGCTCGACCTCGGTCTTTTCCGCCGGCGTGGCGCCATTCAACTGTTCGCCACCGAATGCCGCGAGATAGCGCAGGATGGTGTTGGACTCCCAGATCACGGTGTCACCGTCGACCAGCGTCGGCACCTTGGAGGTCGGGTTGAGCGCCTTGTATTCCGCCGTCTGGGTGTTCTCGAATTGGCGGCCATAATCCTCGCGCTCGTAGGACGCCCCAAGCTCTTCGAGCATGAAGAGCACCTTCTGGACGTTGCCGGATGTCTGGCGGCCTAACAGCTTGTACATGTCGTCTCCTCGATTGTGTCCAATGCCTACTTGCTCGCTGGGAGCGGCTTGTAGACGATCGCATCCATTTCGATCTTGGTGTTGATGACGGCCTTTGCCTCGACGGTCGTGCGCGCCAGCACGGCATCGCCGATCCCTTCGAGGAACGCCTTGTTGTAGCGGCCGAAATCGCGCGTATCCTCGAGATAAGTGGTGATCCGCACGACATCCGACAGCGTCGCGCCCTCATGCGCGATGACGCGCGCGATGGTCTTCAGCGTGGCCAGCGTTTCTTCCTCGATCGTGCCGCTGATCATGTTGTTGTTCTCGTCCTTCGGCACCTGGCCCGAGACGAAGATGAAATCGCCGGCACGCACCGCCGGATGAAACGGCAGGTTCGGGTTCTTGTTGCCGATGGCGTAATGGCTGGCGGATTTTCGCGTGCTGTCGCTCAATGCCTGCTCCTAGAGAACACTGGTTTCGATGATGTCGACGCCACGGATGCGATCGATCAGGTAGACGATGCCGCGGTCGTCGATGGTCACGTCGTTGGACGAGGAACGCTCCGCCCCCTCGGGCGCGTCGGGCACGAAATGGCCGACCTCCTTTGGCGCGAACGGGTCGGCGATGTCGACGAGGCGCAGCCCCTGCGCGAACCATGCAAACGGAATGATCGTGCCCTTGAACCGTTCGGAAGGCTGATGGCAGCCGGTCATCTGCGGCTGCGGTGAACCATCCGGGTCGAGGCCCGGCACCTGGAAGGTCGAGATCGGCAACGGGTTGGTCTCGTCGGTGATGTCGTAGATCCACGTGAAGGCCGGCGGTGATGGCCGAAGCTTGGCGACGTCCTCGTCCGCCACCACCATGATGTTGCGGCCCTTGAGCGGCTGTGGAATCGGCAGGCAGGTGTGGGTGGGATGCGGAAAGCTCGGGCTCGAATTGACGTGCGAGACCAGCTTCGGCTTGGTGATGTCCGAAATGTCGAGGATGAACAGGCCGTGATGCCAGTAGCTGACATACAGCCGGTCGCCCATGCGCAAAGGATGGTGGCAACGCGGCGTGACATAGTCGTGCCAGGGGTATTCCTCGCCGCCACCGGTCCACTGGCCGGGTATCCACCAGCGTCCGACCTCGACCGGCTTTGTGGGATCGATCAGGTCGAGGATCATCACGATGTTGCCGACATAACCGTCGGCGGTCGGCGAGATGTAGACGTAACGGCCGTCGAAGTCGTAGCGGTGGACGCCCTTGCCGCCGGTTATCCATTTCGAGATGAGCTTGGGCTGTGCCGGCTTGGTTGTGTCGTAGAGTGCCAACCCGCCGCCGAAATCGGCCGGGCCGGCATCGCCAAAGCGCTCGTGGTTGATGATCATCAGCCCGTCCTTGGCGCGCACCTTGTGCGAGTGCCAGCCGGGCGGAACATCGATCGTGGCTATCTTGCGCGGATTGCGCGGGTCGGAAATGTCGACCAGCGTCGTACCGCTCGGCGGCCGCATGTGGCCGATATAGAGGATGTTGCCGTCGACCCAGACCTGGCCGCCGCCTGGGCAGTCGACATGGCCGATCTGCTTGGTGTTGAACGCCGAAACCAAATGCATACGCCCTTGCTGCTGAAACGTCATTTCAATGTCCCCGCCGCCAATGGCGGCGGGGCAGTAGGATGGGAACTAGACGAGACGGAGCAGATCGCCGGCCTGGTTGCGGCCCCAGCGCTTGTAGAGGAGCAGCGCCTTCTGCGTCGGCGCATCGGTGGCGCCGAAGAAGATCACCGGCTCGCTCGACGAGCCGTTGACATGCTCGACCCAGGAACCCCCGGGTATGGCGATGGTGTCGAATTGGTTCCAGTCGTAACGCTTGCCGTCGATGATCGAATGGCCGTTGCCACGGAACGGCGCCAAGAGCAGGCTGGCGGTCTCGCGCTGCGGCAAGGTCTTCTCGCCGGGGCGCAGCATCTGCACGTAGAAATTGATGGTGTGGAAGACGGGTCCGCCGGTCGTCGGATCGACATAGTCGATGACGATGCCTTCATGAGGGTCGCCGTCCCAATCCTTGTGGGCATCGAGGACCGCTTCCATCTTCTCCCAGCGGTAGACATACATCGGCGACGACAGGCCGCCGCCGCGCTTGTGATCGACGAAACGCGGCATCAGGCCGCCCTCGCCATAGATGCGCTGTGAGTAGTCACCGGGATAGCGGGCGGTCTGCACCTTCTTCTCGACTTCCTTGCCATCGACCATCTCGGTGTATTTGTGGTCGAAATGGACGGCATGCAGCGTTTCGACCAGCGGCAGGTCGAGCACCGACAGGTTGACCGCCTGCTCACCGCCGACGGTGCCATGATTGTGCCAGGCGTCGTTGGGCGTCAGCACCATGTCGCCCGGGCCGAAGACCACGTCTTCGCCCTCGACGCCGGTGAAGTTGCCCTTGCCGGTCAGGCCGAAGCGGATGGCGCTCGGCGAGTGCTTGTGCGGCGGCATGATCTCGTCGGGATCGTTCAGGCGATAGGCAGTGTACATGGTGCTGACCGAGGCACGCTTGGGCGCAAGGCCGGGATTGACCAGGATCAGCGAACGGCGCTCGCTGTCGTCCATGGTCACCAGTTCGGCGGCGCGCTGCAGCAGCGGCTCGATGTCCGAATAGGACCACACGAAGGGAACGGCCTTCGACGTCGCCATCAGCTGCTTGATCTCGTCATGGTCGACGCCTTCCGACGTCGCCCAGAACGGAAACATGTTCTTAGCGTAGAGGGCGTCATAGAGGCCCTTGAGTGCTGCCTTCTTGTTGGTGAGCACATCGTTAGCTGGTTGCGCCAGGGACATATCGGACACCTCTCATCGCGAAGAAAATACTTCTAACCAACTCAACCGTATTCGCATTGGTTTTGCTCGACAATACCCAAATTGCGAATTTTATAAGTTTTTGGTTGGGGTGCATTTTTGAGAGGCAAATGCCCAGAAATAGGCAGAAATAGCCTAGAAATGCACGAAATACAGCTCGCAATCAGGGCGTGAAACCACTTCGTCACGGCCATGCGGATGCACATGACAGTCCAACCAACGCAGTTTTTCAGTGTCAACCAAAAGACTTTGGTTGTATTCCGGCCGTCTTATCAGGCCGCCACGCTCTGTTGAGCGCGGCTGCGGATCAGATCCGCGGCCTTTTCAGCGATCATGATGACCGCCGCATTGATGTTGCCGCAGACGAGATCCGGCATCACCGAGGCGTCCACGACACGAAGTCCGGCAACGCCGCGCACCCGCAATTCCGGATCGACCACCGACCCCGCATCGACACCCATACGGCACGTGCCGGCCGGATGATGCACGGTGATCGACGTCTTGCGGATATGCTCGTCGATCTCTTCGTCGCTCTCACATTTCGGGCCGGGGAAGAATTCCGCGCCAACGAACGGGGCCATGGACGGCTGGCTGGCAAGGTTGCGCGCAACACGAAAGCCGGCGCGAAGCGACTGCCAGTCGCGCTGCGAGGACAGGAAGTTCTGATGGATCAGCGGAGCGGCGACCGGATCGCTCGACGCCAGCTTGACGCTGCCACGGCTCTCCGGCTGCACGGCGACGATACGGGTCGCAAAGCCGTCGGCGAACGGTGCCTTGAATGGGGACATGTAAGGCCATGCCCCAAGCGGTGCGGCGGTGAACAGCAATTGCACGTCCGGCAACGGCCGGCTTGCGTCGCTTTTCAGGAATGCCACGACGCCGCCAGGCACATCTCCCGAAAAGCCCTTTCCGGTGAGATAGGTCTTGACGAAATCCAGCCCGATACGATCGGCCCGCATCATCTTGAGAAACGGTCCCGGCTGTTTGCGCCGATACATCAGGATGACCGAAACATGGTCCTGCAAATTCTTGCCGACCTGCGCACGATCAACCTTGGTCTCGATGCCATGCGCCGCGAGCTCGCCGCTGTCGCCTATGCCTGACAGCATCATCAGCTGCGGCGTGTTGATGACGCCGCCGGCAAGCAGAACTTCGCGCCGCGCCAGAACTTCATGGCTCGCTCCGCCTCTGGTATAGGCAACGGCGGTTGCGCGCCCATTCTTCAGCAGGATCTTCGTCGCCATCGCGCCGGTCAGCACCTTGACATTGCGGCGGCGCATGGCGGGCCGCAGATAGGCGGTCGCGGTCGAGCAGCGCCGGCCGTTGGCAATTGTCATCTGCAGCCGGCCGAAGCCTTCCTGTATGGCGCCGTTATAGTCGTCGGTCTGCGGATATCCGGCATCACGGCTGGCCGTGGCGAAGGCATCGATCAGTTCGTCCTTGTAGCGGCAGAACTGGGTGTTCAGCGGTCCGCTGCCGCCGCGATACCGGCTTTCGCCCGCCTCCCAGCGCTCCTGCTTCTTGAAGTAGGGCAGCACCTTGTCGAACGACCAGTCCGTCAGGCCGCTTGCCGCCCAGCGATCGTAGTCGCCGCGATTGCCGCGCACATAAGCCATGGCGTTGGTGGAGGAAGAGCCGCCGATGACCTTGCCGCGCGCGCATTCGACCTTGCGCCCGCCGACATTGGCCTCGGGCTCGCAGAAATACATCCAGTCGTGGCGGCGTTCGGTCAGGATCTTGCCCCAGCCGAGCGGGATGTGGATCATCGGATCGCGGTCCCAATCCCCCGCCTCCAGCAGAAGCACCGACACGGCAGGGTCTTCGCTCAGCCGGTTCGCCAGCACGCAGCCGGCCGATCCCGCACCGACAATGACGTAGTCAAAGGTTTCGTCAGCCGGCATGCGTGATCCTCGGGAGAAAGACGGTCCGCCGCGATGGCAACCGTCGACATGGGCAGTCAACCATTGCGCAACTGGTGTTGTCAACCATTGCGTACAGTTGTAGATTGGTTGAATTGGTTGAGTGCCGTCGAACAGGTTTTCGTGTCACAATATGATGTCGGGACGTTGAGTCGGCGGTCTGCCGATCGGACAGGAGATTTGGTTTTGAGCGCATTCGAGCCGCAGGTCGGACCATCGGATCTCGACGACATCATCGCCGCGGTCCGCCAGTTGCAGCAGGGCGGCGGCAAGCTTCCGTCCGAGCGCGATCTTGCGGAACATCTGAGCGTCAAGCGCCATCAGCTTCGCAAGGCGCTTGAAGTGCTGCGCCTTTCGGGCGACCTCAAGCCGGCGCGCGCCAGGCGGGCGCCGACTGCCCTTCCGAGATATGGCGAGGAACTGGTCAGGGTAACCAATCCGATCGAGGTCCTGGAATTGCGCCTGATCATGGAGCCGGGCCTTGCCCGACTGGCGTCGCTGCGCGCCTCCTCTTTCGAGACGGCGCGGATCCTCGACGCGGCAACCACGCCTGAGAACGCCCCGTCGGGTGAGGTCGACTTCGCTTTCCATCTCGCGATCGTCGCCGCGGCCCGCAACCACCTTGCCGCGGAATTCTACAAGATGCTGCGCCAGGTCGGTGTCGATGCGCGGGTGAAGGTTGCGCGCACCGCGGCACCCACCTGCCCCAAGCGGATCGCCCACCGCGACGGCGAGCATCGCCTGATCGCCGAAGCGATCTCGCAGCGCGATCCCGAAGCGGCAGAGACCGCAATGCGCGCGCACCTTTTGTCCGTGCAGAGACAGATCATGGAACGGTCGAACGCCGGCGCCTTTGCCGCGTGATCGTATCACCTCTGACATCGAGCCTGTGCGGGGAATTTCAAATTGAAACGTCATTTCGACGTGCTGGTGATCGGCGCGGGATCCGCAGGCTCGGTTGTTGCCAGCCGGCTCAGTGAAGACCGGTCGTGCCAGGTCGGCCTCATCGAGGCCGGGGCGATGCCGGCCGATCCCGACATCGCCGATCCGCTGAAATGGACGATGCTCCAGGGCCGCGCCTATGACTGGAGCTACCGGACCGTGCCCCAGCCCTTCACTGCCGACCGCGTCCATGAATGGCCGCGCGGCAGGATAGTCGGCGGCTCGAGCTGCCTGCATGCAATGGCCTATGTGCGCGGCCATCCCGATGATTTCGAACCTTGGGCACAAGCCGGTGGCGAGCGCTGGTCCTATCGGGGGTTGTTGCCGGGCTTCATCCGCAGCGAAGCCTTCACCGCCTTCGATGCGCCGACACGCGGCAAGAGCGGCCCGCTGGACGTCTATCTGCCGGACGCCGAGGTCAGTCCGGTCGTGCGTGCCTACATCGCCGCCGGGCGATCCCTGGGCGCTCCCGCCCTGAGCGACCACAACGGCGGCGAACTGGTCGGCACCAGTCCCAATTCACTCAATATACGTGACGGCAAGCGCCTGAGCGTCGCCGACGCCTATCTGCCGCCGCGGGTCATGGCGCGGCCGAACCTGACCTTGCTCGCCGGCCACGAGGTCGAGCATCTGGTGCTGGACGGCCACAAGATCACGGGCGTGAGCGTGGTGTGCGGGGGTGAGACCGGAACACTCTCCGCCGACCGGATCGTTCTTTGCGCCGGCGCCGTATCCACGCCGCTCATCCTCATGCGGTCGGGCATTGGCTGTCCCGATACGCTGAAGCAGGCTGATATACGCTGCCTAGCCGATCGGGGCGATGTGGGCCGCAACCTGCAGGATCATCTGCTGGCTCTCGGAAATGTCTACAGCACGAAAAAGCCGGTGCCGCCCTCCCGCCTGCAGCACTCCGAATCGCTGATGTATCTGCACAGCGACGATCCGACCCGCTCTACGGGAAGTCCCGATATCGTGCTCGCCTGCGTCGTCGCCCCGTCCGCGGCCGAGGGCCTGAAGACCCCGCCCTATGGCTCCGCCTTTACCATCCTGTGCGGCGTCACCCATCCGACAAGCCGAGGGCGCATCACACCAAGCGGGCCGGGCCGCAACGATGCGCCGGTCATCGACCCACATTATCTCGAAACCGAACACGACCGCGCGACATTCAGGATGGCGTTGAAGCGGGCGCGCATGGTCGGCCATCATGCGGCTCTGGACGAATGGCGCGATATGGAGATCCTGCCAGGCGCCCCGGTTCAGTCCGATGCCGAACTCGATGCTTTCATTGCCAGGGCTGCTTCCACCCATCACCATCCGGCCGGCACGTGCCGGATGGGTCGTGACACTGAGGCCGTCGTCGATCCTGACTTGCGGCTGAACGGCTTCGACAATGCCTTTGTCGTCGACGCCTCGGTGATGCCGGCGATCCCGAGCGGACCGATCAATGCCGCGATCGTCGCCGTAGCCGAAACCTGGGCGGCGTCTTCACGGGCTACCCCGTCGTCAGCGTAACCGCGGCCGCGTCCGACAATTCCCCTGGGTTCCGAATGGCTCTGGTTCCCGGCGAATGTCAGCTATGGAGATGCGTCAGTTCAAACGCGGCTCCGTCCTGGACGCCGGCCATGCGCTGCTCGGCGGACCGGAACATGTCCGCGAACTCCACCTGGTTTTCGAACACCACGCCGCCGACCTTGACGGTCAGGGCATCCTCGGTCCCCTTTGGCGCGAAATAGACTTGCGCGATCCGCGCCTCGATACGCTCGCCGATTTCCCTGGCTTCTGCTTCGGTCGCACCGGCGAGGAAAACCCCGAACATCGACGTTCCCATGCGTCCAACCAGATCCTCCGCGCGCACCGACGATTGTATGGTCGAGGCTATGAGCCGCAAGGCTTGATCGCCCCATTCAAGACCAAAGCGCAGGTTGATGGACCGCAGATGCTCCGAATGGATGACCAGGAAGGCGCCCGATTTAGGCCCCGGCACCGACGGCCTTGCCGTTCTTTTTTCGACCATCGACGTGAAGACCGCTCCGTTCAGGCAGCCGGTCGTGGTGTCGAAGGTTGCCGACTTGTCGAGTTCCCGGCGATAGCGACGAAGCTCGATCTGTTTCAATCCAACGAACAGAAAAAGCGGAACACCAAGGACAACAGGCAACAGGATTGCCGTGATCATGCTGCGCCCAAATGGCGTCAGCGCCTCGGAGAACAGGAGCAGATAATTGAGGCCGACGGAAACGCCCAGGATTGCAGTGGTTCCCAGAAACGTCAGCAAAGCGACGCCTTTCCATGCCTGGTCGGTGGTGCTCGCCATAGTCTTTGTCACTGGCCGATCTCCTGTGGATGGGCTGGTATAGGGCCGGTGTGTTGCAATTTCAGTTTCAAGGAACCTTGCAATTTAATCGATTGCGCGATGACCCCATCAAGGCTGCGGACGAAATCGGCTTGCTCCCAATGCATGACCTCCGCTTTGGGAAAAGGACATGCAGAAAAACAAAGATCTAAGCTGCGCCCGTGGCGGTTAACAAACAAAACATCAGGGTTGAATGGCAGGCTATTGTGCCGGGCCGAATATGCCCATCTCAGCCTTTCTGGCTGTCGCCTCCGCCTTGCCGTAGATGCCGCTCGGCAGCGCCGTGGCCCAGCCGTTGGAGACAAGCCAGGCGCCAACATCCTGCTTGCCCAGCCTGCATGGCGCGGCGACGGCAAAACGCTCGACGTCCGGCGGTACGAAACAGTGCAGCCCGCGTCCCCTCAGCCAGGAATTGAAAACGGCGCGTGCGCGCAGGCCGCAAGGCCAGGTGACGTCATGAAACGAGCAGGAGCTGTCGAGATCGATGCCTCGCACTCCGCTGATGACCACCTTGCGGCCCATGGATGCGAACATCGCCGACGATGTGGCAACCGGGCGGTAGAGCAAGACCTCCCGCCAATCCCCAGGCATCGGCGTTTTCGGGGGCACGGCGAGACCGAGCTCGCTGAGTGGCGGACGGGGCTCGGTCCGTTCGATCTCAGCGGGATCAAGCCGTGGCGGAGCGATCAGGTCTTGAGCAACCTTGCGCGCCGGCTCCAGGCGTTGTGCGCCGGCTACCGGGGCAACCGGCCGGATAGGCTGCGTATCGTCAACATCCCGCGACGGGGCACGGACAGGCCGATCGACCGAAAGCAACGCCCCACCTTGAATGATCAGCAGTATCCCGGCCAGAAGCAGCAGGCTTCCGAGCGCGATCGCCAAGCGGCTGCGGCCCGGCCTGCCCATCAGCTTGAACAGGATCTTAGGGATTTGCGCCGGTCAGAAACCCGACGTCGATTTGGCAACCAGCTTGAGCGCACCTTTTTCAATCCGATAGAACGGCATCGAGCGTTCGCTAGATCCGTCGGCCCGAAACCGGAACAGGCCGGTCGACCCGCGAAAGCCGTTTGGATTCTCGAGAACCTTTTTGCTGAAGCCATCAGGCCCGATCGCGCTGGCAATCCCTGCCGTCAGGGCAACCATGTCATAGGCATAGGCCACATTGACGTCAGCCGGATAGTTGTATGCCGTCCTGAAGCGGTCGGCGATCGGCCCGGTTTCACTTGGATCGAGCGTGGCGATAAACGCCCCCTCTAAGAGCGGATCCATGGGGTGCTCCAGCCAACGGTTCGTTCCGACGACGGAGACAGTCTTTCCCGGAATGCCCTTCGATTTGAGGGCGGCAAGGACAGGCGACGGACTGCCATTGCCGCTGGCGACAATGACGGCGTCGGGGGCGTCCACGAGTGAGCCCATTTCGTCGACCGCCTTCGCGGCGCCGTCGCCGGCGGAATATCGGAGAGTGACCGCGAGCGCCGCGCCGTAGATGCTGAGGCTGTTTGCGACCCGCTTCTCCATGGCGCCGGCGTTTGGGCCATCCGCGACAAGCAGCACGAACTTCTTGCTGCCTTTCGCGGCCAGTCCCGCGGCGCCTGCGGCGGCGCTGTCCGCTTCGCCAAGGAGCACGGCATAAACCCCGGCGCCACCGGCGAAATTATCGGCAAGCGCCAGAACCGGTGGCCGCTTCGATCCAGACAGCGTGGCAATATGCTGGGCTGCCGTCAGTTCGGTCGGGCCGATCACGACCTTCGAGCCCGTCGTTATGGCCGTTATCGCCATTTTGCTGGCCAGTGCGCTGTCGCCTTTGGTGTCTTCTACCGTCAGCGTAAGCAATCCATTGCCAATATCCGTCATCGCCAGCTTGGCCGCATCCAGCATCTTCCTGCCGTTTTCGCCCGCTGTTCCGGAGCCGGACAACGGCAGCAGCATCGTGACTTTTGTCGACCCGGTGCCCAGCGACTGGGTCGCCTGGACGGGGCCGGCACCGGCGGCGCCATTCTGCCCGGCAGGCGCGGCAATCGCCGCCGGATCGAGCACTTCGGACACGCCGCCCTTCGACTGGCAGCCTGATAAGATCGCGGCGAGCGCCAAGGCGATTGCCCATGTCCGCGGACCGTGGACCTGTCGGCCAGCTTCCATGAATACTCCACCCCTATGTGCCGCCGGATATTGTTCCCGGTCTGGTCTTCAACGCATGTTACGGCGGACTTGCAGTGCCGTCTGTAGTTCTTTTAGCCGCCGAAAAGCCTGTCTCTGAGCGCCCTGATCTGCCTTGCTTGCCCGGCACTCCGATAGTCGGCGCATTTCATGTATCGCGGCCAGGGCACGAACACGCGGCGCACGCAGACGCCCTTTCCCCCCTTCCCCGGCCAGAATTGGGCAGCGGCTCCACCCTCACCGCCTGAAAAGGCGGAAAAGCCGAACGTCGCCACCGGCAAAAGCCCGGTCACTTCAAAGCCTTCCCTTGCCAGGATTGCCCGCGCACGCTGGCAGTAGCGGACCGAAAGGGCCGAGAACCGGCTTTCATTGTGCCCGGCGCGATACTTCATGACGGTGGTGCACAGATCGCCGGCGGCCAGCCTGTTGGCCTGTGCAAGATATTTGACCCCCAGCGCGATGTTGGCCGCCGGCGCGCTGAGATCGTCCAGGGAACCTCGAAAGCCGAGCATCCTGGCCGTCGCCGGCATCACCTGCATCAGGCCGATTTCGCCATCGGCGCCTTGCACGCCGGGATCGAAGCCGCTTTCGATCTCCATCACTGCATGCGCCAGCAGCGGCTCCAGGCCATGGATCGATGCCTGGCAGCTGGCAAATGCCTTGAATGTCTGCCGGGTCCACTCCGTAGCCGGATCACAGCGCACTGGCTGCTTCAGGCAGGGCGAAAGCTGTTGTTTCGCGGACGGTCGTTCCAGCCAGTTGGCACTGGCCGGCGTGACCGTTTGGACAAAGCCAAGCAACACGATCGCGCCCGCAACCGCCTTCAGGAAGGATCCGTCGGCTGCCATGATGGCCAACAGGCGTGGCTTCGCCTATCCGGTCAGTGCATGTACTCGACCATGCGATCGTGAAAACACTCGCATTTGTTGAGGGTGTCTTCGTCCTTGTAGTTCGTCTTGAGGTAGCCGTAAGCCATGCCGCAGGCGACCTTGGCTTCCGATGCCCAGACGAAGACGGGCCGGGAGGAGTTGATCCACTCCGAACTGTTGGCGGCTGCGACCGACTCGTCCATCAGCTTCACCACCTGCTCCCTGAGGTCGACGATGTTGTCGTTCAGCACCAGGTTGGACGTGCCGACGACACGGCAATAATCGCCGGTCGGGCCATCGATGATGTCGGCGGCATACCCCGTCGACCCGACTGCCAGCAACAGCGTCGCAGCGGAAACCAGCAGTCTTGCAGAACGTTTCATGTTGAGCTCCCCTAGATATTAGCGATGTATAACATAGTCGCGTGGCCGTGCGCCATGGCGTTAGATCGTTGCCGTGTGTTGTACATGCGCCGTGTCGTCGTAGAGTATCGTGATCGTGCCTGCGGCAGGTGCGTTCTGCAACTCGGCGACGTCCACGAAATTGGCCGCATTGCCCGAACCAGTCGTATCGACGCTCAGTGTCTTCGTGTCGGCGTCGTAGTGCACATAGTCATTGATGTTGCCCCCCGACGCCGTGTCGAACAGCGCGCTCAGGTCGATCTTGTCGCCCTCACCGCCAGGGCCTGTGCCGTGGTAGTCGGTGATGAGATCCTTGATGTCGAGGTTGTCAAGCTTGAAGGTGTCGGCGCCCGTGCTGCCGGCGGTCTGCTCTGCCGGCGCAACAAGTGAGGTGTCGAGTTCGACCTCGACATAGTTGCCGGTCGTGCCGTCGGCCATCTGGAAGGTTCCGTTGCCTGTCACGGTCTGTCCGTCGATTTCGCCGACAGTCGGAGTAGCCGCTGTGCTGATGGAGACGATACCGTTGTCAGCGAGGTGTGACAATTCTCCGGCGTCACTGGTGCCGTTGGCATTGGCGTCTTTCCAGATCAGCAGGCTGTCGAAGGCGGTATCGTTGTGGTCGATGACACCGTCATGGTTGCTGTCGAGCGAAGCCAATGCCGCCGCGCCGCTGGCGAAGTTGCCACCGCCGAAGTTCGGCGTGAACAGTTCGGTGCCATCGTCGATCTTGCCGTCATGGTTGAGATCGACCGCCAGCATCCCATCATGGGATGTGTTCCAGGCAAGCTGTTCCTTGGCACCATCGCCATTCATGTCGAACTGAACACCATGACTGACGTCTGAGAAGGCAAACCCATTGTGGTTCAGGTCGAGGATAATGGGATCGATCGACCCTGTGAGCAGGGTGTTCAGGTTCGCGATCGTGACCCCTTGGAGATCGACGAGAGTTCCCACGCCGGCACCTGCACCAGTCTGGGTGTAGACAAATGTATGGCTCACCGCCGCTATCGTTGCGGTGAAGGCGAGCGTCGCCCCGGCGTTTCCGATATCCGTTATCGTCAGATACTGGACAGCCGCCGCCAAGCTTGCGGTCGAGTTGACCGTCAACGGTGTTGTAAAGCTGTCCGTCCCGAAGAACGTGGCGATGCCATTCGTGACCGAATGGGACTGAACCGTGTCTCCGCCGATCGTCAAGGTGGTGTTCCCCCCATCGACGTTGCCGCCCGTCGCAGCCACGAGGGTGCCTGGCAGGCTTAGCTTATCGGTCCCGGCGACGAAGTCCGTGATGATGTCATAGCCGGAGATCGTGCCGAGGTCGCCTGATCCGCTGATGACGGGCGTCGAGTCGCCAGCCCCAATCACGAAGGTGTCTGCGCCAGCGCCGCCGGTCATCGTGTCGGCGCCGGCACCGCCGGTCAGTGTATCGTTTCCGCCAAACCCCTGCAGGATATCGTCGCCTCCGTTGCCGTTCAGCGTGTCGCCATTGGCCGTACCCTGCATGGTCTCGGCATCCGCCGTGCCAGCATAGGTAACACCGTTGACAACGTGAACGTCCAGCTGCTGTGCCGGTGACGTATCGCCGTCCGCGTCTTTCACGGTGACATTGAAAGTTAGATCGGCATTTTGCGCCGTCGTCGTGGTGCTGACCAGGCCGATGTCCGAGACCTTGAAGCCCAGATCGTTGACATCCGAACTCAAATTTTGCGTCGTCGTGCTCGCTCCGCCGGCACCGATCGCACCGTTTAGATTGATAGCTGTGCCGGTGATGCCTTCATCGGTCGGAGTGATCTGTGCGCCCACCAGCACGTAGTGCTGACCAGCAGCATTGTAGTCATTCGATTCGATGATCAACAGGCCGTCATTGTTGTCGAGCGTTACGCTGGAGTAGATGCCCGGACCAGTGCCCGGGCCCTTGAAGATGTCGCCGTTCTCGACAAACATTGCCTTGGTCGTATAGGTGCCGGCAACCGTATCGTAGAGTTTCAGGATGACGATGAAGTCTTCGGAGTTCCCGATGCCATCGAACTTCAGGAACATCGAACTTACCTGAGCGTCAGGGGCCAAATTCGTGAATCCAGTCGGGTTTGTGGTGAAGAAGTCCATGTCCATGACTTCTCCCTTGCCCATTGTATCGCCCGCAACGCCGTTTGCTGTGCCGGAGATGGACACGTATGCCGAACTCTGGGTGAGCAATTCTCCGTTCACGTAGGTAAGCGAATTGCCATCAATCGAACCCGATTGCAGGTTGTCAGCCCCGGTGCCAGCTCCCGGTTCCGCGTAGCCGGTAAACTGGATGAACAGATTTGGATTGACCTGGGCTACCGCCACATCCGGCTGGCTGTTGTCAACCGTCGAGGATCCCGGTTGATAGCCAACGATAGAGGACGAATTGCTCACTGTACTGATCGTTACTGCTGAGATCGGGTCGGTCAGGTCCACGGTGTAGGTTCCCGCAACCTTGTCGAACGTGAGGGTGCCCGTTTCCTGGGTAGACACCCCACCCGTGAGATAGTTGAAGCTGACATTGAAGACGGCCGTTGTTGACGTCTCAGAGGCCCAGATCACGGTCGGCGCCGTGATTGCGCTCCCAGCCACACTGCCAGCCAAAGTGATGGCGGAAAAGTCCGAATTGAGGCTGCTGTACGCCGTATGTCCGTCAGCACCGATGGAGTAGTCGAAGACGCCGGTGCCGCTGACAGTCCCGCTGTTGGCGAAATAAAGATCCGTCTTGTCGAGAACCGTCGGACCGTCGTCGAGGAAGGTCAGGTTCTTGCCGATGTCGACCGAGGCCGACTGGCTGTCGCCGTCCTTGTCGGTGATCGTGGCCGTCACCTTGATCAGATCGTCGGCGCTCAGGCTGGTCGGCTCGTTCGGATCCGTCGTCGGATGGACGACCGCCCGGATCTGGT